>JANTGE010000001.1 GCA_024763085.1 Acidimicrobiia bacterium
GTACGCCGAGCGCGGCCACGGCGTCGTCGAGATGGCCGAGTTTGGTTGCCCCTACGATCGGAGCGACCACACCCGGACGTGACAGTAACCACGAGAGGGCCACCTGCGCCGGAGGAACTCCCCGTTCGGCGGCCACCTGTTTCACCGCCGCGACGAGGTCGACGTCGGAGGGTTGGTTGTACCAGAGCCGATCCAACCCGTCGCTGGCAGAGCGGGGCGTCGAAGCGTCGCCGACCTTTTCCCGGGTCCCGGCCAGCAGGCCTCGTGCCAGCGGCGACCAGGGAATCATGCCGACACCCTCCTCCCGACACAACGGCGCCATCTCGCGTTCCTCTTCGCGGTAGAGGAGGTTGTAGTGGTTCTGCATCGACACGAACCTGGCCCAGCCGTTCCGTTCGGCGAGCGACAAACTCCGCATGAGCTGATACGCATACATGGAGCTCGCCCCCACGTAGCGCACCTTGCCTTGCGTGACCAGGTGGTCCAGTGCCTCGAGGGTCTCGTCGATGGGGGTCGTCGGATCGTAGCGATGGATCTGGTAGAGATCGATGGTCTCCACGCCCAGCCTCCGCAGGCTCGCCTCGCAGGCCTGGATGATGTGTTTGCGAGACAACCCGCCCATGTTCGGTCCCTGCCCCATAGGAAAGAACACTTTGGTGGCGATGACGAGCTCCTCGCGATTGCCAAAGGTACGTAGCCACTTGCCGGTGACTTCTTCGCTCACCCCGAGCGAATACATGTCGGCGGTGTCGAAGAAGTTGATCCCGAGCTCGATAGCTCGCTGAAAGAAGGGTTTCGACGCCTCGGCGTCAAGCACCCACGGCCTCCAGGACGGCGTGCCATACGACATGCAGCCAAGAGCGATCCGGGACACCTCGAGTCCAGAAGCGCCAAGTTTCGTGTATTCCATGATGAGAGCGTACCCGGGAGGTAGGCTGCTGTGTGGACATAGCCTTCCTCGGTGCCGCCGGAACCGTTACAGGTTCGAAATACCTGGTCACAGACGGCTCCACCAGGGTTCTCGTCGACTGCGGCCTCTTTCAAGGCTACAAAGCGCTCCGCGAGCGCAATTGGGCACCATTCCCGGTCGACCCTTCCTCGATCGACGCCGTCGTACTCACCCACGCCCACCTCGACCACTCTGGGTACCTGCCGCGCCTGGTCAAAGAAGGATATTCGGGACCTGTCTACGCGACTCCCCCAACCGTGGACCTGGCCGGCATTCTCCTCCCCGACTCAGGCCACCTGCAGGAAGAAGACGCCGAGTACGCCAACAAGAAAGGGTTTTCGAAACATCGGCCGGCGCTCCCCTTATACACCGAGCAGGACGCCTACGATTCGCTGGCGAGTCTGGCCGCCGTCGACTTCCACCGCCCCTTCACCATCGGAGACCTCACGGTCGAGTTCATCCCGGCAGGCCACATTCTCGGCGCCGCGATGATACGGATCACCGGCGATCGCACCGTCGTTTTCTCAGGCGATGTCGGCCGACCGAACGATCCCATCATGTATCCGCCTGAAGGGGGCCTTGGGCCGGATGTGTTGGTCTGTGAGTCGACCTACGGCAATCGGGTTCACGAACACGATGATCCCCTGGACATCCTCGAAGGGGTCGTCTCGAAGACGGCAAATCGCGGCGGCGTGGTGCTGATTCCGGCTTTTGCGGTAGGCCGGTCGCAGGCGATCATCTATTTGCTCCACCGACTCGTTGCCGATGGCCGGATCCCTGCGCTTCCCATCTACCTGAACAGCCCGATGGCGGTCCGAACCACGGACCTCTATCTGCGATACCACCGCTATCACCGGCTCGACGCCGGCGACGTGCGGGCGATCGAACGCGACGTCCGGCTCGTGCAATCCGTCGAAGAGTCGAAGTCCCTCAACCATCTCGACCACCCTGCCGTGATCGTCTCCGCCTCGGGCATGCTGACCGGAGGTCGGGTGCTTCATCACCTCGCCTCCTATGGCCCGGATCCCCGATCGACGTTGCTGTTTGTCGGCTATCAAGCAGGAGGTACCCGAGGCGCGCGGATCCTCTCCGGCGAGTCTGAGGTGAAGGTGCATGGCTCATGGGTGCCGATCCGCTGCGATGTGGCGCAGATTCACGGCCTCTCAGCCCATGCCGACGCGAACGAGCTGCTCGACTGGCTCGGGTCCTTCTCCCGATCGCCCGAGATGACCTACATCACCCATGGCGAGCCCGACGCTTCGGAAGCTCTGCGGGTTCGTGTGCAACACGAGCTCGGCTGGAAGGTCCGGGTCCCGCTGCTCGGCGATCAGGTCTCTTTGGTGAAGGCGAACGCCCCATAGCCAACGACCCGGTCCGGGTCGCCGGCGGTGTCGCCGCTGTTCCGCAGATCCAGCAGTCGGCATCGGTATCCGTGACGTCTGGCGTAGAGCAACATCCCTTGGATCCCGATGACCCCGCAGGCCGAGTCGCGGTGCAGCGATGCCGGATCGAGATTCACGATGGCTCGAGCAGTTGCTTCATCGACTGCCCGGGCCTGCTCATAGGGCAGATAGTGGGACAGATCGGAGCTGATCACCACCAGCGAAGCGTCGCCGGCTTCCTCGATCGCCTGCGCCACCTCCTCCGGGGTCGCATCGCCCACCGCAAGGGGGATCACGGTTGGCGCACCGAAGAGGACCTGGAGGAATGGCAGCTGCACCTCGAGCGAGTGCTCACGCCGGTGGGGCTCAGGACTGTAGATGACGGGCGTGTGGTGAAACGGTCCACGCCCCACGGGTACGGAACCGAGCGGAGTCAGCATCGCATCGACATCCGGGTGGGCCAGGCCGGGAAACCACACATAGTGTGATGGACCGATGAGCAGAACCCGCTCAACGTTCGTGTCGGCGACCGTCGCATAAGCAGAGGCGGCGATCGGTCCGGAGTACACGTACCCGGCATGGGGGACGATCAACGCCCTGGGCGGAGGGCCCGCAGAGGGTTGAGCTTCTGCCAGGAAGGTGCGAACCATTCCTTCGAGTTGGGCCGGGTCGGCGGGGTAGAACGTCCCCGCCACCGCGGGCGGACGGACCTGTTCCATTAGTGTGGATTCTATCCCGTCAGGCGTTCGATGAAACGCCAGGTTGTGCGGTGCAAGGTCGAAGGACCGAGCCACCGCAGCGCCGCCATGTGCGTCGGCGCCGGATAGCCTTTGTTCAGATCGAACCCGTACCATGGAAACTCGAATGCGGAGTCGCGCATCATCCGGTCACGGGTGACCTTGGCCATCACCGAGGCGGCGGCAATCGCGGCCGACCGCCGATCACCCCCGACAATCGTCTCGGTCCGACCGACCCCGAGGAAGTCCCACTGGCCGTCTACCAGCACGCAGTCCGGACGCAGGTCCAGTTGGGCAAGTGCCCGTCGTGCCGCCTGTTGGAGTGCGGCACTCATACCGAGCGCGTCGCACTCCTCGTTGGATGCGTGCCCGACTGCCCAATCGAGAGACCACTGCGCAACCCGCTCGAAGAGCGCTTCCCGCTCGGGTTCGTGGAGCAGTTTGGACTCTCGAAGCCCGCGCAGCGCCGGACCTTTCGGAACTACGACCACACCGACGCTCACCGGTCCAGCCCACGCGCCCCGTCCTACCTCGTCGACTCCCGCCACAAACTCGGCGCCTCCTTCCCAGCATGTGCGTTCGAAGACGGTCCCAGGCGCCTTGTTTCGCAACGATGGCCTCATCAGTTCAGCACCGGATCGGGCGGATACGTGGCGAAGAATGCGAGGGTGCCTCGTTGCCGCCGCAGGACGTCCGACCACATGCCGGCCGGCTCGGCGAAGACATCGGCGGACGAACCCGGGATGACGAACCAGGCCTGTTCGGCGATCTCCGCCTCGAGCTGTCCAGAGGACCAGCCGGCATAGCCGGCGTACACTCGCGCCCGTCGGGTCCCTGGATAGTCGACTGGTGGACGGCCGACATCGACCAGACCAAGATCTGGGAGTACTTCCGTTCCCGGAGGTGGGATCCCAAGAGCAAGCCCAATCGCCGTTTCCGGCTGAACCGGGCCGCCGACGTAGACGGTCGGGTCTGCCGTCTCGGCCCATGCGGGAAGGTGCTCGGCGGTCGGGACCGTGGACGGACGGTTGAGCACCACTCCGAAGGCGCCGTCGTCGTCGTGAGCACAGATCAGCACGACCGTGCGGTCGAAATTCGGGTCGACCAGAAGCGGAGTTGCCACGAGCAGGCTTCCTCGACGGAGCATGGTTCGATCCTCGCGCACCGTCGTCCGCAGGTCGAACCGACGCGCTAGCTTCGAGATCGTGAGAGTTCGCCGCGCCGAACAGCGGGATCTGCCGGCCATCATGCAGATCGCACACGCTGCATGGAAGACAACCCTTACGGAGCTACTCGACCGCTCGCTCGTCGACCGCTGGCTCACCACCGCCTACTCGTCGGCTGCGCTCGCAGAACGCCTCGACGACCATCCAGTCTTTGTCGTCATCGCCGACGAACGTCCGGTAGCCTTTGCCGACGCGTTCGTCGAGGAGGATCGACTCGTGCTCTCTGCACTTTGTACCCATCCCGAGTATCGCCGACATGGCGCGGCGACGTTGCTCCTGGAACGGATTCGGTCGCTGATACCCCACGTACCGCTTTCAGTCGACATTCTCGTCGGTAACACCGGTGCCGAGGCGTTCGCGTCTGCTGCCGGCTTCGTCCCCGGAGAGGCCATCGAAAGCCATCTGTACGGCCGTTCCCTTCTCGAACGGAGATGGTGGCTCGGCGCCGACGAGGTCGCCAGTGTCTGACCTTTCGATGCTCCCAAAAGTCCTCCTTCATGACCACCTCGATGGCGGCCTTCGCGTCGAGACGATCATCGAACTCGCCAAGGAGACCGGCTACGACAGACTCCCGGCTTCCGACGTCGCTGAGTTGCGGGCCTGGTTCGACCAGACCGAAGCAGGTTCGCTGGAACGCTACCTCGAAGCGTTCGAGCATACGGTAGGCGTCATGCAGACGGCCGAAGCGTTGGAGCGTGTGGCCTATGAGGCCTGCCTCGACGTTGCCGCCGACGGGGTCGTGTACGCCGAGTTTCGGTTCGCCCCCATGCAACACCTACGCCACGGACTCGACCCCGCGCGGGTCGTCGACGCGACGTTACTTGGACTGCAGCGAGGCGCCGAGGCAACAGGTCTGCACGTCGGGTTGATCCTGGACGCCATGCGGCAGCACGAGGACTCGCTGCAAGTTGCCAAACTGGCTCTAGGTTTCATGGACCGCGGCGTCGTGGGATTCGATCTCGCCGGACCCGAGATCGGCTTTCCCCCCGATCGCCATGCCGAGGCTTGCCGTTTGGCACGATCCTCCAACCTCGGGTTGACGATCCATGCCGGCGAAGCCGACGGAGCACACGCCATCTGGTTGGCGCTGCAACGCTGCTATGCCCACCGCATCGGCCACGGCGTCCATATCGTCGACGGCTGCACCATCGAAGATGGCGAGCTGGCCACCCTGACCGACCTGGCCCGCTACGTCCGTGACTTCAGGGTGCCCCTCGAGGTGTGCCCCACCTCCAATGTGCACACGGGAGGGTGGACACCGGATTCGCATCCGCTCGGGATGCTCTACCGGGCAGGTTTCACCGTGACGATCAACACCGACGACCGCCTCATGAGCCGGGTCACCCTTTCCGACGAATTCGAAGGCGCAGTTCAAGACCACGGATTCGACGTTCACGATCTCGGAGCGGTCACCCGCAATGCGCTCGACGCGGCGTTCGGTTCGCTACCCGTCCGCCGGGCCCTCTGGCGGGACGTCATCGCTCCGGCCTACGGTCTCGGCTAGCCACGCCACCATGTCGGCGAGCATTCGCTCACCGTCCGGTTCGTTGTGGCTCTCGTGGCGGAATCCTTCATAGACGATGCGCTTTCCGTAGGGCTCGAGCATCGCGCTCGCCTTGGGCGGCACCAGATCGTCGGCGGCACCGTGCACGGTAAGCACGGGAACCCTGATACGGTCGAGGCGTCGCTTGATCGCTCGTTGCCGTTCCAGCGCCTCGCGCCCCAGACCCAACGACGCCTTGGTGAGCACGAGCGGGTCGGCGAAGTAGGCTTCCCCTACCGCCGGGTCCGTTGACAGTTGCTCACCTTTGATACCGGTCGGTGCGGTGACGCCGGGAAGCAGCCCCCCGAGCCCTTTGACAAGAAGATGGAGCGCTTCGGGAGCGGTGTCCTCGAACCATGGACTGCTGACAACGGCCGCGTCCGGCTGCGAGTGGCTGCTGGTCAGATAGTCGGTGACGATGAGGCCGCCCATCGAGTGGCCATAGAGGACAACGGGCAGGTCCCCGTCCCTCAGACCATCGAGGAGAGCCTCGATCGTATCGAGCAGGTCGTCCCAGTTTCCGAGCACGCCGCGGCGACCTCCGGAGAGGCCGTGTCCGGGAAGGTCGAACGCCGTGACCGCCACCCCCTGTTCGTTGAAGTAGGCGGCGACGTGGTCATACCGTCCGCTGTGCTCGCCAAGACCATGCACGAGCAACAGTTGGGCCCACGGATCCGGCGCGTCCCACCGCCGTACGGCGAGACGGGTTCCGCCCTTCATCGTGAACTCATCCATGATGCATGCTCCAGGTGACATCGAGATGCCGGGCCGCTTGGGCCTCGTCAGGTCGGTGGACCGGCGTCGTGGTAGGAGCCCCGATAATGGCTTCGGGGTCTCGGTAGGCCGTCTCGGCGATCTCGTTGAGGGCAGCGGCGAAGGCTTCCAAGGTCTCCCGGGAGTGGGTTTCGGTCGGCTCGATCATCAGTGCCTCGTGGACGATGAGCGGGAAGTACATGGTGGGGGCATGGAAACCGCGGTCTGGCAGTGCCTTGGCGATATCCATCGCACGAACCCCCGTCTGCTGCTTCAACTCCTCGGCGGAGACGACGAACTCGTGCATGCACGGGGCCGGATACGGCACCTCGTAGTGATCCGCGATGAGCGACTCCAGGTACCGTGCGTTGAGCACCGAAAGCTCGGCCACGCGCCGCAGACCCGCATCCCCGAGGGCTCGCATGTAGGTCAGTGCCCGTAGGACGACACCAAAGTTGCCATGCCGCCCGTGCACCCGTCCGATCGACTTCGCCGGCATCTCCCAGAACAGGGTTCCCTCTTCGTCTCGCATCGGAAGTGGACCGGGGAGGAACGGGGCCAGTTCCCTGGTCACCGCTACCGGACCCGACCCGGGGCCGCCGCCTCCGTGAGGTGTGGCAAACGTCTTGTGGAGGTTTGAGTGCACGATGTCGAAGCCCATGTCTCCGGGCCGTGAAACCCCGAGGATCGCGTTCATGTTCGCGCCGTCGTAGTAGAGAAGCCCACCCACCTCATGCACGGCGTCGGCGATCTCGACGATGTCCTCTTCGAACAACCCGAGAGTGTTCGGGTTGGTCAACATGAGGCCTGCCACTTGATCGTCGAGCATCGACCGCAACGCGTCGACGTCCACCATGCCGCGCTCGTTGGAAGGCACCTCCTTGACGGTGTAACCGGCAACGGCCGCCGATGCCGGGTTGGTGCCGTGGGCCGAGTCGGGCACGATGATGGTCGTTCGCGGATCCCCGTTGGCCGTGTGATAGGCGCGAGTGATCATCATGCCGGTCAGTTCCCCGGCCGCACCGGCTGCCGGCTGGAACGTGGCTCGGTACATGCCGGTCAGCTCGCAGAGGATCCTCTCGGCGTCGACGAGTACCTCCAAGGCCCCTTGCGCGAAGTGGGCCGGCGTGTCCGGGTGCAGCGAGGTGAACTCACTCCGGGCAGCCGCCCAGTCGGCTACCTTCGGGTTGTACTTCATGGTGCATGAACCCAGAGGGTAGAAACCGAGGTCGACGCCGAAGTTTCGGTGAGCAAGGCGTGTGTAGTGCATCACCAGGTCGTATTCGGAGACTTCGGGCAGTCCGGGAAGCCTCTCGGCGAGTTCGGGAAGGTCTATGGGCGTCGCGGGCACGTCGAGTTCCGGCAGCGACCAGGCCCTCCGGCCGTCGGTCGACAGTTCGATGAGTGTGGGTTCCGGGCTTCCTCCGACGAGGGGAGCCGATGATGCCTTTCCGGCGGGTTCAGGCATCCGCCATCACCTCCTTGAGGGCTTCTACATAGCCGTCCATCTCCTCCTTGGTCCGCTGCTCGGTGACCGCCACGAGCAACCCTCCAGGGAACTCGGGGTAGTCGGAGCTGAGAGGTATGCCGGCGAGGTAGCCACGTTCCGCCATGGCCTGTACGACGTCGACCGGTTCTTCGGGCAGCAGGATCGCAAACTCGCGAACGAACGGGGCGTCGACGGCGAGGCGGACTCCCGGGAGATCGACGAGCCGCTCGGCCAGGTAGTGGGCTTTCCGCGCCGACAGTTCGCCGACTCGTTGCAGACCGTCGGGGCCAAGCCAGGCGAGGTGGATACCGGCGGCCATGGCGTTGAGTGCCTGGTTGGAGCAGATGTTCGACGAAGCCTT
Organism: Acidimicrobiia bacterium; assembly: GCA_024763085.1. GTDB lineage: Bacteria > Actinomycetota > Acidimicrobiia > Spongiisociales > UBA4744 > JANTGE01. The sequence goes on from JANTGE010000001.1 coordinate 8,441, forward strand.
GTGCCGTCTGATGTCCTGCTCTCGGGCCCGAAGTGTCATCACATAGGCCGTCGTGCCGTCACGATCGACCGTACGCCCCACGATCCGGCCGGGGAGACGCCGCACGTGCTCCTGCTTCAGCGCGAAGATCCCCAACCCTGGCCCTCCGAACGACAGCGGGCTCCCGAGGGGCTGGCCCTCTCCCACCGCGATGTCGGCGCCGGCGGCCCCCGGCGAGCGCAGCACTCCGAGGGTCATCGGGTCGACCGACACGATGGCGAGTGCCCCCCGATCGTGGGCCAGGGTGATAGGCGGATCGTAGGGTTCGATCACACCGAGGTAGTTCGGCTGAGCCATCACCACCGCGGCCGGGTCTCCTTCGGCGTCCGGCGCCCACACGGTGCGCCCGTCGACGAGAGGATGCTCGACCACTTCGAGATTCCGAGCGGTGGCGAAGGTGGCGACAGCTTCCCTGATGCGGGGTCCGACCCCACGAGAGATCCAGACCGTCGTCCTCCTGGTGGCCTGCACGGCTGCACTGATCGCTTCGACCGTGGCGGTAGCTCCGTCGTACATAGACGAGTTCGCGATGTCCATCCCTGTGATGGCACAGATCATCGACTGGTATTCGTAGAGGCCCTGCAGCACGCCTTGGGAGACTTCAGGTTGGTAGGGGGTGTAGGCCGTGACGAATTCGGGCCGTGCCGTGAGGTGCTGCACGACCGGAGGCAGGAAGTGGTCGTAGAAGCCTCCTCCTGCGAAGCATGTCAGCGAGCGGTTCTGTTGGGCCCATTGAGCGACGAGGCGCTGCACCTCGGGTTCGGCCAACGGATCGCCAATGTGAGCCGTCTCGGAGCGGACCGCTTCTGGCAGGTGTGCGAAGAGCTCGTCGAGTCCTTCGATGCCGAGCCGATCCATCATGACGGCCAGGTCTGCGTCGGTGTGAGGAGTGAAATCCATTGCTATCCCTTGAACGGTGGCTTCTTGCGTTCTACCGGTATCCACTCGCCGCGAACCTCCACCTCGATGGTGCTGTCCGCGTCGATGGGTGGGGCCAGGTACCCCATGCCGATGCCTCGTCCCAGCGTAGGGCTGAAGTTGCCGCTGGCGACGCTCCCGGTCGACGATTCCGACCGCATCGGGTATCCGTGCCTGGCGATCTTGCGTCCGGGCATGACGAACCCCTCGAGTTTCTTCCGCAGCCCTGTGTTCCGCTCTTGTTCGAGGGCAGCTTTGCCCACGAAGTCATGGTCCCAGGCGACAACCCAACCGAGGTCGGCCTCGAGTGGCGTGGTCTCCGGGTCGAGGTCTTGGCCATACAGCGGATAGCCCATCTCGAGGCGAAGGGTGTCTCTCGAACCGAGTCCGCAGGCGGTGGCACCGGCGTCCAGCAGCGCGGCGAAGAGGTCGGAAGCAGCCTCGGCCTCCACGACGATCTCTCCCCCTCGTTCACCGGTATAGCCGGTGCCGGCAACGGCGACAGATCGACCATGAAAGGTGCCTTCGCCGAGACGGAAGCGACCTGGCACAACGCCGAGTACGGACTCGAAGATGGCTGGGGATTCGGGACCTTGGAGTGCCAGCATGGCGGTGTTCGTTCTGATGGGCTCGATAGAGACGCCGGAAGGCGCTGCGGCGGCGAAGCGGGCTCGAATAGCGTCGTCGTTGGCCCCGTTCGGGATCACCCAGTAGCGATCGGTGTCCCATCGCCAGACGATGATGTCATCCAGCACTCCCCCGTCCTCGTTGAGCGACATGGTGTACTGGGCTCTGCCGGGTTCGATGTGGGTGATGTTGTTGCACAGCAGCTCGAGGAGCAGGTCGGTGCTGCCTGGCCCCTCGACGGAGAACCTCCCCAGATGTGAAACGTCGAACACGCCTGCATGGTTGCGGACCGCCTCATGCTCGGCGATCACGCCTACATACTGGACGGGCATCTCCCAGCCGGCGAAGTCGACGAACCGGGCTCCGAGCCTGACGTGGTCTTCATGCAGCGGTGAATGAGGCATGCCGCCTTCCTCCTGGCTCGCGAATACTGCCAGCTTAGACTGCCGGCGGTGTGGGTCAGCCGGCGTCGGCGACGTCGTCGACCGGTACGACTTCGGGTCTCCCCGGAAGGCGTTTCGGAACCGGAGTCTCTTCCATCTGGTCCGGATCCTCCAGCCCGTATTTGACGAGCAGTTGGAGGTAGTCCCGTTGGTAGAAGATCTTGCAGGTCACGTCCGGGTAGAGCTCTCTGAGCCGGCGTACCTTCCGGTTCTTCTTGGTGACGAGTCGCTGGTTCATCGTGGTGATCTCGATGAACGTGTCTTCTGCCGGCAGATAGAAGTCGGGAGCGAAGTAGCCGGTCGGGTTCCCCTCGTCGTCGAAGGCGATCGGGAACGCCTTGGGTTCATACTCCCACTCGATGCCATAGAAGTCGAGGAGTCGGGCGAACTGCCGTTCGCTGTTGTGAGCGAACGCCTCTGTCTCGGCGCGGCCGCGCCCGAACGTCTCGTCTTGGCTCAGAGCCGGGCCTCCTGCACGTCGACATTCTCTTCGGTCCACAGTTCGTGGATCTGGCCTTCGAGTTCCTCCTGCACCGGGCCGATGGCGATGCCGAATACTCCCTGGCCACGACGGAACACATCGACGACTTCTTCCGCACTGTGTGCGGCGTAAATGGTCTGCCCGTCGGAGAGGAGGGTGACGTCGACCAGGTCGGATTGGAGTTGGTTCCTGAGGATGTCGATCGCCTGGCGGATCTTCTTCAAACTCATGCCTGCGTCGAGGAGCCGCTTGATGACCTTGAGTTGGACCACATCGGTAAATGAGTACAGGCGCTGGGTGCCGGATCCGTGGGCGGAGCGGATCGACGGCTTCAAGAGTCCGGTTCGGGCCCAATAGTCGAGCTGCCGATAAGTGATGCCCACCAGGTTGCACACCTGCGGGGCGCGAAAGGCCTCTTCCATATCGCCTCCAGGTTACACGCGAGTAATTCGAGACACCAAGCTACTCGGCGTGCGGACGAGTTGTCAACAACTTCTGTGGATAACTCACGCCGCTTCGAGGAGTGCGCCCAGCCGGTTGAGCTGATCGCCGTTCCCGACGGCCACGACGACGGTTCCCGGTTCCAAGACCACCTCGGGGCTCGGATTGAAGAACAGCTGGCGACCTGTCTTGTCTTCGAGGGCGAGCACCAAAGCCCCGGACTTCCGTCGAATGCCTGCTTCGCGCAGCGTCTTGCCGGCCACTTCGCAGTTCGGTCCAACCGTGAAGCGCTGCACCCGGAACTCGACGGGTGCTCCCCGCACCACCAGATCGATCACATCGGCCAGGTCGGGCTGCGTGACCAGCGAGGCGATGCGGCGGGCTCCGACCACCTGGGGAGCGACGACCCGGTCGGCGCCGGCCTTGGTGAGCTTGTGTTCTGCCTCGACGTCAGAGGCCCGTGCGACGATTCGTACCTTGGGGTTGAGCGCCTTGGCCGACAGGCTGATCACCAGGTTGTCTGAGTCGGCGTTGACGCATGCCACGACGGCGTCGGCCCGCCGCACGCCTGCTTCTTCGAGGATCTCATCTCTGGTCGCGTCGCCTTCTACGACGAGCGCCCCGGCTTCTCGAGCGCTTTCGGCGATCTGGGCGTCCTGCTCCACGACCAACGTGGGAACACCGTGCTGTTCGAGGATCTCCCATACCGACGAACCGATGCGGCCCCAGCCGCAGACGATCGTGTGTCGGTCGAGATGCTCGATCTGCCGGTGCATACGCCTCCTTTGCCGCTCTGTGAGGTTCTCCACCGCCGCTTCCAGGAAGGCGGCGCCGGTTACCGCCAGCGTACTCACCCCGGACACGATCACGATCATCGTGAACACTCGACCGGCATGCGACAGGGGCACGACTTCGGAGAACCCCACGGTCGACAAGGTGATCACTGCCATGTAGAGGGCGTCGAGCGGATTGGCGCCTTCGATGACGATGTAGCCCACGGTGGCTACGACGAGCACCCCGGTGAAAATGGCGGCGCCGATCTGCATCCGGCGGGCGGGTGTCATCAGCTCGGTGGCCCGGCCTCGAAGTCCTCTGGCTCGACGTCCTCGAGGAATTCCCGGAACTTTTCGATCTCGTCTTCCTCGTCTTCGTCTCGAATCTCGATCCCGGCCTCGTCGAGCACCTGCGAGGCTGCGAAGACCGGGGCTCCTGTCCGGGCCACCAGGGCCAGTGCGTCCGATGGTCTCGACGACACGTGGATCTCTGCACCGTCACGATCCAACACCAGATCCGCATAGAACACGGCGTCTCGCAGCTCGGTGATCACCACGCGCGACACCGTCGCGCCGAGCGCCTCGATGACGTTCTCGAGGAGATCGTGCGTGAGCGGGCGCTGCGGCACGATGCCCTCCATCGCATAGGCGATGGCGGTCGCCTCTACCGCACCGATCCAGATCGGCACGAATCGTTCTCCGGCCGTTTCTCGCAGCAACACGACCGGCGTGTTGGTGGGGAGCTGGAGGCGCACCCCCACGAGTTCCATCGGGATGTTGTCGGTCACGCCTTCAGGTTATCACCGGCCGTAGGTGAGGCGTGCGAGGCGGTCGGGGTCGTCGGTCAGGCTTTGCAGGTTCAGCACGGCCCACAACGATGACAGGTTGCGGTAGCGCCCTTGCCAGTCCAAACCGTATCCGAGCAAGAACTCATCGCCCACTTCGAACCCTCGATACTCGAGCGGAACTTCGACGATGCGCCTGGCTGCCTTGTCGAGCAGGGTTGCCGTCGCGATCGATGCCACATCCCTGGCTTCGAGAAGCCGGTGGAGGAACGACAGCGTCAACCCGGTGTCGACGATGTCTTCGACAAGGATGACATGTCGCCCCTCGAGCGGCGTCTCGGTGTCCATGGCGATCCTCGCGCGTCCACCTTCTCCGAACCGGTTCAGTGCAAGGAAGTCGAACTCGCAGCTCATCGTGAGATGCTTCGCCAGATCAGCAAGAAATGGCAGCGCACCGAACAGCACCCCGACCAGCACCGGCTCTTTGCCTTCGTAGTCGTCCGAGATGCGCGCCGCCAGGTCCTCCACTCGGCGAAGGATGCTGGACGCTTCGACCACTTCGACGAAATCAGCCATTGCCGGTCAGCCACGTCCAATACCGTTTCACCCATTCGACGGCGTCGCCCATCGACGGTGGCACTCCCCCGCCGCGGGTCGCCTCGGCTTGTGCCACCTGAGTCGGCGACGGCGTTGTCGTCTCCACCGGCGGCTCTGAGGCTGCCGTTGTGTGGGCGACGTAGGAGACCCCTTTGGAGACCTGTTGTACGACTCCGTATTGGGCGAAGCCGTAGTCGAGCAGTGCCGTCGCGTCGGTGAAGTGGTCTGCAGATCCCATGACGACGGTGTACAGGCGTCTGCCGTCGCGCTCGGCTCCCGCCACCAGCACCAGTCCGGCCAGATTGGTGAATCCGGTCTTGACGCCGAAGGCTCCCGGATAGGAACCCAGGAGCTGGTTGGTCGTCTGGGCAATCCGTTCGGTTCCATCAGGGGCCGGTGGCAGCACGGCTGTCTGCGTGCCGACCAGCTCCGCAAACACCGGGTCCTCCATGGCGACCAGGGTGAGTTCGAGGAGCTCCCTGGCCGTCGTGAAATGCCCGGGTGCGTCGAGCCCGTGGGGATTGGCGTAGCTCGTCTGACGGAGCCCCAATTCGAGCGCCTTCTCGTTCATCAGTTCGACGAAGTGCTGCTGGGTGCCGCCGACGTACTCTGCGACCGCCTCCGCGGCATCGTTCGCCGACCTGACGAGCATCGCGGTGAGGAGTTGACGGAGCGTCCAGACTTCCCCGGCTTCCAAACCGATCTCGGCTTCTCCTATGTCGGCTGCGCTTGATGAGATCAGCACCGGATCGTCGAGGTTGCCACGTTCGAGAGCGAGGAGCGCCGTCATGATCTTGGTCGTGGATGCCATCGGCCTCGGCGTGTCGGCCATGTGGTCCGCCAGGACCCGACCGTAGGTGTCGTCGTACAAGATCCAGCTCGAGGCGGTCACCTCCGGTGGCGCACCTGCGTAGAGGCCCCACACGGGAGATGGCGGTGCGGCGACGGGGGTGGCCACGGCCGGGGCCGCGCCCAGGAGAATCAGCACCGCCAAGAGCGGCGCTACGACTCGACGCATCACTCCCCCATCACCTCGCGCAGTCCTTCGGCAACCATGGCGGCCCGCATCTTGCCGATGGCGTCTGCGGCTCCGGCGAGTATCTCCGCGGCACGTTGCCGACCTTCCGGGCTGCGCGACCGGAGCAAGGGAAGCACGAGCGCGTCGAGGAGTTCGAAGTCTCGCTCAGAAGACAGACGGATACTCCTGAGGTGTCGGGCTTCCAGCCCGTAGGCCATCAACCGCTGCGCCTGGACTGCCACGGCGACCTCTTCGGGAGCGTAGCGTTCGGGGGGTTCCTCGAGCGGTACCAGGACGTGATGTTCCACGAGGTCGGAGACCTGTCTCGATGACAGCCCACTCGTCCTGCGAAGTTCGTCCCGGTCGACCGGTGCTCCCGACGGCGCGAAGAGTTGATCTGGTGGCGGGCCCGAGGGTGCCGGCACGGGTGTTTCTTCACCGCGTTCCCACATGGTGAGTTTCGATTTGATCACCTTGAGTGGCAGGAAGTGGTCGCGCTGCTGCTGGAGGATGTATCGAAGCCGCGCGACGTCGTCGTCGTCGAACAGTCGGTAGCCCGATGGACTGCGTCGCGGGCTGATCAGCCCCTGGCTCTCGAGGAACCGGACTTTCGAGACGGTGACATCGGGGAACTCCTCCCGGAGCAGCGAGATCACCTCGCCGATCGAGAGGCCCTCATGCATGGCCGGAGGCAACGACCAGACGGAACTTGCCCACGATCACTTCATCGCCGGGGGCAAGGTGGGCCCGGTCTACTCGTTCGCCGTTCACATAGGTGCCGTTCGTCGAGCCGGAATCTTCGACGGTGAGGCCGGAGGCGTCGAGGATGAGCCGGCAGTGATGACGCGACACGGTGATGTCATCGAGGAAGATGTCGGAGTCGGGATGTCTACCTACGGTGGTGACTCCTTCTTTGAGCACCCAACCGAGTCCGGCTCTGGGTCCGCGTTCTACGACGAGGGCAAAGCCCTCGGTGATCGACTCGACGGACGGCTGCGCCGGTTCGGCGACCTCGGGGACGAACGTGACGGTTGGTTCGTGTTCGATCTCGAGGCCGCACGTCGGACAGGTGACGGCGTCGTTGGGAATCTCCGCATGGCAGTTGGGGCAACGCATGGCCTCATGCTAGCGGTGCACGCATCCCTCGATGTGCTCGAGTATCTGTGCCTCCGAGGCAGCCGTCTTCGGGAGCCGACTTCCGGTGGGGCTATGCCTACTCCTCGGTCAACGCCCGGTACGCGGCCGCGTCGAGCAGGGCATCGTATTCGTCACCTGACGGTTCGATGAGCGCAAACCAGCCTTCCCCATACGGATCGGAGTTGACCAGTTCCGGAGCGTCGGCAAGTGCCTCGTTCACGGCGATGATCGAACCCGACACCGGGGCGTAGACGTCGGAGACTGACTTCGTCGACTCCACCTCGGCGATGGGGTCGCCCTTTCCCACCGTCGAGCCGACTTCCGGCACCTCGACATAGACGATGTCACCGAGGGCGTCCTGGGCGTAGTCGGTGATCCCGACCCGAATGCGCCCGTCGTCTTCCCGTTTGGCCCACTCATGATCTTCGGTATAGCGGCGATCGTCCGGAACGTTCACGGTACCTCCTCGTTTCGCCAGAAGCTTAGACGCTGCGCATGTCGCCGAAGTATTGCACGGCCACCCACCAGTAGAACACCAGCCCGGGCACGCCGAACACCCAGCCGATCGCGGTAAAGAATTCCTGCCCCCACCCGCCGGCGGCGACGTAGAACGCGGCGATGGCCCCGTACAGGATGAACGTGGCGAGTTTCCCCAACCAGCGCACTTCGAGCCGTTCTCCCCTGGCCGCCATGAACAGGGCGCCGACACCGACCAGTGCCTCTCTGATGATCAGCAGCCACCCCAGCAGCAGTGGAAGGACGCCGGTGACCATGCCTCCGACTACCGCCGTCGCGACGGCGAGGCGGTCGGCCAGCGGATCGAGAAACTTGCCGAGGTCGCTGACCTGATGCAGCCTGCGTGCCAGATATCCGTCGATCCAGTCGGTGGCGCCAAGGGCCAACAACAGCCATCCGGCCGTCGCAGGTTCGTCGCGGCCGAAGAGAAGCCAGGCGAAGACGCCGACACCGACGAGCCGGAGCGCCGATATCAGGTTGGGGATGGTGAGGATCAGCTGACCTTCTCCACGAGATGACAGGCAACGAAGTGTCCGGAGGACTTTTCTTCGAGCGGCGGGGCCTCGTTGTTTCGGCAGTAGTCCGTGGCCCAGGGGCAGCGGTCGACGAAGCGGCACACGGGTGGCGGGTCGATCGCCTTGGTGATCCCACCTTTGATCTCGACGGGGGGCCGCACATAGCTGGGATCAGGTACCGGCACCGCCGACAGCAATGCCCTCGTGTAGGGATGCTGGGGGTTTCCCAGCAGCTCTTCCGTCTCGGCGAGCTCCACGATCTTCCCCAGGTACATGACCGCGATCCGGTCGCACATGTAGCGGGCCACGGCGAGGTCATGGGTGATGTACAAGTAGGACACGCCGAACTCGTTGGCGAGGTTCAACATCAGATCCATGATGGAGATGCGAATCGACACGTCGAGCATCGACGTCGGCTCGTCGGCCACGACGAACGTCGGGTCGATGACCAAGGCCCGGGCAATGGCGACCCGTTGACGCTGGCCACCCGAGAGCTCATGGGGATAGCGGAACATGAAGGTGGGGGCCGGTGTCAATCCGACCAGTTCCAGCAGCTCGGCCACCCGCTCCTCACGTTCGGGAAGTCGTCCGATGCCTTGTACCTGTAGGGGCTCGGCGATCGTGTCGAAGATCGTGCGCCGCGGGTTCATCGACTCATACGGGTCCTGGAAAATCATCTGGACTCGCCGGCGGAAACGCTTCATGCCGTCTTTGTCGATGTCGGCGATGTTGAGCATCTCTTGGCCGTCGCGCAGGTAGATGGCTCCGTCGGTCGGCTGGTCCAGCCGGGTCAGGATCCGTCCGGTAGTCGTCTTGCCGCAGCCGGACTCGCCCACCAGGCCGAGGCTCTCCCCGGCCGGTATCGAAAAAGAGACGTCATCGACCGCATGGATGAAGTTGGTGGCTTTGCGGAACAGGCCCCTCTGGACCGGAAACAGACGCTTGAGGTTCTCGACCTTGACGAGCGGCTGTTCCACCTTGGTGTCGATCGTTCGGTCGGTCATGCTTCCAGCCTTCCGAGCTCGGGAACCTGCTCCCAGTTCCAGCAGGCGACGATGTGGCCTTCATCCACCTCGGTGTAGGGCGGTTCATCCGTTGCGCACACTTCGGTGGCGAAGGGGCACCGCGGATGAAACCGGCAGCCTGCCGGTGGATGGAGGAGGTTCGGCGGTTCACCTTCAAGCGGCGCGAGCTTGCGGCGGGGACCTTTGACCGAGGGCGTCGAGGCGAGCAACAGGTAGGCGTAGGGGTGTCGAGGACGCGGAAATACCTCGTCGGTTGGGCCCAGCTCGACGAGTTTGCCCGCGTACATGACCCCGATGCGGTCGCTGACCTCGGCGATCACCGCCACGTCGTGGGAGATGTAGATGATCGACATCCCGAGCTCTTGCTGGATCTTCTTGAGCTCTTTGAGGATCTGGTCCTGCACGATCACGTCGAGCGCGGTGGTGGGCTCGTCGGCGATGATGACCTTCGGGTTGCACGACAGTGCCATGGCAATGATGGCCCGCTGTCGCATGCCACCGGAAAACTCGTGGGGATACCGGTCCATCATGGCGGGATTGAGACCGACGAGACGGAACAGTTCGGCGATACGCTCCCTGGCTTCCGATTCGGTCATGAGCGGGAAGTGGGTCTGCATCGCCTCCCAGATCTGATCGCCGACCTTGTAGACCGGGTTCCATGCGTTCATGGCGCCCTGGAACACCATCGAGATGTCGGCCCAGCGGTGGGTCCGCATCTCCTCTTCGACGAGCGGCACCAGGTCGACACCGTCGAGCACGATGGAGCCCTTCTGAATCTCCGCGTTGTCGGCCAGGAGCCGGATGAGGCTCATCGCGACCGACGTCTTCCCGCAGCCGGACTCGCCGACGAGACCCAAAGCCTCGCCGCGTCCGAGGGCGAAGGAGACGTCGTCGACGGCCATGACTTCGCCCTCCTTGACCGTGTAATGCATGGTGAGGTCGTTGACCTCGAGGATGTGCTCCATCGCTCCCCTACCGTTTCCGCAGCCTTGGGTTGATGATCTCGTCCATCGCTCTACCGACGAGGAAGAACGATCCTGCCAGAAGCGTCACCGACAGGCCGGCCGGCATGAGCAGCCACCAGTACTTGGTGCCGGAGAGCAAGTACCCCTGCACACTCGCCTGGTAGATCATGATGCCCCAGCTCATGTCGATATTGAGCAGGCCCAGGAAGGACAGCGTCGCTTCAATCGAAATGGCATCGGTCACCGAGAACATCATGTAGAGGAAGCTCAACGGCAGCACGTTGGGGATGATGTGCCGGAAGATGAGGTGCATCTTGCCACCGCCGGCGATCCGGGCCGCGTCGATGAACGGCTTCACCGAGATGGAGAGTGCCTGGGATTTCAGAATGATGGCGGTCCCTCCAAAACCGCCGAGGATTCCGATCATGAGCGCAAGGTGCAAGAGTCCAAATTGGAAGAGTGCCGACAAGACGATCAGCAGCGGGAGGAAGGGAACCAGCAGGATGAGGTCGGCGAGCCGCATGAAGAAGGTGTCGATGAGCCCTCCGAAGAAGGCCGACACCGACCCGACGGTCGTCGCGATGAAGACGGTCACAAGCGACGCGACCACCCCCAAGAGAAACGCGGCGCGGGTGCTGAACATGAGCTGGCTGAGCACGTCCCTGCCCAGCGGATCCGTGCCGAGGAGATGCTTCCTCGAAGGTGACGCCGGCTGCTCGCGAATCTCGAGCGTCTCTCCGACCTTGAGGATCGGATTGATCAGCCGGGCCTCGAGCAGCGAAACCTGGGTCTCCGGGTCGGTGACCTGTCCGTCCGGAACAATCGTCTTGATGGTTGCCGGCGCGTCGTAGCCGATGATCGGATCGTACACCCGGGGGTCCCAGACGGTGTCGAGGAGGATGGGATGGGCAAGGGCCATGAGTCCGTAGAGGGCGATGATCCCGAGACCGAGGAGGCCGATGCGGTTCTCGACGAAGCTTGCCCAGCCCTTGCGGAAGCTTCGCCATGCAAGCTTCAGCCTGACCTTCCAGAGGCTCTCGGCCAGCATCTCCTCGGTTGACTGATGTAGGTCTGTGGTCATGGCCGGCCTCCTATCCGCCTACCCGGATCCGGGGGTCGAGGTACATGTACATGATGTCGACGACGAGGTGGGCGATGAGCGCCAAAACCGCGATGAAGGCAAACGCCCCGATGGTGAGGGGGATGTCCTGCTGCGATGCCGCGCTCAGCAGCGTCTGCCCCATGCCAGGCCACGAGAAGACGGTCTCGGTCACGACACCACCACCGATGAGGAACGCGAGGCCGATGACGAGCGAGGTCGTCACAGGAAGCAGGGCATTCCGGGCGGCATGGCGGTCACGAACGACCTTGTCGGGCAATCCCTTGGCCCTGGCGGTGAGAATGTAGTCCTCCCGCAGCGTCTCCAGCATCGAGGCCCTCGTCAAGAGCATCCAGCCGCCGAATCCGACGAATGAGAGCGTCACGGTCGGCAGAACGAGGTGGTAGGCGATGTCGAGCGCAAAGGGAATCATCTCAGGCCACACGGCCTCCCACCAGACCACCAGGGCGATGAGCGTCAGCACTCGGGTGCCCCAGATGAATCGTCGGCCGGCGACGCGGCTGTTCATGCGGCGACCGATGATCTCCGCGGCGATGATGAGAACAGCCACGGCGAGGACGGTCAAGAGCATGCGGTCGAACACCGCATTGGCATCGAACGTTCGCTCGGCGGTGAGCCACTTGTCGACCGTGAGGAACTTCCCGGCCGGGAACCAGCCTAGGAAGAAGGCGAAGATCCAGATCATCACCACGGCGAACCACGGGTAAAAGACTGTCTGGAAGAACACCCCGGTCAGCGTGATGACGTGCTCTCCGCGTTTGCCACGCCGCCATGCGAGGAGTTTGCCCGACTTGAAGCCGACGATGAAAGCGAGGAACGTCGCGAAGAGGAAGAGCGCGAGTGTTCGTGGCAGTCGCTCGGCGATGATGTCCATGACTTCTTTCGGATACTCGGAGAACGACACTCCGAGGTTTCCGGTGAAGAAGTTCTTCATGTAGCGCACATACTGTTCCCAAAGCGTGCCGGTGAGGCCGAGGCGCTCGGCAAACTGTTGCCGCACCTCAGGGGTGATCTTCGGGTTGGAGAGAAACTGGTCGGTGATGTCACCGGGCTGGGCTTGCAGCAGAAAGAACGTCGCGGTGAGGAACACGATGAACACGAGGATGTTCTGTACGGTGCGCTTCCCGATGAACTTCAGCACGTTGCCTCCACTGTCTCGCGCGGCCGAGCGAGCTTAGCACCCGCGGACCGGTCACCATACTCCCCCGACGGCTTCTGGCAAACAGAAGGGGAGGGCCAATGGCCCTCCCCTTCGAACGGTCGGTAGGTTGGCTACTGCTGCATCTGCACAGACGTCGGCAGACCCGAGAGGTTCTGCAGACCGTCCAGCGTGTCGGTGAAGGGGAAGATCAGCGTGTTGCGATACGCCTCCAACACCGGCGTCTGGAACAACACCACGTACGGTGCGTCTTCGACGATCTTGGCGTCGAGCTTGTGGACGATGTCACGGGCCGTGTTCACGTCCGTGGCGGCCAACAGATCCTGGGCCCACTCGTCGACCTGCGGGTCGGAGTAGCCAGGCGTGTTGAAGCCACCTTCGGCCGAATCCTGCCAGGAGGCGAAGAACGCCTCATGGAAGTCCGGGAACGACGGGTCGCCGAGACCCCAACCGAGGATGTACCAGTCCCAGTCCTTGGCGGCTTCGCCCTCGGCGAAGACCTTGTCCACGATGACCGAGAAGCTGGTCGGGACGGCCTTGGCAGGAATGCCAAGCTGGCCGGCCCACTGCTCGATCCAGATCGAGGCCGTCGACCGCAGCGGGTCGTAGCCGGCGCCCGGAGCGAGGATCTCCATCTCGGGGACAGGGTTGCCGTCGGGATCCTTCATGCCGGTACCCGTGCCGGGCACGAGCGAGGCGAAGTCGGCGTCGTACTGGGGCTCAACGTCCCACGTGAAGCCGGCGTCCTTCAGCATGCCCATGGCGGTGTCGAAGCGCTCCTGACCGGAGAGGCCCTTGCAGAGCTGCTCGGTGTTCGGGTTGGCCCAGAACGTGTTGGCCGCGGGCACCAGGCTGTACGCCGGGATGATCGCGCCCTGCAGCAGCTGCTGGAGGAACTCTTTGTCGATCATGCAGCCGACGGCACGCCGGAACTCCCGGATGTTCATCGGCGACTTGCGCATGTTGAACGCCAGATACCGGAACCCGTTCGATCCGTTCGCGATCAGCGACAGGTCGGGCGAGTCGAGCACTTCCTGCTTCAAACCGGACTGAAGTCCCAGCGGCGTCAGCATGAAGTCGATCTCACCCGACTTGAGCGCCAACAGTGCGGCGTTCTGGTCACCGTAGATCGAATACAGCACATCCTTGGCATACGGGCCGTCGGTGTATTCCAACGTCACGTCGCCGGTGCCATCACCGTAGTACACCTCGTCGAAGCCTTTGTCGGCGTTTGCCTGACGGAACGAACCGTCGGCGTAGAAGGTGTAGGTGGTGCCGGCGTAGTAGGCGTCCTGGTTGGCGACGTTCTTGGCGAACGCACCAGGCTCACGACCGGCGTAGATCAGACCGCCGGCGGAGGGCTCGCCCTCACCGGAAGCGGCATAGAGGGCAGCGGCGGGATCGTCGCTGTTCTTCGCCTCATCCACGATCGGGCCCCAGAACTGCTCCGGCATGAACGGGGCGAAACCGATACCGTTCTGCCACATCGAGATGCCCGGCTGCGCCGAGAAGGTGACCTTCACGGTGTAGTCGTCGACCGCCTCGATGTTCGTCACGCCGTCACGGGCCGGGGCAGACTCGTCGACATCGGTGGTCGCCGGGTCGTCCGGGGTCTCCGGGACGTAGAGGTTGAACGTTGATGGCCAGTTGCCGCCCAGACCGAAGTCCTTCACCACGTTGTAGGTGAAGACGAGATCGTTGGCGGTCACCTCGGTGCCGTCGGACCACATGTAGCCCTTCCGGATCTCCTGGGTGACGGTCCAGGTGCCATCCGCCTGCTCTTCAGGCGTATTCGCCGCACCGGTGGCCAGGTCGGGCACATGGATGATGTTCGGGTAGGCCAACGTGAACAGCGCCGGATGCTGGGAACCCAGCACGTAGCCGTTCCAGACTTCCGACTCCGGACCGATATAGGCCCAGTAGTTGTCGGTGGTCAGGTCGTTGAAGATACCCATCTTGTAGGTGAAACCTTGGGCGGCCGGCGGCGCCGTCGTCGCCGTCGAACCCTCGGTCGTGGTCGTCGAAGACTGCGCAGCAGTGGTGCTGGTCGTCGTCTCCGTGGGTGTTCCCTGTCCGCAGGCAGCGGCGATCAGCGCAAAAACAGCGATGACAGCCAGCCACGTCCAGAGCTTGCGTGGTTGTGTCACAGTGCAACCCTCCGTAGGTCTTCCCGTTCTTTCTGTTCTCCGGAGCGCGTCTCCGCCCGCCGGGAACCGGGCCAGATTAGCCCCCGTCGCCACGCGCGCCAACAGTAGACGCCCACATTCTCCCAGTTGGTGTTGGGAAGATCAGAGGTCAGTCTCGCTTCTCCGGCCCAGAGACCCGGACCGGAACCTGCCGATGCCGTCCTGGCAACACCCTGTTCGGTCCGGAAACGGCCGAACCCCGGCAGGCTGCCAGGGTTCGGGTCGGGCTGGCCGGATTTGAACCGGCGACCTCTTGACCCCCAGTCAAGCGCGCTAACCAAGCTGCGCCACAGCCCGTCGGCGTCATCTTACCGTCGCTCGGGCGGCCCTCAGAAACGTTCGATGAGCCAGATGATCCCCTGGGCGAGGCGGTACCCCAGATAGAGCACCGCCATCGCCACCAGGAGCTTGAAGCCGATCGGAGTCGGCGGCCGGTCAGTCTCCTGCGGGGACGAAGTAGACATCGGTCGGTTTCAGCTTGGAGTTCCTCAGGAACTTCGGCTTGACCTCCATGCCGATCCAGTCCAGCGACACCTCGTCGAGATCAACGCCCATCAACCGGGTGAGGAAGAGCGTGTCGACTCCCTCATAAGAGATGAGCGCAAGCACGAACGGTGTCTCAGGCAGAAATTCCTCCGAGCCGAAGTAGCACACGGTGAACGCATGTACGGTCGCCTTGCGGTCGGTGATGTCGATCCAGTTGGTCTCTTCGCCCGAATACATGTCGTGGCCGCGGGGGGTCGCATAGGTGTAGCCGGATACCGGATCCTGGCTGGCCAGGAGCTTCTTGTTGGTCACGCCGGCGAACCAGGGACTGTCCTGCCCGTAGGAGTGCAGGTAGGTGATCGAGTACTCCTGCTCGATCTGCAGCGGAGCCATCCGCTTCAAGAACGCCAGGGCGTCAGGATCGGTCTCCACCGGGAACGGCACCCCATGGACCACGTACCCGCCGAGCGTTTCAGGTCGACGTTCGGGAAGCTTGGCCATTTCAGTCCTCCCTTTCGAGAATGCTGACGGTCACGTAGGTACCGGTGCCGGCGTGGGAGTGAATGGCTCCCCGTTTGGCGTCGGACACCTGCAGAGTCTCATCGCCGAAGTGCTCACCGATCGTCCCCTGGAGCTGCCAGATGGCGAACACACCCTGCATCAGCCCGGTCGCGCCGACTGGATGGCCGCAAGCGATGAGGCCGCCCGACGGGTTCACCGGCGTCACCGGAGCCTCCGGCAGGTCGAGCCCGTAGTCGACGTTCGGCATGAACGCCTTCCCCGAGGCCGCGAAGTCGCCGCCTTCGCCATACCGGCACAGGCCCAGGTCCTCATAGGTCTGAATCTCCGACGAGGTGTAGGCGTCGTGGAGTTCGACGAAGTCCAATTCCGTCATGGGATCATCGATGCCGGCATGCTTGTACGCCATGTTGCCGGCGGATCGCCCTGCTCGGAACGAGTGCACTCCCGGGTAGCGGGTGCCGCGCTCCCAGAGCGACTTGTAGTACGCCCGCGTGTCGTCCGACGACTTCTCCTGCTCGGTTGCGTAGTCGCGCATGAAGGTGTCGTAGTCGACATGCGGACGGTCCGCCATCCGCATCGCGTCGGTGCCCCGACCGATGCCGGACACCTTGACCAGGGGGCGCTTGATCTGTGCCCCTGCCGCTTCGAGCTTCTTCAGCCCTTCTTCGGATACCAGGATCGTCGCTGCAGCCCCGTCCGACATGACGCAGATGTCGAGCCTCGTGAGCGGCCAGGCCACCATCGGTGCGTTCCGAACGTCCTCGATGGTGTACCGGTTGCGCTTCTGCGCATAGGGGTTGTGATAGGCGTTGCGGTGGTTCTTCACCGACACCGCTGCCATCTGCTCGACCGTGGTGCCGAACTCTTTCATGTGTCGAGTCACCATCATGGCGTAGTAGCCCGAATAGAACCCACCGACCGGATAGTCCCACGACACGTCTGACGCCAGCGCGATGAACTCGTTGCCCTTCCAAGTCTCGACGTGGCTCATCGTTTCGAATCCGTACACCACGCAGACGTCCATGTGGCCGGAGGCCACGTTCTTCCATCCCTCTTGGAAGCTCAGCCCTCCGGTCGCTCCCCCGCCTTCCACCCGATGACTCGGCTTCGGTACCAGACCGAGGTAGTCCTGGGCCATGATGCCGGCCATCAGCTGGCGGCTGAAGTGATCCGAGAAGTAGGAGGCGACAGAGCCGTCGACCACCTTCGTGAACGTTGGAAAGTCCAGTCCTATGTCGGCGATCGCGGCGTCGTAGGCCTCTTTGATCACCGCCTGGAACGTCTTATCCGGACGCGCCTTGGCGAACTTGGACACCCCGCCGGATATGGCGTATACGGTGCGCATTCGGGTCCTTTCTTCGACCGAGGCGATCCTAACGTCCCTCGCGCCCCCGCTGCACAACTCGGATAGGAGTTCCGACGAAATCTTCGGTCTCTCTCAGCCTGCGCTCCAAGAATCGGAGGTAGTCAGGACCAAGCTCCCCTCCCCCGACGAACAGCACCACGGTGGGGGGCTCCGCTCCTGCCTGTACGGCGTAGAGGATGCGCGGCCGGCGGCCCTTGCGTACCGGCGGAGGATGCTCCGACTGCCAGGACCGGATGAGTTTGTTCAACCGGCCTGTGGGGATCCTGCGACGACGGTTCTCCAGCACCACGTCGAGTGCCGGGGCGAGGCGATGCAGGCGTGCACCGGTGAGCGCCGAGATGCGCAACACGGGTGCCCATCCGACAAACCCAAGCCTCCGACCGAGGTCCTCGGTGATCTGCTCTCGAAGCTCGAGATCGGCTGCGTCCCACTTGTTCAGCAGAATGACGAGACCCGAGCCGCTCTCCACCACCTCTTCGGCAAGGCGCTGGTCCTGCTGCACGACGCCGTCGAACGGGTCGAGGATCAGCAAGGCGACATCGGCATCCCTGAGCGCTTCTCGTGCCCGCAGCACCGAGTAATAGTCGGCCGCCTCTTTCACCTTCGCCGCCCGGCGGATCCCGGCCGTGTCGACGACACGAAACGGGCGACCGTCGAGATCGACGAGCGTGTCGATGGGATCCCTCGTCGTACCGGGTGTCGGCGACACCAACACCCGCTCTTCACCGGCGAGCCGGTTGAGGAGTGTCGACTTACCGACGTTCGGCCGCCCGATGATCGCCAGCGTCGGCACGTCGCTTTCGGCCGGTGCCTCCTGTTCAGGAAGCGCCGAAACGACATCGTCGAGCAGGTCTCCGATTCCACGCCCGTGAATCGCACTCACCGGGTGTGGATGACCCAGCCCGAGTTTCCACAGTTCGTGGACCGTGTCTTCGTGGGGAGCGTCGTCGATCTTGTTTGCGACCAGCAGCACCCTGCCTGGTGCACGGCGAAGCAGTTTGACGACCTCGGCATCTTCTTCGGAGACGCCGGTGGTGGCGTCGACGACGAACAGCACCACGTCGGCGGCGGACATCGCCGCCTCGGCCTGTTCGGAGATGGCCTGGACGAGTTCCTCGCCCGGACGGGTCTCCCATCCTCCGGTGTCGACGAGGAGGAATGGCCGGCCGGTCCACTCGGCTTCGAACTCTCGACGGTCCCGGGTCACCCCGGGACGTTCCTCCACGACCGCGGCACGACGACCGAGGATTCGGTTGACCAGGCTGGACTTGCCGACGTTGGGCCGGCCGACCACAGCGACGACGGGAAGTGGAGCGGACATGCCGCCAGCTTAGGAGCCTGTCGGACATTGGAAGGCTAATGGTGGACGTGCCGCCCTGCCGTGTGTTCCTGTAGCGACAGGGACCCGACCTTACGGCGGGCCTCGCCTAACCTGATGGCATGGTCGATCGAGTGTTGGTGGCGGAGCCACGCGGGTTCTGTGCCGGAGTCGAAATGGCGATCAAGGCGCTCACCTGGATGGTGCGGGTCTTCGAGCCGCCGGTGTACTGCTACCACGAGATCGTGCACAACGAGTGGGTGGTCCGAGCGTTCGAACAGGTGGGCGTGGTGTTCGTCAACGATATTTCGGAGGTTCCTGAGGGCGCCCCTGTCATGCTGTCCGCCCACGGGTCGGCACCCGAGGTGGTTGCTGCCGCCAGAGATCGTGCCGCGGTGGTCATCGACGCCGTCTGTCCGCTCGTCACCAAGGTTCATCACGAGGTCAAACGCATGGCCGACCGCGACTACGACATCCTCTACGTCGGACACCACGGGCACGACGAGGCGATCGGAACCGTCGCCGAAGCCCCGGATCACATCCGCCTCGTCGAGCCTGATGACAGCCTTGCCGAATTCACGCCCGGTGATCCTGGCCGGGTGGCGTTGCTCGCGCAGACCACGCTCGGGATGCACGAGTGGGAAGCCGTGCTCGAGCACGCCCGCGCTCGCTTCCCCGGGATAGCCACGGCTCGCAAGTCGGACCTTTGCTATGCAACGACGAACCGGCAAGAGGCGGTTCGTCGCCTCGCCGAGCAGGCCGACCTCATCCTGGTCGTCGGGTCAGAGACTTCATCGAACACTCGCGCCTTGGTGCGGGTGGCGAGCCGGGCCGGAGCCACGGCGCATCGGATCGACACCGCGGCCGAAATCGACCCCGGGTGGCTCGACGAAGCCTCGGTGGTTGGGGTGACCGCGGGCGCTTCGGCCCCCGACCATCTCGTGTGGGAGGTCGTGGAACGACTCGCTCCGTCGGAGGGCTTCGAGCTGGTCTCGGTCACCGACGAGGCAGAGTACTTCCCCCTGCCACCCGAGCTCCGTGGGTTCCTGTCGGCGTTGCAGCTCGCCGTCGAAGCCGGATTCTGCGTCAAGACCCCGGGAAACCGCGGTCCGGTACAAGATGATCGCTCATGGACGGCGACCCGGGCGCTGGAGCTCATCCACCCCTGACGAGTTCGACGATGCGGTCCACCACCGCCTCGGCCGGCATATCAGACGTGTCGATGGTGATGGCATCCTCCGCCGGGCGTAGTGGAGACACGGCCCGCGCCGAATCCATCTGGTCCCGGCGCTGCAGCTGCTCCGCGACGCCGGCCTCCGCCTCCGCCCGTTCTCTCGCCCGACGCGCCGCCCTCACCTCGGGTCGTGCGGTCAAGAACACCTTGACATCCGCATCAGGGAAAACCACGGTGCCGATGTCCCTTCCTTCGACGACCGCGTTGCCGCCGTGGGTTGTCACCCACGCTCGCTGTGCGTCGACCATCACCCTTCGCACGTCCGGATCTGCCGACACCGCCGATACCAGCGCGTCGACCTGTGGTGACCGGATGGCTTCGGTGACGTCTTCACCGTTCAGATACATGTGCCCGTCTCGATAGTCCAGATCGAGTGACCTGGCCAGATCGCCGAAGCGGGTGTGTGCCCCCGATCTCAACGCGGCCAGGGTGGCGGCCCGGTAGAACGCGCCGGTGTCGAGATGTGACCAGCCGAGACGTCGCGCCACCTCGCGAGCGACGGTCGTCTTGCCGGAGCCTCCCGGGCCATCGATAGCCACCACACCCATGTCGGCGGCAACCCTAGCCCACCCCGGTGGCGCCACCGGCGCCAGGTCTGAAAAGAACGTCGGCCACGACTTGGCCACGTGAGCGGCTCCTCGAATCCTCACTCCCCGTTTCGCCATGGCGGCGACGCCACCGGCCATCGCAATTCGATGATCGGCGAACACTTCCACGGTGCCGCCGCCACGTTTCGCTCTCGGCCGCACGACCAGCACTCCACCGACCACCTCTGCGTCTGCGCCCAAAACGGCGGCAAGAGCCGCGACGGAAGCGAAACGGTCGCTCTCCTTACTCCCCCAAGCTCCTGGCCGAATGCGGCTCGGACCGTCGGCGAACGCAGCGGCAACGGCGACCGCTATGGCCCCATCAGGGGCTCCGGAGAGATCTACGTCGATGCCGATCAACGGCCTGCCCCCGACTACCCGGACACCATCCGGTTCCCATGCCATGGGGACTCCCATCTCTGCGAGCGCATCGAAGGCAGCCAGGTCGGGTTGGGGAATTGTCCGGGTCAGTCCCGGGATCGCCACTTCGCGGCCGGTCAGCGCCGCGGCAAGCGCCACGAACACCGCCGAGGACGCATCGGGTACCACCGCGGCATCATTCGCCAGATACCCGCCCGGCGCCACCAGCAGCCGGTCTCCTTCGAGTTCCGCCGAGGCGCCGAACATCGACATAACCGACAGCGTGAGCTCCACGTATGGCTTCGAGACGAGTCGGGTCCAGGCGAGGTCGAGACCTTCCCGCAGCATCGGACCGATCAGTGCCAGGGCGGACACGTACTGGCTCGTCTCTCCTGCATCGACGAGCAACGCCCCTCCTTGCGTCACCGGACCGCGAATCGTTGCCGGGAGCCGGTCTCCATCGATGGTCGCGCCGAGTGCACGCAACGCGTTGAAGAGCCCTCCCATCGGCCTACGCCGCATCTGAGCACTTCCGTCGATCTCGACCGGTTCACGGGCGAGGGCGGCTACCGCGGAGAGCAGACGGGCAGTGGTGCCGGACGAGCCGACGTGCAGGGAGCCCCCGGACACCGCTCCGTGCCCTTCAACCGTGACCGTGGTTCCGCCTCGGATCGGAACTCCCAGCGTGCGCAGCCCTTCGATGGTTGCCCGGGTGTCGTCGGCAACCAGTACATTGCCGAGCGTGCTGACCCCCTCCGCCAAGGCTGCAGCCACCAGTACACGATGGGTCATACTCTTTGACCCCGGAACCCGAATCAGGATCACCGGCCGGCCGCCTGGTAGAGGGAGCGGACTTCGGCTACGGAGAGTCGGCGAGCCTTGCCAGGCTTCAGCGTCCGGTCCTGGAGCGGTCCGATCGCGGTTCTGACGAGCCGGTCGACCGTCCATCCGACGGCGGCACACATGCGCCGCACCTCCCGGTTCCTGCCTTCGGTCATCACGACCTCGATGAGCGCTCGGCCTTTGGTTCTATCGAGAACCCGCACCCGTTTGGGTTTCGCCAACCCGTCCTCCAAGGCGACACCGCGTCGAAGGGTGCGCACCGCCGCATCTGAGACGTTTCCGTGAACCGACACGACGTAGGTCTTCGGAACCTGATACCGGGGATGCGTGAGCAGCTCCGTCAGCTCACCGTCGTTCGACACGAGGATGAGCCCCTCGGAGTCGGCATCGAGGCGCCCGACCGGATAGAGCCGTTCGGCGGCATCGACGAGGTCCACGACCGTTGGCCGACCTTGAGGATCCGACGCGGTGCTGACCACTCCGGGCGGCTTGTTGACCAGGTAGGTCACGACCCCCGGAGCGACCGGAAGCGGCACGCCGTCGATCTCTACGCGAGCGCTCACCGGGTCGATCTTCTGGCCCAGGTGTGCCGGCCGACCATCGACCGTCACCCGACCCTCTTTGATCAGCTCCTCGGCTCCCCGCCTCGAGGCCATCCCGGCATGGGCGATGAGCTTCTGCAGGCGTTCTTTCATTCGTCGCGAAAGGTGTCCTCGAGGCTCTCCATCACCTCGGAGGGGGGAACGTGATCCGCCAGTGGCGGCAGCTCGTCGAGCGCGTTGATGCCGAGCTTTTCGAGAAACAGTGTCGTGGTGCCATACATCGCCGGGTTGCCGGGGACCGGAAGTCGGCCCTTTTCTTCGATCAGCCCTCTCCGTTCGAGCGTTCTCAGCGCCGACCCGGAGTCCACCCCCCTGATCTCGCCCACCTGTCCTCGGGACACGGGCTGCTGGTAGGCGACGATCGCGAGAACCTCCAACGCCGCTCTCGACAGGCTCTTCGCGGAGGTGGTGGTGGTGAAGCGCTCCAGATAGGGATGGGTGTCCGGATGGGTGTAGAGACGCCAACCTCCCCCAACCTGTCTCAGCACCAGGCCGGAGCCCTCCAACCGATCCGAGAGCGCATCAAGGTCCTCCCTGACCGACGACACCGGCTCTTCGAGCACTTCGGCGAGTTCCTCGATGGGAACCGGTTCTTCGGCCACGAAGAGGATCGCTTCGATGATCGCTGCCGTGTTCATCTCCACTCCGTCTCGAACGTCGGATCGGGGACGCCGGTGGGCCGTACCTGAATTCGCCCAAGCCAGGAGTCTTGCGACACTTCGACGATCCCCCAGCGGGCCAACTCCAAGAGTGCGAGGAAGTAGGCGACCACTTCGGCCGGACGCTCGGCATCGGCAACCAGCGTGTCGAAGTCGGCAACTGCCGCTTCTGAGACTCTGCTCCGCAGGTCCGCAATGGCGTCGGCCACCGACGGCAGGTCGAGATCAAGATGGTCGAGGTCGGGTTCAGCCAGCCGCCGGTCGAACACCTTCGAAGCGATTCGTGCCAGCTCGTCGGCGGTGACGTCGAGGGAGACCGGGATAGGTCGGTCGGGGAACAGGACATCGATGCCTGCGGTCCGGGGCACGAAGCGTTCGCCCGGCTCCATCCGATGAGCCAGCACCGCGGCGACATCTTTGAACGTAACGCACGCGAGGAGACGCGAGAGGAGGCGGTCTCGCTCTTCCATCAGCTCGAGTTCTTCGTCCAGGTCGAGATCGCTCGAGTTCGGAAGCAGATGTCGCGCCTTCAGCTGGATCAGCGTGGAGGCGATGAGGACGAACTCAGACGTGACCTCCAGGTCGAGACGCTCCATCTCTCCGAGGAACATGAGGTATTCGTCGACGAGGTCGATGAGACTGATCTCGGTGATCTCGACCTGCCGCCTCGTGATGAGCTGGAGCAGCAGGTCGAGGGGTCCTTCGAAGACAGCGGTCTTGACCTCGTACGTCACAGGCTTCATCGTATTGCGTCCCCGGGGATCTCCGGCGTCTTTTGGTCCGACGCCTCCAACACGGCCCAGTCCTCCTCTGGTACCGCTGCCGGGCGCCGTCGATGATGGTGTCGCGCGAACGCAACCACCGTCGCCTCGCAGCCTGCCTGCTCGAGCGCGTCGGCTCCCAGGTCGTCATGACGCAGGTACTGGGACCAACTCTTCGGCATCGGCATTCGGAGCTTGTGGCAGATCGACGCCGCCACCCGGCCGATCACGCCGAGTGGCGCCAGACCCTTGCCAACGTCATGGAGGAGCGCCGCCCTGATCAGGTCGGTACGGGCCGGCGCGATGCCGGCAACGCGCTGTGCCGCCTCGAAGGCATGGCGTTGATCGACGTCGGCCTGGCCGAAGAACAAGGCCTGCTCCACGTCCGAGCGCAGGAGCTCTCGGACGCGGGACGCCTCGGCGGGACCAAGTGGCATCGCTCGCAAGGTTTCCCAGAATCGAGCGGCGAGGTGGCGCCATGATCCCAGGCGTCTCATAGGCCTACGACCCCCCGCAGCCAGTCCATCGGCGTTCGGAAGACGACCGACAGTCCGGGCACCAGGATGAGGGCGAAGACGGCCAGCATGCCGTATGGCTCTACGCGGGCAAGGACGCGCCTGCCGGCGGCTCCCACGAACGGGCCGATGACCCGGCTGCCGTCGAGCGGCGGGATCGGGAGCAGGTTGAAAACGGCGAGGACGACGTTCACGATGCCGAGTGCCCACACCGCCGTCACCGCCCATACCACCGCGGCGGTGGCGGTGGCACCATCGAACTGCGGCAGGATGATCCGTCCGGCCACGAATGCCAACGCGAGGTTGACGGCGGGACCCGCCAAGCCGACGAGCGCCATTCCCTTCACGGGGTCCCGGAGCCGATCGGCTCGAACCGGCACTGGTTTTGCCCAGCCGAGTACCGGAGCTCCTGTGAAGGCGAGCACGGCAGGGATGATGATCGTGCCCCACAGGTCGATGTGCGGCAGCGGGTTGAGGGTGATCCGGCCCGCCTCTCTTGCCGTGGGATCTCCGAGTTTCTCGGCTATCCATCCGTGCGCAACCTCGTGAAGGATTACCGAGGGGATCAGCACGACGATGAAGACGAGCGGAGTCAACTCCGTGACTTGCAGTCGACGCACAGCACCGACTCGGGTCGGGCTTCGAGCCGTGCTTCTGAGATCGGTTTGCCGCAGGAGTCGCACACCCCGTAGGTCCCCTCCTCGATCTTTGCCAGCGCTCGGTCGATCATCTTGACCTGGCCGGCAAGTGAGCGGGCAAGTCCGATCACTTCGGTGCGCTCTGCCGTGGCCGCGCCCGCATCTGCGAACGAGTCGGAAAACTCGAGGTCTGACCTCAACTCGCCACCCTCGGTCGCGCCGAGCTCTTCGAGCTGGTGACACAGCGCGGCGCGTTCGTCCTGCAGTGTCTTGCGGATGGCGTCGAGGTTCATGGTTGTCTACTCCGGGGATGGGACGTGATGTACACCTCATAGAGATGTTGGGGGGAAACCCTGGTGTACACCTGCGTGGTGGAGATACTAGCGTGCCCGAGCAGTTCCTGGACGGTTCTCAGATCGGCACCACCTTCGACCATGTGGGTGGCTGCCGAGTGTCGCAACACGTGAGGAGAGAGCCGCTGATCTTCCAGGCCGGCCCGGCGGCCCTGCCGTCGCACGATGAACCACACTCCTTGCCTGGTCAGGGGCTTCCCTCTCGCATTGAGGAACACCGCCCCGGGATCCGGACGGTCCCCCTTGAGTCGGAGCCGATCCGGCAGATACCCGGCGAGGGCCTCGACGGCGAACCCTCCGAGCGGCACTCTTCGCTGCTTCGACCCTTTCCCTGTGACGGTGGCGATGCGGTCTTCCAGGTCGAGGTCTTGGAGTTGCAGAGCCGTCGCTTCGGACACCCGAGCTCCGGTCGCGTAGAGGAACTCGAGCAACGCCCGATCCCGGCGCCCCAGTGGGACCGTTCCATCCGGGGCTTCCAGCAGCCGAAACACCTCGGCGACGGTCAGCGCTTTTGGCAGCGAGCGTGCGAGACGGGGACTGTCGAGCAACACCGTCGGATCCTGGTCGGTGAGGTGCTCGGCAACCAGGAACCGGTGCAGGCCTTTGATCGCTGCCACCCTTCGCGCCACGGTCGACGCCGCCAGACCGGCCGCGTAGAGCTCTGCCACGTAGCCGACGAGCCTGCCCGCCGTCGGCAGGGTGTCTCCCATCGCATCGGCATACGCGGTGAGGTCCCGACGGTAGGCGTCGATCGTGTTGGCGGCGAGACCGCGTTCCACCGCCAACGATGCGAGGTACTCGTCGATGCCTTCCCGGAGGCTGGTCATCCGGTCCAGGCGGCCACCGCGGCGATCGGGTCGCTTGCCGCGACGCCAAGCGACTTGCCAACGGCCTCGTTCACGATGCTCGACCCGACGACGTTCAAACCGGGCACCAGCTCGGGATGGGTCACGATGGCTTGGGCAAGACCCTCATCCGCGATGGCTTCGGCATATCGCAACGTCGCGTTGGTCAGGGCATAGGTCGAGGTGTGGGGAACGGCCCCTGGGATGTTTCCCACGGCGTAGTGAACGACATCGTGGACGACGTAGGTTGGTTCCGCATGGGTGGTCTCGCGACTCGTCGCAAAGCACCCGCCCTGGTCGATGGCAACGTCGACCATGACTGCCCCACGTTTCATGCCTTTGACCATCTCTTCGGTAACGATCTTGGGGGCAGAGGCTCCCGGCACCAGCACTGCTCCGATGACGAGGTCGGCATCTGCGATTTGCTCTTCAACCGTCAGGCGGTTCGAGGCGAGGGTGAGGATCTTCCCTCGGAACAGATCGTCGATACGTTGCAGCTTCCGGACGTCTTTGTCGAGCACGACAACTCGCGCCTCCATGCCGGCGGCGATGGTCGCCGCGTTGGAACCTGCCGTACCGGCGCCGATCACCACGACCTTGCCCGGCATGACTCCTGGCACGCCGCCGAGGAGTACGCCACGGCCCCCGTGTGCCTTTTCGAGGAAGTAGGCACCCGCCTGCGTGGCCATCCGGCCTGCGACTTCGGACATTGGTGCGAGCAGTGGCAGGCTGCCGTCGGGGAGCTCCACCGTCTCATAGGCGATCGCGGCGACGCCGCGGTCGAGAAGAGCCTTGGCGAGCTTCGGATAGGCGGCCAGGTGCAGGTAGGTGAAGAGGATCTGGCCAGGTCGGAGCATGGGGACCTCGGTCGCCTGCGGCTCCTTCACCTTCATGATCATGTCTGCGACTTGGAACACGTCGGCTGCCGTCGCCAGGATCTCGGCTCCCTGGGCACGGAACTCCTCGTCGTGAATCGTTGACCCTTCCCCGGCACCACTCTCGATGACCACCCTGTGGCCGTGAGCGACCAGTTCCCGTACTCCGATCGGGGTGGCGGCCACCCGATGTTCGCCCGGCTTGATCTCGCGGGGTACGCCGATGATCACGATGCACGCTCCCTTCTTGCGGCCTCCAGGCCGATGATGGTCTTGGCGTCTCGAATGGTTCCGTTCTCAACCCTACGCAATGCCTCGTCGAGGGTCAGCCGCACCACGGTTGCCTCCTCTTCCTCGAGCCCTTGCGGATTCGCTGTCACCGCCTCCAGCCGATCTGCAAGGTACAGCCAGATGATCTCGTCGGTGAAACCGGGCGTGGTGAAGAACGATCCTACGAGACGGAGCCTTCCTGGCCGATACCCGATCTCCTCCTCACATTCACGAACGGCGGTCGCGTCCGGCGGCTCGCCGGGATGGTCGAGCTTTCCCGCGGGGATCTCGAGAAGCCGCCCGCCGACTGCCACCCGCTCCTGTTCGATCAGGATCACCTCGTCACCGATGAGCGGGACGACGGCAACCGCGCCGGTGTGGCGAACGACATCGCGGATACTCGATCTGCCTTCGGCGTTGAGCATGTGACGACGCTCCATCCGGAGAAACCCACCAGTGGCCAGTCGGACCGAACCGAGAAGCCGGGTCACGTCTTGGAGGTGGGGACGTCGGCCACGTCGATCACGAGATCCCGTTCTCTTCGTTCGGCCGCGGCTGCGACCAGGCCGACGAACAACGGATGCGGCCGGTCCGGTCGGGACTTGAACTCAGGATGGAACTGTGAAGCGATGAAGAAGGGATGCTCGGGAAGTTCGACGACCTCGACGAGCGACCCGTCTGGTGAGGTGCCCGACATGCGCATGCCGGCTGCCTCCAGGTCGGGGCGAAACCGGTTGTTCACCTCGTAGCGGTGGCGGTGCCGTTCATAAATGAGTTCTTCCCCGTAGAGACGTCGCGCAAGGGACCCGTCGGCGAGTTTCGCCGGGTAGAGACCGAGACGCATGGTGCCCCCCATCTCCGAGACGTCCTGCTGGCTCTCCATCAGGTCGATGACCGGATACGGGGTCGTCGGATTGAACTCTGCACTGTCGGCTTCACCCAGCCCGACCTTGGAACGGGCAAACTCGATGACGGCACACTGAAGTCCGAGGCAGAGTCCGAGAAACGGTATGCCCTGTTCTCTCGCGTACCGAATGGCGGCGATCTTCCCCTCAATCCCCCGGATACCGAACCCTCCAGGCACCACGATGCCGTCGACGCCTCGGAGGTGTTCCACGGCCAGCAACCCGTCCATATCGTCGCTGGGGATCCAGCGAAGATCGAGGCGGCGGTCGTTTGCCGCCGCGCCGTGGCGGAGCGCCTCCACCACCGACAGGTATGCATCAGGGAGATCGACGTACTTGCCGACGAGTCCGATGGTCACCGGTGCGGTGGCACGTCGTGCCCGTTCCACCATCGTCTGCCAGTCCTCGAGGTCGGGAGCGTCGGTCTCGAGGTGCAGACGGTGGCACACGACGTCGTCGAGGCCGTGTTCATGAAGGAGCAGCGGCACCTCGTAGATGTCGTCGGCGTCGAGCGCGTTGATGACGGCGTTTTGGTCGACGTCACAGAAGAGGCTGATCTTGCGGATGGCCTCTTCTCCGAGCGGCCGGTCGGACCGGACCACGATGACGTCGGGATGGATCCCCCGACTCCGTAGTTCGGCGACGGAGTGCTGGGTCGGTTTCGTCTTGAGTTCTTCGCTCGAAGCGATGTAGGGGACCAACGTGACATGGATGTAGAGGGTGTTCTCGTGGCCGACGTCTTTGCGCATCTGCCTGATCGCTTCCAGGAAGGGGAGGCTCTCGATGTCGCCGACGGTGCCGCCGACCTCGGTAATCACCACGTCGACGTCGTCCCTCTCGCCCAGTCGCCTGATGCGTGCCTTGATCTCATTGGTGATGTGTGGGATCACCTGGACAGTGCCGCCGAGATAGTCACCCCGGCGTTCCTTCTGTATGACGGTGAGGTAGACCGATCCGGTGGTCACATTGGAGTCACGACGCAGGTTCTCCCCGGTGAACCGTTCGTAGTGTCCCAAGTCGAGGTCGGTCTCGCCGCCGTCATCGGTGACGAACACCTCTCCATGCTGGAACGGGTTCATCGTTCCCGGGTCGACGTTGATGTACGGATCGAGCTTCTGGTTGACGACTCGAAGACCTCGAGATTTGAGGAGCCGACCGAGCGAAGAAGCGGTGATCCCTTTGCCGAGACTGGAGACCACACCGCCCGTTACGAACACGTACTTCGTCACGGAATGTCAGCGTAGCAGCCCCCCTGCGAGATGCGAGACTTAGCCCTTTCCAGCCAGATTCAGCAGCTCGATCGCGTGCTCGCGCCCCGGGTCGGAATCGGGAAGACCTGCGAGCATCCTGGACAGTTCCTCCGTCCTGGCATCTCGCTCGATCCGTTCCACCCAGGCATGTGCCCCGGAACGTCTCACGACCAGGTGCACGTCGGCGAACGCCGCCACCTGCGGCAGATGGGTGACGCACAGCACCTGCCGGCCTGCCGACAGTGCCGCCAGTTTCCTCCCCAGCGCCAATGCGGTCTCTCCTCCGATTCCGGCATCGATCTCGTCGAACACCAGGATCGGCACGTCCGGTCTGCCACCGGCCAGGCGAAGGGCCAGAACGAGCCGGCTCAACTCTCCGCCCGACGCGAGCTTCCTTGCATCTCCTTCGCCCAAACGTTTGTCGGAGGCGAACCGAAGAGAGAAGACGTCGTCACCATCCGTGTAGGAGGTCGGGCCGGCTACGTCGATCTCCAGGACTGCCCGCCCGAGTCCGAGCGCGTCAAGATGCTCTCGAGCCGTTGCTGCAATCCGACGTGCCGCCGCGAGCCGCGCTTCACGGCGAGCCGTGCCTGCCTCCTCGAGTCTTCTCGTCGCCGCAGCGATGGCACCGTCGAGCTCGTCGGCGTGTTCCAACAAGGACTCGAGTCGGGTCAGTTCCGTCTGTGCGTTCTCGGCAAACTCGAGAACCTCGGCGACGGAGGCTCCATATTTCCGCTGCAGGTCGCGCAGCTCGGCAATACGTCGCTCGGTCGCTTCCAGCAGGTCCGGGTCGTGAGAGATACCTTCCATCCAAGCTCTCACTTCCCCGAGAACTTCGGCAAGCAACGCGGCGGCGTCCGCCGCCGTGCGATGCCCGATCGTCGGGTCCAACCGCCCGGCTCTCCGCAACAGGTCGAGCGCACTGCCTGCGGCGTCCCGTGCCGTCTCGAGGGACTGATGCGCCAGTCCGAGGATCTCGACGATCTCTTCGGCATTTCTGAGCCTCGACACATCGACCTGGAGACGCTCTTCGTCGCCCGGAGCGAAACCTGCCCGTCGGATCTCCCCCACCTGGTAGGCGAGCAGGTCCTGCCTTCGTTCCAGCACACGCCGGTCGCCTCCGATCGCCTGCAGATCGCCTCTTAGCCGTTCATACTCGGCCCTCGCCTCGTCGAACGCGGCGAGGACCTGCGGAGCGAGGTGCGGGTCGACGAGTCTGCGCAGCGTCTCCGAGTTCGCGATACGCATCCGCTCGTCTTGAGCGACAATGTCGACGAGGGGCCCGACCCGTTCCTCGAGCACCTTGGCGGGCACCATCGATCCGTCGAAGTACGCACGGCTTTTGCCACCTCCTACCCGTCGCGACGCCACGTGTTCGTCTCCGTCGACCAGCAACCTCGCTTCCACGGTCGCTTCCTCGCCAGACGGGCCGACGATCTGAGGGTCCGCTCGACGCCCCGTCAACAGCCGGATGGCTCCGAGCAGCAGGGTCTTGCCGGCGCCGGTTTCGCCGGTGATGGCGACCAGGCCCGGTGCCAATTCGACGTCGGAGGCGTCGAGCACTCCGAGATTCCGAACGGCGAGTTCGTCGATCATCCCGGCGTCTAACCTTCGACGAAGCGGCGGTCTTCGTCCAGGTGAAACTTCTCTTTCACCCTGGCAGGAAACGAGCGACCGGACGTGTCCAGGAAGCGGATCCTTCCGGACCCACGTTGAATGTCGACACCGCTGTCTGCCCGCACCACGCCGAGCTTGCGACCGTCGACCGTGACGGCCACGGGACGGTCAGCGACGACGGTACAGCGGATGTGGGCCTCCGGGTGGAGCACCAGCGACTTGGAGAACAGAGAGTGGGGTGCCACAGGCGTGAGAATGAGCGCGGCGACTTCGGGATCGACGAGTGGACCGCCTGCTGACAAGTTGTAGGCGGTGGACCCGGTCGGTGTGGCAAAGACCAGACCGTCGGCGTGGTAGTTCACGAACGGTTCCCCGTCGACATGGACCTCCACCGAAACCAGGCTCTGTCCGTTCGTCTTTTCGATGACAACGTCATTGATGCCGACGTCGAGCGCTCCGCTGTCGAGCCGAGCCTGGACGGTCATCCGTTCGGAAATGCGGTAGGCGCCTTTCGCGAGCCGGTCGAGCGCGGCGTCGAGACCGGCCGGCTCCACGTCGGCAAGGAATCCCTTTCTGCCGACGTTCACGCCAAGCAGGGGGAGGTCGCGTTCCAGTGCCCGCCTCGCCGCCCGCAGCACGGTGCCGTCACCACCTACGGCGATGATCGCATCGGCTTCGATGTCTTCGGTCACGTCGATGCCACGCGCCCGACAGCCGGCACGCACCCGGTCCGCGACGGTGACCGCCTGGGGCCGGGTTTCGTGCACCACCAGTGCCACGTTCATCTCGTCACCGCCTCAATCTCCTCTTCGGCTACCTGCACGGGTCCTGGTACGGCCCAGAGTAGGAATTCGACATTGCCGGATGCCCCGGTGATCGGCGACCTCATGATCCCACAGGTCCCCATCCCGGCCGACGCCAAACACGCTGTGACCCGGTGCAGCACATCCCGATGCACGGCTGCGTCCCGCACGATACCGCCTTTGCCGACCTGGCCTCTACCTGCTTCGAACTGCGGCTTGACGAGCGACACCAGCGTTCCGTTCGACCCGGCCAACTCCGCCAGACGGTCGGCGACCGTACACAGGGAAATGAACGACAGGTCCGCTACGACCAGGTCGAACGGGCCGCCGAGTTCGCCGGCGTCCACATGGCGAACGTTGGTCCGCTCGACCACGGTCACCCGGTCGTCCTGCCGAAGCTTCCAGTGGAGTTGCCCGTACCCGACATCGACGGCCACGATCTCGGCGGCACCGTGCTGGAGGAGGCAGTCGGTGAACCCTCCGGTAGAGGCGCCGACGTCCACGCAGCGCTTTCCTGCAACCTCGATTTCGAAGGTTTCGAGCGCGGCAGCAAGTTTGTCACCACCGCGCGACACGAACCGGCGCACCGGTCCTACGACTTTGATCGAGACCTGCTCGTCGACACGGGTGGCCGGTTTGGGCGTCGGTACCCCGCCAACTTCAACGAGACCCCGGGCGATCGCCTCCTGCGCGTCGGTTCGCGACGGAAAGAGGGACCGCCGCACCAACTCCTGGTCGAGCCTCCGCAGCGTCAGAGATCCCTGCTTTCTTCCAGGAATGAGGCGAGGAGCTCCGCGAGCTCTTCGGCGAGAGCGGTGGCGTCGACCGGGTCGGCGGCGGCCAGCTGCTCGAGCAGATCAGGTAGGCGTGTGTCTTCCATCGGTGCCATTATGGCTGAGAACAAGGACAGGAACCATGATCCCGATTCGAGACGCCAATCCGTCGCTGACCACCCCGGTCGTGACGTGGCTGATCATCCTCGTGGCTTCGGCCGTGTTCTTCCTCATCGAGCCAAGGTCTCCCGACGCAGCCAACGAGTTCGTCTATCACTACGCGGCCATCCCGTGCGAGCTGACGACCGGCATGCCGCTCGACCAGGGAGACGTTGCGGCCTGCTCGGCCGTCCCCGACCCGCCCCCGTTCTTCCCGGACAAAGACGTTGCCCTCTCCGTGGTGATTTCCATGTTCCTGCACGCCAACCTGGCACACCTGTTGGGGAACATGTGGTCGCTGTGGATCTTCGGCAACAACGTAGAGGATGCCTTCGGCAAGTTGGGTTACCTGTTGCTCTACTTCGGCTCTGGAGCCGTGGCGACGGGGGCGTTTGTGCTGACCAACCCGGCATCGTTGACGCCACTCGTAGGAGCTTCTGGGGCCATAGCCGGCGTCATGGGAGCCTATCTGGTGCTCTATCCGGATGCGCAGGTCGTGACCATCGTTCCAATCTTCTTCTTCCTGCCGTTTGTGCTGCCGGCGTCCCTGTTCCTCATCCTCTGGTTCGTGGGTCAGTTCTTCATCGGGGACAGCGGGGTCGCCTGGCAGGCACACGTCGGCGGGTTCCTGTTCGGAGCGGTGGTCACCGCGCTCCTGAGGCCCTTTCTGCTCGCCAGGCTGCGCCGGCGGCGCCGCGCGCTCCGCTACGTCTGAAACAGACGGGGCAGGTCGGCGATCGAGTCGAGCACGACATCCGGCCGGTGGGCGTCCGGCACCTCGGTTGCATCGTTCACAACTCCGGTCAAGACGAGCACCCCGAGCCACCCGGCGGCACGGGCCAAAGCCAGGTCCGTCTCCGGTCGATCACCAACCACGACGGTCCGTCCCGGCCTCAGCCGTTCGACGATGAGACGCCGCATCGGGGCGTGCGGCTTCCCGGCGACGACGGGAGCCACACCCGACGCGGCTTCCACAGCGGCAACAAGAGCGCCGGCCCCGGGATGCAAACCGGCCTGGTCAGGAAACGTCACGTCGGTGTTCGTAGCGACGAAGGCGGCGCCGCTTCTGATGAAGGCCGCTGCCTTGTGGAGCTTCTCATAGGTGAAATCTCGGTCGAGGCCAACCACGACGGCTTCTGCGTCCTCGTCCGTTTGGGGAACGCCGCGGCCGGCGAGCGCGGCCACGATCCCTTCCTCACCGACCACATAGGTACCGGGTCGTCCGGCGGCCAGATGCAGAGCCGCAGCTTCGGCCGAGCCAACTACCTGATCTGGGTCGGCGGCGAAGGCGGTGAGTTCCCGTATCCGACGTGCGGTCTGGTGTGGAGTCCGCGTCGAGTTGTTGGTGGCGAAGAGCACATGCACACCGCGTTCGACGAGCGCTCTCAAGGCATCGCCTGCTCCGGGAATCGGATGGGCGCCCCGGTACACGACCCCGTCGAGATCGCACACGACGTTGCCGATCTCGCCCCAGTCGGCTACAACTTCGCTCATGCTGCATCCCTTTCGCGGTTTGCTCTTCAGGCCGGACTTCGACCCTGCCGTGGTAACCACGCCACCCTACGACATGATCGAAGGCCCGGACACATACCGGAGGCTATCGCCCTACAACATGACCCATGTGCTGCTTCCCGATTCGGTGACCGACGCGTCTGACGTCCTCGATGCCTGGGAGCATGGAGGTGTCCTGCTGCGAGACCGGACGCCACGCTTCTACCGCTACACCATCGTGCATGCCGACGGCGTCGCGATCGGAATCGTCGGCCTCCTCGACGTCGTACCGTTCGGAGAGCG
Source organism: Acidimicrobiia bacterium (assembly GCA_024763085.1). GTDB lineage: Bacteria > Actinomycetota > Acidimicrobiia > Spongiisociales > UBA4744 > JANTGE01. The sequence goes on from JANTGE010000001.1 coordinate 42,721, forward strand.
TGTCGTGGGTCACGAGGAAACGATGCCTGACGTAGGCACCGACCGACGCGACCTGCTGAAGGCAACCCGGGCAAATCTGGATCTGATCGTCGTGCTGTCTCCGGCGCCAGAGCTCTCCTCGATGCTCCACACGGACGGCAGGACCCGGATTGACTTCACCGACTCCGACGGTGTTCGACACATCCTGTCCGACCTGGACCTCGATCCTGAAGCGGTCGCCGGTGCCGTCGCTGCCCATCCAGTCGCGATCGCCGACGGGCACCATCGCTACGGAGCCGCACAGCAGCTCCTGCGACAGAGCGGCGACCCGGTCGCCCGACGCATCCTGGCATTCGTCGCCCCCGCCGAGCATTCCGGCTTCGATGTTGAACCGATTCACCGATTCGCACCCTCCGTGCGCCTCGGAGCTCTGGACGATGCCTTTGTCGTCGAACCGTCAGAGGTACGCATACCTTCTGAACCGGGCGTCATCGTGCTGGCAACCGCTGAAGCAACGTGGACCCTTCGGCCCCGCCTGGAACTCCTCGAAGAGGACCATCCGGCGCTGGCGGCCGCCTCCACCCATGTGGCCCGCCGGCTCCTCTATCCGCTCCTCGGAGTCGATGAGCAGACCGTTGAATTCTCCCCGTACGCCGACGAAGTGGTGCAGCGCGCGACGAGGTCGCCTGGCGGCGCCGCGATGTTGATGGCGGCGGTACCGGAGTGGGCTATCGCCGCCGCAGCCGAAGCCGGCCTGCGGTTCCCGCACAAGACCACGCTCTTCGTTCCCAAACCCCGCGCCGGCCTCATCATCCGTCGGTTCGCAGCAGATCTCGAATGAGGGAATCCATGGTCGGGGTGAGCGGTAGGTCCAGCGCCTCGTCCAGGAGCACCCATCGAACCTCGGCGGCATCATCAGCCGCCTCTGGTTCGCCGCCGGTCACGCGGCCTGCGAAATCGACGAGCACGTAGTGCCACGCAGGGGGTTTGCCGGGACCGATCGTCTCTCCTACCCATACGACCTCACCCACTTCCACCTCGAGGCCCGTCTCCTCTTCGACCTCGCGGCGGGCGGCGTCGCGCATGCGTTCGCCGTAGGCGACCTTGCCTCCGGGCACCGCCCAGCGTCCTTCGTAGACGCCGCGACCTCGCCGCACCAGCAGGATCCTGCCGTCTTCGACGATGACCACACCGACGCCGGGAGTGGGCCGCTCAGTCACGGTGAAGGATGATCGAGCGTGCTTTGAACCCTCCGGCTTCGAAGAAGTTCTTCGCCTGACGGTGCCCCGGCAGCACCCTGGCGTCGAACCTTCGAATCCCCTCGCTGCTCAGTCGGTCGATGATCGTGTCCCGAAGGCGTTCGCCTACGCCGACGCCCCGCGCCTCCGGTTCGACGAAGATAAGGTCGATCGCTCCGATGTGCTCCCCTTCCGCCTGCGGCAACAGCGGTGCTCGACGGGCGAGCAAGAACCCAACCGTGGTGCCTTCCATCTCGGCAACGAGCAGGGTCGTTCCGGGGTCCTCGAGCGCTTCGGCGAAAGCAACGTCGATCGGTTCGGCAAGCCCGTCGGCAAGAGCCCACACCGGGCGGAGTGCCACCATCTCGGTCTCCAAGAGACGGTAGAGACGTACCAGGTCGCCCCTATCTGCCTTCGTCGCTGTCCTCACTTCGATGTTCATCATCGCCAAAGCCTTTC
>JANTGE010000002.1 GCA_024763085.1 Acidimicrobiia bacterium
TCGGGAACGGCGGATCGCGGACCTACGGGCCGAGCAGGCGGCGATCGAAGAACGGATCAGCCAGATCGCCGAGGAGATCGACAACCTCTGGATCGGTCACACGCTGCTCGTGGAAGACGCCGTTCGCCGCATCGAGCGGGAACACCCTGAAGGGTGGTCGCCTCGTCCGGTGCTCGGCTACCGGTGGTGGGACCTGCGACCGGAAGGCCTGTTCGGGGTCGTGGTGAGGTGGGAGCAGCCGGAGCTGTCGGCGACGTGTCGTGCCAATGGCGTCGAGGACGACGAGGTTCCGCATACGGACGGCCGGTGCGGACATCCGCCGTGCGGCATCTACGCGTCCAAGCAGGTGCACCGCCTCCTCTCCGAATTCGCGGCGGGCGTGCCCTACGGGTTCGCCATCGGGCTGGTGGAGATGTCGGGGAAGGTGGTGGAGCATGAGCACGGATACCGTGCAGCCAGCGCCCGGGTGGTCGCTCTGGCGGTCTCCGGAGCCGCCAACACCGTGCTGACCGACGATCCGGAACTCATCGGGCGCATCTTCGCCGAACCCTGGGTGATCCGAAGCTTCCCCGAGCGCCGGCCGTCGACCTGGCAGGAGATTCACGACGAGGTCGAACAGTACCTCATGGACCAAGCATGGAGGAGGAGCCAATGGACATTGGCAAGCCAGAACGAGTGATCATCGTCGAGCCCCTGGAGAGCCCGATGCCGGAACCTTCGGTGCCGGCATCCGAACCTGCGGTGGAACCCGAACCGGTCGAGTCTGATCCGGCCTACGCACCTGCCGAACCAGAGTCGCAGACGCAGCCGTAGGTGTGCTCAGAGGCCCGACAGGATGAGGACCGCGATCCCGGCGGCGGCGACCAGGGCACCGGCGGTGCGACGCCGGCCGAGGGGCTCCCGGAGGAGCAGCCAGCCGCCCAGGGCGCCGAGCACGATCGACGACTCCCGCAGCGTGGCTACGTAGGCGACCGGCGCCAGCCGCACCGCCATCAGCACGAGGGCATAGGCGCCAAGCGACGCCACACCGGCAAACAGGTGGCGCAGTGGCGCCGCCCGCACCGCCGTCGCCACGCCTGGCCATCCGCGGGTCGCCACCACCGGCACGGTGAGCATCGCGCCGGAGACGGCCAGGAGGACGATCACATACGAGACCGGATTGCCTCCGGCCCGCACACCGGCGGTGTCGATGAGGGTGTAGGAGGTGATGATGGCGGCGGTGGCGAGAGCCCAGCCAATGCCTCGTCCGGCGGCGCGACCGATGAGGAGCAGTCCCGCGACGGCGATGGCGACGCCGGCGTAGCCGATCGCCGGCAGCGCATCGGAAAGGAACAGCACACCGCCGATGGCCGTCAGTAGTGGGGCGGCGCCGCGCGCGATCGGATAGACGACCGACAGGTCGGCGCGGTCATAGGCGCCGGCGAGTACCAGGGCGTAGCCGAGGTGGATGAAGACCGACACCGAGAGGAACGGGATGGCGGCCCTGCCGGGCAGCCCGAGAACGACGAGGAGGGGCAGGGCAACGACCGCCCCGAACAAGCCCTGCGCCCACATGGCGACGAGCCGGTCGCCGCTGGCCTTGACGACCAGGTTCCACGAGGCATGCAGGACCGCTGCAGCGAGCGCAAGGGCAGTGGCGGTGAGCACAGGCAGAGGCTAGAAGCGTCTCGCCACAGGTGTGTACGCGTGTGTGCGGGGCCCGAAGGCCCCGCACATGGCCGGAAAGGGGAAGTGTGAGTGCCAGGGTTAGTCCTCGCCTGCCTCCTCTCCGCCTTCGTCGGCGCCGCCTGCTTCCTGGTGGAGGACCGTGCCGTTTCCGGCATCGACCTTCACGTCGGCAGAAGCGCCGGCATCATTGGTGATCTCGACCGAGTAAACGATGTTTCCGTTCTCGTTGTCGAGCTCGACCTTCTGGACCGTTCCGGGAAACGCAGCCAGGGCTGCGTCCTGAGCAGCTTGCTCACCGATGAGGCCGGGCGTCGAAGCCAGGGCCTTGGCCTCGGCAGCTTCGTCGTCCTTGGTCTCGGTGCCACTGTCGGTTCCTTGAGGAGCCGTGATACTCGAGCTGTACGACGGGGACTGCTCGTCGGTGCCCTGGTCGGTGCCGTCTTCCTTGCCGTCCTCTTTGCCGGGAGCTTCGGTTGCGTCGTCGGCTTCCGACTGCGACTCGAATTGGGTCGTGTCGTTGTCCGGCGGTGCCACCTGCTGTGTCTCCTGCTGCACGGTGGCGGGTGCCTGCGCCGGCGCCGACTGGGAAGTCTGGGCGATGGCGGCCGTGCCGACGCTAAGGGCGGCAAGGGCACCGGCCAGGAGAGCGGCAAGGGTCATTTTCTTCTTCGTAGTCAAGCTCTTCCTCCTTTCATGAATCGAGCTTGTCCGCAGTGTGTCACGGGGTCTCTGAGAGGACCCTGAAACACCCTGAGAGTGTGCTGAGGACGGTCCGGGACCAGGAAGTGGGAAGATTCTCAGGAAACACTCAGGAATCAGTCGGTACGCTCCCTGGTATGAGACTGCTTGTCGTTGAAGACGAGGTGAAGTTGGCCGCGTACGTGAAGCGGGGCCTCGAAGCCGACGGCCACGCCGTGGACGTAGCCCACGACGGTGAAGAGGGCCTCTGGTTTGCCCGTAACCAACCGTATGACGTGATCATCCTGGACATCATGCTTCCTCGCCGTAACGGCTATCAGGTGTGCGCAGATCTGCGGGCCGAAGGGAACTGGACGCCGGTCCTCATGCTGACTGCAAAAGACGGTGAGTATGACATCGCCGAGGCGCTCGACACGGGAGCCGACGACTACCTGACCAAGCCGTTCTCATTCGTGGTGCTGTCGGCCCGCATCAGGGCGCTGGCACGACGGGGAAACTCTGCCCGGCCTGCCGTGCTCGCCGTGGGCGATCTGAAGCTGGACCCGGCTGCGCACACCTGCGAACGGGCGGGTGAGCCGATTGCGCTGACGCCGAAGGAGTTTTCCTTGCTGGAGTACCTCATGCGGCATCCTGGAGAGGTGCTCTCCAAGATGGACATCCTGAACGCGGTGTGGGATTGGACCTTCGAGGGCGACAGCAACGTCGTCGAGGTGTACATCGGGTATCTACGGAAGAAGATCGACGCACCGTTCGGCCGAACGTCGATCGAAACGGTGCGAGGCGTCGGGTATCGGATCGTCCCGGATGGCGGTAAGCGTGCGTAGACGAGCTCACCTGCCGGGAGGGGTCCGCGCCAGGGCTTCTCTGGTGGCCGCCGTCGTAGTCACCGCCGCCCTTGTGGGCAGCGCGTTCGTCATGGTCGCGCTCACGCGCTCCAACCTGACCAAGTCCTTGGAGACCGTTCTAGCGTCCCGGGTGCAGGACTTGGCGAGCCTGGCGGAGGCCGGCGGAACACTTCCGACGCTTCCGTTCGTTCGTGGGACATCGGCGCAGATTCTCGATGGGGAAGGATCGGTGATTGCGTCGACCCCCGACATCGAGGGACAGGTGGCGCTTGTGAATGTGACTGTCCCCTCGGGCGAGGTGCGCCTGCTCCGGCTACCGGGCCTCGGTGGCGGCGACCAGCAGGAACAAGGTGAGCATGCCGACGAGGAGGGACCGTTTTTGGTGGCCGTGGGCGGGGTAGAGCGCGGCGATGAGCTCCTCCAGGTTGTGGTTGCCGGCTCTCTAGCACCAGTTGAGGGCGTGGTAACGGCACTGGAACCTGTCCTTGCGGTGGGTATCCCGCTGCTCGTGCTGGTCGTTGCCGGTATGACCTGGATGCTGGTGGGTTTCTCGCTGCGTCCAGTCGAAGAAATGATCACCGAAGCCGAGGGGATCTCGCTCTCGAAGCTCAACCGACGTATTCCCGTACCTCGGAGCCGAGACGAGATTCGACACCTGGCAGACACACTCAACAACATGCTCGACCGGCTCGAAGTGTCGGTGAACCGTCAACGGCGCTTCATCTCCGACGCCTCGCATGAACTGAAGAGCCCAGTTGCATCGATTCTCACCATGGCCGAGGTGGCAGGGAGCGTCCCGGAGGACTTCGACGTCGGCGAGTTGGCCGGCGATGTTGCGGGAGAAGCCCGGCGACTGGCCTTGCTCGTCGACGATCTGCTCACGCTTGCCCGTTTCGATGAGCGGGGACTGGAGCTCAAGACCGCCCGGTTGGATCTTGTCGAGGTTGTCTCTGAGGCTGTAGACGGGACGCCTTCCGGGGCGATTCAGATCGACACAACGGGGCTCACCGAGGCGTTCGCTAGCGTCGACCGTCGCCGACTCACGCAAGTAGCGCGCAATCTGCTCGACAACGCGGTTCGTCATGCCGAGTCGTCGGTCTGGGTTGCCAGCGGTACGTCGGAGTCGTCGGCATGGTTCGTTGTCGCCGACGATGGCCCGGGCATCCCCGGCGCATTTCGCACCGAGGTGTTCAACCGATTCGTGCGACTCGACGACGCTCGTGCCCGTAGCGAAGGAGGGACGGGGCTTGGGCTCGCCGTCGTAAAAGCCATCGTCGAGGCCCATGGAGGCACGGTGCGTATCGTCGACGACAGCCGGTATTCGGGAGCTGTGTTCCGGGTCGAGATCCCAACTGGATGAGGGGGAGAGTGCGGGTCATGCCAGGGGCGGTATCGCCGACGCATGTGCGGCGTAGACAGTGGCAACGCCGGGTGGGAGCCGCCCTGGCGGCGATTGCCGGCCTCGTAGATCTGGTAGGCGCCTTCGCTCCTTATCGGCTCGCAGGGTTCGGTCAAAGGGAGCTGCTCACCCCAACGCTGCAATCGGGGACTCGGCCGCTGCTGATCATTGCCGGCGTCGCGCTGCTGCTGGTGGGGCGGGCGTTGCTGCGAGGATCGAGGTCGGCCTGGTTGGTTGCGTTGCTGGCTGCCTCGGCGTCTTCGCTTTTTGACGTCCGGAAGGACCTTGACGCCTCGGTGTGGCTAGGTATGGCCGCCTTCGCGGTCTATCTGGCAGTCACCAGGCCGGCGTTTGCGATGCGAGTTCGCACCAAGCGGCTGATGTGGCTGCTTCCCGCATCGGTCGGTGGGCTCGTGGTCTTCGGGGTATCGGTCTGGCCGGAGGTGTTCGAAGGTGGGCCGCCGCTGGGGACTCGCGTGGTGCAGACGCTTGAGACGGCGTTTCTGTTTCATCCCCCGGTGGGTGCCGGGACCCAGGAAGCCCGGATCTTCGTGAGTTCCCTGGAGATCGCCGGAGCAGCGACCTTCCTGCTTGCTCTGTTGAGTCTGGCCGTACCGCTCGCAGCGACGCTGTCTACGAGGTCGCGGGCATCCATCGCGCAGTTCGTCACAAGGTTTGGCACGACTTCAATGGCCCCGTTGACCACTGTCGCTGGAAACCGCGTCGTTGAGCTGCTGGATGGACGGGCGCTGGTGGGGTTGCAGGTCCATGGTGGTGTGGCGGTGACCGTTGGTCCACCAATCTGCGAGGAGCCTGAGGAGGAAGAAGAGGCGCTGGCAGAACTCCTGGCCAGGTGCGAACGCCACGGCTGGACGCCTGCCCTGGTTGGCCTCGATCAAGCCTCGGCCGAACGAGCACGGAGTGCCGGACTGGAAGTCATGACGATCGGACATGAGGCGATCATCGACGTGTCCGAGTTCACTTTGTCGGGTAGTCGGATGGCCAATGTTCGCCACTCTGCCGGCCGTGCCCGCCGAGAGGGCGTTGAGGTCATTCGGTATACGCCAGACACTCGATCCCCTAGGTTCGATCGAGCTATCCAAGCCATCAACGAAGCGTGGATCGAGAGCAAGCATGGTCCTGAGATGGGGTTCACGCTGGGTAGCTTGGAACTGGATCGGATCGACACGGTGGAGGCTTTCGTGGCGGTCGCCGGCGGTGAGCCCGTCGCTCTCGTCACCTGGCTTCCCTATCAGGACGGTGATGCAGCCGTGCTCGATCTGATGCGACGAGCTCCTGAGGCGCCTCCCGGCACGATGGAGTTGCTTATCGCCGAAAGTATCCGTCGCTTTGTCGAAGAAGGCCGGGCGATCGCGAGCCTCTCCAGTGTCCCCCTGGTGCAGTTGGGGGATGAAGGCGATGGCGTAGAGCGCTTGCTGGGATGGATGTATCAGCATGCCGACGCTCTCTACCAAGCAAAAGGTCTGTTCTCCTTCAAAGACAAATTCAATCCCCGTTGGGAGCCGACCTTCCTCGGTCACGTGGCCAGGACGGATCTGCCGAGGATCGGGTTTGCCATCGTGAAGGCGTACGTCGGGGGATCCCTGGTGTCTGAGCTGCTGGGCAGCGTGGGATCCTTGCTGAAGAAACGTTCGCAGCCATGAAAGATCGAGTCGCCGCTGCCGTTGCGGAAGCGCTGCGCCGGTATCGGTTCGTTCGGTCGTGTTCCTCATCGGCGGTGACGGTTCCCTTCGTCGCGTTGAGTACCGCTGCCGCAATCCTGATCCTTGCTTTCGTCACGCGGCCATTCTTCGGCTCCATACCGGCGGAGACATACGCCCGCTTCGGGTGGTCGGGCGCCGCGGTCATGGAAGGTGAATGGTGGCGCCTCTTCAGCGCGACGCTGCTGACACGAGACGCCTACATGACCATCTCGATGGTCTTCTGGCTGCTCCTTGCCGTCGGCTTCTATGAGCGAATGTCGGGGTCTCTTCGCGCCCTCGTGGTGTCCTTCGGGGGCTCCGTCCTGGGCTACGCGGGAGTCACGTTCTTTCTATGGCTGTCGGAACCGCTTGGGTCTTCATTTCTCGAGAGGACGGCCCGCGGGCTCGATGTCGGGTTCTCTGCAGGGGTGGCCGCCTGCTTTGCTGCGCTTGTGGTCGCACTCGACTATCGGCCCGCGGACGGGGCACTTGCCGCTGTGGCAGTCGGCGGACTGCTGTTCCACCACCAGGTTGCCGACTGGGAACATGTGATCTCGGTGGTGGTCGCCTACGCGATGTTGCGTAGGGTCGGCCCCAGGTTCTCAGAACTACGGCCGGTATCGCACCCTGAGGGCGGGTCGGCTCCGGCAGACCCACACGAGAGCGATTCCGAGCAGTAACGGGGTCGTACGGCAGGTGAAACCCCGCGTGCGGTCAGTGTCGGGAGACAGGGGTGAAGACGGAAGAAACCCAACCAGGAGGAGTTTCTGGCTCAAGCCGATCATCGGCCAGCGTCGACGATCCACGTGCCAGAACAGGAGGCAGAGGCTGGGCGCAAGGGCGAGCGACGCTGCGACATGGCCGCTCGGTCAGATGAATGATCCCACGATCCCACCGCCGCTTGGCCGAACGGAGGCCGTTGCCGGCGTCCAGGCGCGGACCTACCGACGAGGCCACGTATCGACAGGAACGCTTCTCAGCTTCCTCTCAGGGCCGGGCCTGTACCGTGCCGGCGATGAACGAAGGCACTCTCACTCCAATACACGCCACTCCACGACACGGCCCAGGGCGGCGGCCGTTGAGGAGTCTGCTCGTGGATGTGACCGCCGGCGCGCTCTTTCTTGTCGCCTTCAATGCAGAGTGGACCGGCGGTACGCTCCACGAATGGGTCGGCCTTACCGGGATCGTGGTGATGGTCGTCCACCTGCTTCGCCACTCGAAGTGGCTACGAGGCGTCGGTAGGCGGATGCTCGGTAGTCGCCTCGCTACGCAGTCATTGGTGAGGCTGTTGCTGGCAGTCGGACTGTTCGCGTCGCTCGTCACTCTCTTGTGGAGCGGCTTGGCTCTCTCGAACTCTGTAGCCGGAGTTGTCGGGATAGGAGGAGGAGGGGGCGAGGGATGGAAGACGGTGCACGAGACGGCAGCCAATGCAGCGGGCATCTTGATCATTGTCCATGTCATCCTCCATCAACGCTGGCTTCGCGCCGTCGCGAGGCAGCTCGGGGCCGCTCCCGAAAGCCGTACGTAGTCTCCTCTCCGAGACCGGGGCCTGTCGAGCCACTGACCGACGCGTTACCTGCGGACCTCGATCTGTGTGTGACGGAGCGATCTGGCGGCATGGGACTTCGGGCCGGGCGGTGATCTCAGCGCGTCGCGCAGGCGGCAACCTGCCGAAGGACGACGGCATTGCCATCGGTGAAGAACGGGTCCCCCGCCGCGTTCGTACCGAGCGTCGGAGGGGCTACCCGCATCACGCCGGAGCGCGCAAGCAGGCCGGTGCCTGCGAACTCGTCGGCGATGAGGTCACGTTCGACGTCGATTGCTGGTTTGATGTGGTGCGTCGGGAAGAGCGTCCGCACGTTCCATTCAACGCGATCATCGGTCGACGCCGTTGCGACCCATATGGGGCAACCGTCACTGAGGATGATTGGAAGCCTCCAGAAGCGCGCATGGTGACGGGCACGGATGCCGCCGGCACCGTCTGAGACCGGTTTTTCGATGGCGATGTCCTGCATGCGTGTCCCGAGGAACGACGGGGTCACCGGCGCTGTGGGATCTTGTGTCCCGGCGACCGCTGCCCGGGTCGTCTTCAGCAGGCGGGGAAGCGTGTTCTTGTCGGCAATGCTCCAGCCGGCCGATGCGACAGTGGTGCGCAGGTTGCTTTCGGTACCGACAACGATGAGACCGGTCGGCTCCATGGGCCTTCCAAGCAAAGTGACGCTGAAGAGATCCTGTCCTTGCAGTGCGGCTGCAGGATCAACCGAAGCGACTTGGGTTGGTACGAGTTCAGACTCTGCCGGTGGAGGCAGCGAAGGCCCGAAGAGGGCGAACACCATGATCGCTACGGCACCGGCGGCGACGCCTCCGTAGAGGGTGCCGGTACGAACCGCCTGTTGCTGCCGATGTCGAAGTGAGAGATCCACCGCGGCTACGGTTGCGGTCGCCACGATCGCCACCAGCCAGCCGGCCACCACATCTGACGCCCAATGAACGGTGAGGTAGGCGCGGCTGTAGCCGACGAGCAGTGCCCAGGGCACGGCGACCAAAGCGACGGTTGTCCATCGCCGACGGTCTAGGTGCCATACGAGAAGGCAGATTCCGAGGGCGAGGGCCAGAGAAGCCGCCGCGTGGCCACTCGGCCAACTGAACGAGCCGACGGCCGCTTGGCCGAACGGCGGTCGGGCGCGGTGTACGAGGAGCTTGAGAACTTCGACGATCGAGGCGCTCAAGGCCACGGTCGACACGAGGACGAGCGCTCCTCGTCTGGACCTGGTGATCAACGCTCCCATGGTGATAGCCGCTACGGCGAGCGTCATCGGGACCGGCCTGGCACCGGCACTCAGTGCCACCATCACCGCTCGTTCGACGGGAACGCTCAGACGCTGAGCCATGTCGGCGAAACGCTGATCGAACCCGACCGCGGGCGAGCCTGTGATCGAAATGAGGCGGTGAAGCCGCCACAGGAGAACACCGGCCAGGACCGCCGCAGCCAGTGCCGTTGTTCGGCCGATCCCTGTGGCGTCGAGGCGCAACCACGCATTGAGTCGCCGCAAGACGCGATCGACAGGCTCGAGCCGGCGGTGGATCTGTGACCATCGTTCTGCCAGGTCGCGGACCGCCGCATCCTCGGCCATGCCTTGCCATGCGAGCCTGCCGAGGCGGCGTCCCATATGGACTCCCGGAGCGAGCAGATCCATGATGACGACGCGAAGACCGACCAGGACGGTGATCGCCAGCCACACGGCAAGTACGAGCGCTACTGCGGGAAGGGCGAGCAGGTCCCCGGTGTGGAGCAGCGGCGGCGTGACCACGGCCAGCAGAACGAGAACCAGGAGTCCGCGCAGGGGCAGTCGCCGGCTGTGGCTCAAGGCAGGCCTCCGTCGGGTCGGAGTCGCGAGCGTCGACGTCGAGGCCTCACGGGTCTTTCTTTTTCCGTAGACGCCGGGCCGTCCCCATCGCGGCAATGCTATCGAACGCCAGTCCGACGAGCAGCGCCCACGCGACGCCGACGGCAAGGCCTGCCGTAACGTCGCTCGGGTACTCCAGCAAGAGGACGATCCGGGCGGTGGTAACGAGCACAATCAGCATGGCTGCCGCACCGACACGCTGGACTCCGACACGCCATCGTGGCCTGCTCCAAGGCCAAGCAAGAATGACGGCGAGCGCGGTGAATGCGGCGACATGCTCAGATGGAAACCCATAGTCGATCCTCGGGGCGAGTGGCGCAAACGCCGGCGGCTGCCGCTGAATGAGCTGCTCTGCAACCTCGGAGATAGCCAACTGGCCGACCATCACTGTGGCAACTGCCCAGGCGATTCGCCCTCTTCGTCGAAAGGCAGCGATGACGACGATTGCTAGAGCGCCCGCAAACACCCACAGCGGTTCGGTCGCGGCGTTGATGAGCCGTGACAGAGTGACCAGCGGCGGGATCGGGTGCTGCTCGATGTAGCGCAATACCGCCTTGTCGAGCAGGAAGAATTCGTCTCTTCCAAGAACGTCTTGCACGGTGGTGGCGAACAGCCACAGCGCACCGGTAGCCCCCGCTCCTGCAATGAGAAGGGTTCGAACTGGGGCTGCGGCCCGGGTGTGGCGGACTATGAAAGTGACCACTCGGAGGTCCAGCAGCGGCCGTATCCGCCTGACAACAGCCTGGCGGTTTCGAGAAGCCCACCTCGTTGACCAGACGAGCCCGACGATGACAGCGATGAGGCCTGCCAGTACGAGACCGCCTGTCTGCAGCCAGTGCTCAACTCGTTTGTAGTTGGCTCCCGCCGTGTAGCCGGCCAGCGTGAACGTCAGTCCCCACGCTATTCCGCCGATGACGTTGCCGAGAAGAAAACGCCCGTATGGCATGTGGATGGACCCTGCGGCGAAGGGGACGGCAGCCCGCAGCACCGAAGTGAAGCGGGCGATGGCAATGGCCAGCCAGTCACGTTTCGCGATGAAGCGTTTGGCAGACCCAAGGTGCCTGGCAAGTCCTGCCATCCGACGCTTTTCCAGCAACGCCGCTCCTGCCTTTGCCCCAAGGAAGTAGCCGATGGAGTCTCCCAAGATCGCGCCCACGACCGCGACGGCAGCCATCAGCCACAGAGGGACGAGGCCGGTTGCGGCGACCACGCCGCCAAGGATCACCGCGACCTCTCCTGGCAACAGCAGGCCCAGGAATGCAGCGCTCTCACCGGTAGCCAGGAGGAAGACGGCTACCGGAGCCAGGGGGCCAAGCGATTTGAGGAAATCGAGCACTCAATCACCGTGGGGTAGGAGAGCTTGGGGCCAGGACTCGGCTCGCGTCAAGGTCGGCCCGGGACGGTAGCAGAAGCGCCGCAAGGCGTGGGTCGCCCATGACCGGTCACCCCTGAGTGCGGAGGGCGGCAACGGGTTCCATGCGCGTCGCCCGCCAGGCCGGATAGGTACCCGAAAGCAGGCCGATGACAGCGCCGCCAACGGGAGCAAGAAGCGGAGTCAGGGGGTCCAGCACCGGCGTCCAGCCGCGGAGCGCGGAGACCCCGACGACCACGACCGACCCGAGGCTCGCCCCGATGATGCCGCCAAGGAGCCCCATCGCCGTACTTTCGAGAAGGAACTGCAGCGCGATGTGGAACCGGGTCGCTCCGATCGCCCGTCGCAGGCCGATTTCGCTTGTCCGTTCGATCACCGACACGAGGGTCACGTTGGCGATCCCGATGGCTCCAACGACGAGCGAGACACCCCCAAGCAGCAGGAAGAGGGCGTTGAGATCGTTGGCCACCGCGTCCCTGACTCGCTTCGGTTCGGGCGGAGAGGCGACCTTCAACGCAGCGATGTTGTCCGGGCGCAGGGCAAGCGGTGCCTGTTTGGCGACCAGGCTTGCAGCGCCGATCTGCGTTTCGACGACGACCGTCTCCGGAGAAGCGATCTGATAGTCGGCTCGAGCCGTTCCCTCGGGGATGATGATGGCTCCCATCAGATCCGGGAACCGGCCGACGCTGTCAAGGATGCCGACGATGAGAAACAGGTCGTCGCCGATACGAAGCGCCGGCATCTGATTCACCGTGGTGATGCCAAGACGGAGCGCCGCCCCAGATCCGAGAACCGCGACGCGGTCTGCGCGCAGGCTGTTCCCTCTGTCGAAGAAACGACCTGTCGACAGCTTCGCTCTCACTGCTCTGAAGAGGTCGGGCGATGCAGCTTGCACCGGGAGGTCGAACTCCGTCTGATGAGAGGGATCGCTGATCGGAGACGTGCTGATCAGCGCCCCATTTGTGTCGACATAGGTGAGATCGCCGGCTGCAACAACGCCGTTCAGCCGTTCCATGCGTGCAGGTGCGTCCCACGGAAGCCACTCCTGGGTCGAGCCGTCGCCGGCCGCTTTCGTCGTGATGATGATCTCTGTTGCCGCGAGTTCGTCGAATCGCCCGAGGATGCGGTTCCCGGTCGTCCTGGCAAGTCCGAGCGTCGCTACGAGCGCGGCAATGCCGATGACAGTGCCCGAGACCGTGAGCACCATCCGTCCCGGGCGAGCGAACAGTCCGGCGGACGCCTCGTCGGCAAGATCGACCGGAGTGATCCCAGAGAGGGGCACTTTCGATGTTCGACGCCCCGAACGCAGCAGTTTCATCGAACCTCCTCGAGCCGACCATCGCGGAGGTGAATCCGCCGGTGCGCCCGCCGCGCAACCTCCGGATCGTGCGTAATCATCACGATGGTCAGGCCCTCACCGTGAAGGCCGTCGAAGAGATCGAGTATCCGTGCGGATGTCGCCGAATCGAGATTGCCGGTCGGCTCATCGGCGAGCAGAAGCCCGGGCGAACCGAGGAGCGCCCGGGCGATTGCCACCCGCTGCTGTTCGCCTCCTGAAAGGTGCATTGGGAGAAAGTCGGAGCGCGGCGTCAGTCCGACGCGGTCCAGCGCAGCGAGTGCTCGCTCCTTTCGGCCGCCGCGCGAGTGGCGCCGGTACACCTCGGCCATCATCACGTTCTCGAGGACCGTTCGGTACCGCAGCAGATGGAACGACTGGAAGACGAATCCGATCCGACGACTCCGAAGACCGGTGCGTTCACGGTCGGTGAGGTCGGAGACATCGATGCCTTCGAACCAGTAGGTTCCGCTTGTCGGGCTGTCGAGGCATCCCACAACGTTGAGGAGCGTCGATTTCCCTGACCCTGATGGCCCTTCAACCGCCATCCAGTCCCCGGCAGCGATTGAGAGATCGACATCGACAAGTGCGTTGACCGGGGGGTCGGTCGGGTAGACGCGGCCAACCCCTTCCAGCGCCACTACAGCGTGCGATGCGTCAGGCACCGGGAGGCCTCCCCTGATCGAATCCGATGACCACGAGGTCCCCGGCGGCGATCGATCCGTTGACAGGGGTGATGGCCACGTACCCCGATGCCGACAAGCCTGGCTCCACGGTGACGTACTCGAGAGCCCCCTGACTTTGCACCTGAACCCGTGAGGTTCCGTCCGCCGCAAGTACGACTGCGCTCAGAGGTACGGCAAGGATCTTTCCTCCGGTGGACTCGATGGGAATGGTCAGGCGAACGGATGCCCCGACGATCGACGCAGGCGCTTCATCGACCCGTATCTTGGCGTACACGTGGTAGCCGTCGACACCGTTGGTGCCTGGTGCATCTGCGATCTGGTCGATGGTGCCCGTCCCTTTGATCCCCAGGCTCGGCTCGTCGATCTGTACCGGCATACCTGTGTGCACCAGAGGAACTTCTTCGAGGCGGAGCGAGGTATCGACCACCAGCTGGAGTTGTGTAGCCGTGAAGATAGGCCCTGCCAACGGTTCGCCCACTGCGGCACTGAGTGACTCCACTCGTACGGGGAGGATCGGAAGGAAGATCACTTCGTCGGCGGGAACCTGGGTTCCGGCTGCAGTCTGGGCACCTGCCAGGTCGCTCTCACGCTGCGCAAGGAGTGTCTCTTCGAGGGAGAACAACTTCTTGGCGTTGCCGAGCGTGCGGCTTGCCGACGATACCAACGCCGCCGCGGCGGTTCTGTCTGCCGCTTTCGTCGTGACCGCATCCTGCGCCTTCCGCACGGAGATTTCGCCGGCAGTGCGGGTTGCCTCGGCAGCCGCTTTGGCTGCAGCGAGGTCTGATTCGGCCTTCGCGAGGGCTTCCGCGCGTTTCGCCGGATCGTCGTAAGCGGCGCGCAGCGCGAGCGCGTCTGCCAGCTCTGTCTCAGCCTGAGCTACGTCGCGGTTCGCGGCGTCGCGGTCGCGGACCGCCGCCGCGTGGGCATCGATCGCGGCCTGGACCGCTGCCTGTCCAGACGCGCGAGTAGCGCTCGCGGCGAGTTCGGCCAGATGCACCGCCGTGTCCGCCGCCGACTTCTGGTCCGGTGTCGAAGTCGGATCGGCGTAGATGGCGTCGCGCTCGGCAGTCCTCGCTGCAACTTCGGCCGTCGCCGCCGCATCGGCTGCCGCCGCTTCTGCCTTTGCCACGTCGATGGCCTGCAGTGCGGTGGCTTCGGCTTCCGCGGCAGTCAGCGCCTTGGCACGAGCCGTGGCCAGGGCTGATTGGGCAGCCTGTACCGCTCGGTCTGCGGCGAGGCGGTCCGCGTCGTTTGCTGTGCCACTGAGGAGTCGATCTCGGGTGGCTTGCTTCGCGGCGACCTCTTTGGCGGCGGCATCATTCGCGGCCGCTGCTTCTGCCTGAGCCAACTGAAGCTCTAGAGCTGCCGTGGAGGCTGCCGCTTCCGCGGCCGACCTGGCTGCTTGTGCTGCTGCGACGTCCGCGCGGGCAGCGGCTACCGCATCATCGGCCGACAATCGGTCCCGTTGGGTGGAGACCATGTCCTGCTGCATTGCTCGGATCGTCTTGAGCTGCTCTGCCGTGGCTTCAAACGGCTGCCAGCCGGAGGCTTGGTACCAGGCTGCCACGGCGGCCTCGGTCTGCTGGTCGTAGAGACCGTCGACTGGGCCCGGCTGGAAGCCCAGACGCGCGAGAGCCTCCTCGAGCTGCCGGACGTCACTGCCTTGTGCCCCAGGGCCGAGATCCCGGTACATCGGCTCCGCGCCCTGGAGGACCAACACCGGTCGCCCCGACGCTGCAGCAGCGAGCGATCCCTCGGTCAGCTGGTCCTGGACGGCTGGCAGCCGTGTGACGATCTGAGGGTCGACCTTGAGTGTCGAAGCGGCGACTGCCACCGCCTGAGGGGCGACAAACCGCGCGGTACCTCGGGTGATGATGTCCGTTTGGAGCAGCCGCATCTCGGCCGGCACCAGGATTGGCGACGGCTCCGGCGGCGCGGTTCGTGCTGCCACCTCGGCCGGCGACTGGATCCGAGCTCCTGCAGCGTAACCGCCGAGAGACGCGAGCACGCTCGCTGCAACCACGATGACTGCAACCTGCCGACGTGACCTCATTTGTTCGCGTCCGGTCCCAGCAGTTCCGTTTCGACTTGCTTCTTGATCGCGTCGACGAACTGGACTGAGCATTCGTGGTCCGTCGCCGCAAGGGCGAGTTCCTCGGCCTGGAGTTGTTTGAGCGCATTCTGCGCATCGGCCGAGAGCGTCGCGGGATCAGAGCCTCCGGTGATGTCGTGCAGCCTGGTGGCAAGATCGGCCTTGATCTCGTCGGGATGGTTGTAGTTGTACCCCTTCTTCCGCATGCACCCTGCCCAGTCCTTGTAGGCAGCGATGATTCTCGGATCCTGATCGATAGCCACTCCGGCAGCGTTCTGGTAGTTCACGAAGCTGGCGCCGAGCTGGTCCGGTGCGAACACTTGCGCCACGGCGAATCTCGTGCACCCACCGGTCGGGGCGAAGTTCTCGCTGTCGAGGCTGACGGCGAACGTCGCTTCCGTGTTCTCGCCGTACAGGGTTCGATCGTAGGCAACTCGGTCCGCGGGAAGAAGCGAGTCCCGGTAAGCCAGGTTCTGCTGTCCAGCACCGATGACCGCCTGCGAGTCGGGACCGGCATACAGTGTGGTGATGCCGTAGCCGTACTGGGCGCGGAACTCGTCGCTGCTGAGACCCGACGGCTTGCTGTTGCTGTCCATCGCCTTGCGGATCGTTGCATAGTCGACCGGGTAGTACTCGAACCCGGCGTTGTTCATGCAGCATGCGATGAGCGACTCGACGGCTTCGACCCTCGCCACGATAGTTTCGGCCTTTAGGCCAAACTCTTCTTCGCCTCTGGAGTTGTCCTTTGCCGCGGGACTGAGGTCTACCGTGCAGCCGGCACCGAGTGCAGCCAGTTGAGGCGCAAGTGTCGTCGTGGTGCCGCTCTCATCCGCACCGGATGAGTTGGCCGGGGGTAGCGTTGTCGTCGCTCCGGTTGTTGTGGTGGCGCCGGCACCGGATGGGGCTGCTTGGGACGTCGAGCCTGGAGCGGCGGAGCTGGTGGTTCCCGACGTCGAGCCTCCGAAGCATGCGGCTGCAATGAGAGAGAGCACGACGACCAGGGCACCGAGAGCATGTCGATGCAGGGCCGTGCTCTGGCTTGGTGACTTCTCCACGGTTTGATCCAACCTTTCGTTGAGGTGTCTGGTTGATGCAAACGTACCGAGACGTAGGTAAGAGATACCTGAGGAAGGTTTGATCCAACCTTTCGTTGAGGTGTCTGGTTGATGCAAACGACCGAGACGTAAGTAAGGGATATCTGAGGAAACGAACCCTGGAGGGCCACCACCACCCGCCGGCGACTTGCCCTGCGAATGGTCTGGGGGCGCCTAGGCTCACACACCAATGCTCTCATCTCTCATCCTCTACCGATCTTGGATCGTGTTTGCCGGCACGTTCTTCTTCGGCGACTCGATTGTTCTTGCGGCTGGTGCGCTGGCAGCGCAGGGTCACTGGACCCTTGGATCGGTCTTCGGATGGGCGCTCCTCGGGACGGTAGTGTCCGACACGCTCTGGTTCTCGATGTCAGGAAAGACGCTGCAACGGATCCGTCGCGACCCGAAGCGGCTCATCCGATTCGATCAGCTCGTCGGGAAGCTGGATGCCTGGGTTGGCGATCATCCCCATCGGGGGTTGCTGTTCATCAAGCTTCTGTACGGCACCCGGGTCCTTTCGCTTGTGTACATGGCGGTGCGGGGAGTGCCTCGGCGGACCTTCGTCCTGTTCGACACAGCCGGTGCCGTCGTGTGGCTGGCAGTGTTGCTGCCGATTGGTTGGTTTGCCGGCAAACAACTGGAGGCATTGCAACAGACGGTCCCCCAGGCACAGGTGCTGCTCCTGGTGCTGTTTGCGGCCGTGGTCGTGGGGAAGAAGGGCTGGACGTGGGCGCGACGCGCCAGGGCGTAACTGCCATCGTTGCAGCGTACAACGAGGCTCCTCGCATCGGCGGCGTGCTCGAGGTGCTGACGACCTACCCGGGTTTCGACGAGGTCATCGTCGTAGACGACGGATCGAACGACGGCACCGGCCAGGTAGTGATGCAGCACCCTGTCACGTACCTGCGGTTGGAACCGAACCAGGGCAAGGGCCATGCCATGGATGTGGGTGTCGCCCATACCAGGACAGACGTGATCTTCTTCGCAGATGCGGACATCGTCGGGCTGACACACGAGATGATCACGGAGACGGTACGCCCTGTCCTGGAGGGCTCCTGCGAGATGTTCATCCTGATGCGCAACCGCAAGATCTACTACCTGCGCATGCTCATGCACTTCATTCCGCTCTTAGGCGGCGAGCGTGCATTGACCAAGCGCCTGTGGGAGCAGCTTCCCGAGCGGTACAAGAAGGGATTCAGAATCGAAGCCGGTCTCAACTTCTACGCCGTCTACTACGGCAAGGGACTGAAGTATCGAGTCTTTCGGGGTATTACCCAGACCGTCAAGGAGGAAAAGTTCGGCCTGTGGCAAGGATTCGTTCGGCGGCTGCGCATGTTTGGAGACATCGTCGCTGCAGCGTGGGATCTGCAGCGACGTGACGTTCCACCGACCGTGGAAGCTCGGCGGCTGGCTGCCGTTCGAATTGTGGCCAGCGTGTTCGGCCTGGTCCTTGGGGTCCTGGTGCTGGTCGGCGCACTCGTCGGACCGGTCGACTTCGTCCGGTCCGTCTTTGCCCATGAGCTCGCCGAAGACCCGGGAGCCCCGCTGGTGCGGGTGTTGGAGTCGGTTGCCTCTGGTCTCGGCGCGTCTGTCCTTCTGCTGGCCGGAGCGGGGCTCATCATGTTGAACGTGACATTCTTCGTGGGAGCTCTGCTCAGACTGGTATCGATCGGCAGGCAACGTTCCGAGGGGTAGGGTGCCCCTCATGGTACGGGTAGCAGCAGTTCAGGCCGGATCGGTGGCGTTCGACACCCCGGCGACGCTCGACAAGCTGGGGCGCCTGGTCTCCCAGGCAGCCGGCAAGGGAGCCGACCTGGTGGTGTTCCCAGAGGCATTCGTCGGCGGCTACCCGAAAGGCCACGACTTCGGCGCCGTCGTCGGGTCACGTACGGAAGAGGGCCGAGACTGGTTCCGGCGCTACTGGGAGTCGGCCATCGATCTGCCTGGGCCCGAATCGGACAGGATCGCCGAGGCCGCTGTCGAGCACGGTGTGCATCTCGTCGTCGGGGTCATCGAACGGGGTGGCGGAACCCTCTACTGCACCGTCGTGTTCTACGGACCCGACGGGTCGATGCTCGGCAAGCACCGCAAGCTGATGCCGACGGCCGCCGAACGGCTCATCTGGGGTTTCGGCGACGGATCGACGATGCCGGTGATCGACACGCCGGTGGGCAAACTGGGCGCGGCGATCTGTTGGGAGAACTACCTGCCGCTCTATCGGGCGACGCTGTACGCCAAAGGGGTGCAGATCTGGTGCGCCCCGACGGTCGACGACCGGGAACGATGGGCGGCGTCGATGCAGCACATCGCCCTCGAAGGGCGCTGCTTCGTGGTCTCGGCGAACCAGTACGCGGTCCGCAGCGACTACCCGGACGACTATCCGGTCGAAACCGACGTGCTCATCGCCGGGGGAAGCTGCATCGTCGATCCCCACGGCAACTTTCTCGTCGAGCCGTACCGCGACGGCGAGGCGGTGCTGACCGCGGACATCGACCTGGGCGAGATCCCGCGGGCCACCTTCGACCTCGACGTGGTCGGTCACTACGCCCGGCCGGACATCTTCCGCCTCGTCGTGAATGAGGAATCCCTGGATCCGGTCGTCTTCGAGTAGGTCAATCCCGTCGAAGCCACCGGGACCGTATCGGGACAGCATTGACGAGAAGCGGGGGCGGTAACGTTGGGACCGTGCGGAATGAGGTGCAGCTCATCGCCTATGCGGATCGGCTTGGAGGGTCGATTCCGGCCCTGGCCGAACTCCTCGACGGACCGCTAGACGGCTTGTTCGGAGGGGTGCACATCCTGCCGTTCTTCACCCCGTTCGATGGCGCCGACCATGGGTTCGACCCGATCGACCACGCAGCGGTCGATCCCCGGCTTGGGTCCTGGAGCGACGTAGAGGCGCTGGGTGCGTCGACCGACGTCACGGCCGACCTCATCGTCAATCACATCTCGGCAGGTTCGCATCAGTTCCAGGACTACTTGTCGAGAGGCGATACCTCGCCCTACGCGGGCATGTTCCTGTTCCACGGGACGGTGTTTCCTCGCGGAGCCACCGAGGCCGACCTCGTCGCCATCTACCGTCCCCGGCCGGGCCTCCCGTTCACCGACGTGACCCGGGTGGATGGGGTGCGACGGCTCGCCTGGACGACGTTCACGTCGCAGCAGATCGACCTCGCCGTGCACGACCCAGAAACGCAGCGGTATCTCGGCAGCATCCTGGACACCTTCGTCGCACATGGGGTGGACACGGTCAGGCTGGACGCCGTCGGTTACGCCGTCAAGACCGCCGGCACGTCGTGTTTCATGACACCGGAGACCTACTCGTTCATCGAGCGGCTGTCGGGGGAGGTGCACGATCGAGGCATGGAGGTGCTCGTGGAGATCCATGCCCACTACCGCCGTCAGCTCGAAGCCGCGTCTGCCGTCGACTGGGTGTACGACTTCGGGTTGCCGCCGCTGGTGCTCCACGCGCTGTTCACCGGGGATGCCCGGCCGCTTCGACGGTGGCTCTCCATCAGACCTGGCAACGCGGTCACCGTGCTCGACACGCACGACGGGATCGGGGTGATCGACGTCGGACCGGACGACATCGAACCTCACGAACCGGGCCTTTTGACCGTCGAACAGATTCAGCATCTCGTCGATCGGATTCACTCGAACACCGGCGGTACGAGCCGACGGGCCACCGGGCGGCGGGCCGGCAACCTCGACATCTACCAGGTGAACTCGACGTTCTACGACGCGCTGGGGAGAGACGACGACGCCTACCTCACCGCGAGGCTCATCCAGCTGTTCACCCCGGGGATCCCCCAGATCTACTACGTCGGCCTGTTTGCCGGACACAACGACGTCGCCCTCTTCGAACGGACCGGGGTCGGCCGGGACCTCAACCGGCACGGATACACCCTCCAAGAGATCGAAGCGGCACTGACCCGGCCGGTCGTGCAACGATTGATCCGGCTGATCCAATTCCGAAACACCTTCCCGGCGTTCGGCGGAACTTGGGAGCCGCTCGACGCAAGGGACGGCCGCGTCGCGATGCGTTGGAGCCATGGGGGATCGCTCGCCGAGTTGTCCACCGACATGTCAGGACCGTCATATGAGGTCGTCATCGGCGACGGTGACGGCAGCCGGACCGTCACCGACCTGTTGGACCTGCCCGTCCCGTGACGGCTACGGTCCGGTGACGGCACACGGCGACAGGAGGATGCATGGATCTAGAGGCGGCGGCGCTCCGCATCCATCGAGACCTGCCGGTCGTCGACGGCCACAACGATCTGCCATGGGCGATTCGCACCAGGGCCAGAGGGTCGCTCCACGTGGCCGACCCCCGCGGGCATCTCGACGGCTACCACACCGACTTCCCTCGTCTTCGTGACGGCGGTGTCGGCGCCCAGTTCTGGTCGGTGTACGTGTCGGCACGTTCTCCGGCGCCGTTCAAGGAGACCGTCGAGCAGATCGCGCTCGTCCATCGGATGGCGGAGTCGGCTCCGGAGTGGACGGCGTTGGCCACCACCGCCGATGAGGTGGCGGCGATCCGGTCCTCGGGCCGGCTTGCCGGGCTGATGGGCGCCGAAGGGGGTCACAGCATCGAGAACTCGTTGGAGAAGCTGGGACACCTTGCCGGCCTCGGCGTTCGTTATATGACCTTGACCCACATCGACACGATCGATTGGGCCGATTCGGCAACCGACGAACCTCGACACGGCGGACTTACCGAGTTCGGAAGACAGGTCGTAGCGGAGATGAACCGTCTTGCCGTCTTGGTCGACATCTCACACGTGTCGGCCGACACGATGCGGGACGCCATCGACACCTCGGCGGCGCCGGTGATTGCCTCGCATTCATCCGCCCGGGCCATCGCCGATCACCCGCGCAACATCCCCGATGATGTGCTCGAGGCGGTCGGCCGTACAGGCGGCGTCGTGATGGTGAACTTCTACCCGGGGTTCAACGTGCCGGGTTCGGCCAGACGCTCGTTGGAGATCCTTGCCGAAGCCCGCCGACTTCAGGCTGAAGGACTTGCCGACGATGCGCTGGAGGCTGCGGTGGCGGCTGTCGCCGCTCAGGACCCGTTCGACGCCGGCGACGCTGGAGTCGTGGTCGACCACATCGAGCACGTCGCCCGGGTGGCAGGCGTGGAATCGGTCGGTCTCGGCAGCGACTTCGACGGCATCGATGTCGTCCCGGACGGTCTCGAGGACGTGTCGCAGTTCCCGAACATCACCGTGGAGTTGCTGCGGAGAGGATGGGACGAAGCAGAGATCCGCCTGGTCCTCGGTAGAAACGCCATGCGGGTGCTGCGCTCTGCCGAAGAGGTGGCAGGGTCACTGTCATAGACAGCGGCAGGAAATCGTATCAAGCCGTCGAATCTGGCCGCCGAGATACGTCCTTATGGGTGTACCCATCCAAGGAGGAACGTAATGCGGCGGAGTATTTGGATCTTGGCGACGGTGCTTGCGCTCTCGCTGGCAGCGCTGGGGATCATGGGCCTCGCCGGAGCCGACGAGGCCCTCGCCGAGGGCAACTACGTGCTCACGGTGCCCGGTGTCGGCGACGTGGCATTCTCCATCAGCAACGGAAACGTCGCTGTGACCGCGGCGCCTGACGGCTTTTCCGACCTCGTCCCGGTCGATACGGACGGAGATGACTTGACCTTCGCATCAGAGAGCGCCGGGCTGTTCATCGAGGTCGAATCGGACGATGGCATGCTCAGCAGCGAAGCGAAACTGGATTTCGGAACTGCAGACCCCGGGACCTACGACATCGCCATTGGTGACCTGACGTTCCAGCTCAGCATCGCCACCGACGGCACGATGTCGGCTTCCGGCCTTCCGGACGGGTACACGGTGGACTCCTCCGATGACCACTTGAAAGTGATCGCTGCTGACGGTACCGAATACAAGTTCGAAGCCCACGACGGGATGCTCCGGGCCAACATCGAGGCTGTCGACCAAGAGTCCGACGGCGAACTCGAAGCCACGGACGACGAGTCCAGTGACGAAGTCGAGGCTGCCGACCAGGAGTCGGATGACGACGTCAAGGCGAGCGACGACAGTTCGGATCATGACGCTTCGAGCGATCACGACAGGGACGAGACAGGCGAAGACGACTAGATGGACCCTATGGGAGGCGCCGGGCGAGGCGCCTCCCACTGATGAGGAGCAGTCCTGAGAGCCACGAAGAACACACTCGACGATCTGGTTCCCGCCGTCCGACGGCGGGAACCGGACGCGTTCCGCACCCTGTATGAGCTGCTCTCAGACGCTCTGGGTGCGTTCGCTTACGGGATGCTTCGAGATAGATCCGCTGCCGAAGACGCGGTCCAGCAGGCGTTCCTTGAACTCGTCAAGGCCGCACCGGAGATCAAAGGTGATGGCCGGTCGCTGAGGGCATGGCTGTACCGAAGTGTTCGGTTCACCTGTCTCGACGAGTTGCGTCGCCGGTCGCGTCGGCCGGAGCAGCTCACCGATGAGCCGCCGGAGGTCCGCCTCGTCTCCGGCGACCTCATCGACGCAATGCTCAGTCCGGAAGTCGAGGCCGCACTGGAGGCCCTTACCCAGGAGCAGCGCACCGTTGTGCTGCTCCGCCACGTCGCCGGCCTGTCGGGCAGCGAGATCGCGAAGGTGGTCGGATCGAACCGCGCCGCGGTCTACGCGATGGTGTCGAGGGCCGAGGCGTCGCTGCGCCGATTGCTACAACCCGTCGAATCTGCCGCCGCTCCGACGTCTGAACCAGTGACGGGTACGTCTGGGAGGACGAAGCTATGAACGAGAACACAGGCGCCATGAGCGAGCACTTGGACAACCTGAAGAGGTTCCGAATCTCCCGAGAAGCGCGCACCGCACACCTCACCGCCGTCGAAGGAGCGATCGCGGCGGCTCCACAGGTCGTGGCCGTTCCGCTTCGAGGAGGGGCATCTCTTCGACGCCGCATCGCCGGGTTCGTCGCCGCGGCGGTCGTCGTGGCACCGACCGGTGTGGCGCTGGCCGCCCAGGACGCCATGCCCGGGGATGTGCTTTACCCAACCAAGCGAGTTGCCGAACGAGTTCAGGGAGTGATCGACCCTTCAGTCGTCGCCCGCCACCGGCTCGAAGAGGCATCGGCGTTGATTGGGAGCGGCGGTGACACGGAGACGATCGCAGCACTGCTCGAGGAGGCAGCCGGCGCCATGGCGCGGGTGTCCGATCCTGGAGTGTTAGCCGATCGCCTCGACGCTCTCGAGAGCGAACTCGAGGCCGGCATGCCTGGTAGCGGACCGGTGGGGACGCCTGCAGTGGTACCTGACGATCCTGCGTCAGACAATGAGCTTGCAGAGAGCCTCGAAGCAGGGGATGAAGCCGAGTTGGCAGAGGCGGCCGAAAGCCCGGACGCGGTCGAATTCGCAGAGGAGACCGCGGGTACGGTGTCGTCCGGCGACGCTTCGTCGGTCGGTGACCCCGAAGCCGACGCCGATGATGCTTCGAGCGACGACTCGACCCACGACGAGGACTCCACCCACGACGAGAAAGATCAGGGAGGCGCCGTTGACGACTAACCGCTTTCGCTTCGAGAACCTGCACCGCCGGAAAGCCGCCCTGGTAGCGGTAGCGGCACTGCTGGTCGGCGCCTGCTCACAGGCGCAACCCGCATCGGTTGCGATCAGCCCAGCTGTTGAATCCTCACCGCCGTCGACGGTGGCCGCCACCAATGCGCCGGATCCGTTGGCGGCTTTCACGGCTTCCCTGGACAGGACGATTGCCGCGTCGAGCTATCGGTTCCAGGCGGCCGTCAACGCCGAGACCGTGTCGGGCTCGGTCTCGCTGGAGCTGTCCGGTTGGGTGAACGGCGACGACCGGCAACTGGTCACGAAGTCGGGCAATATGGAAATGACAACAGTCGTCGAAGGCGGAGTCGCCACGGTGACGACGCCATCGGGAAGCACGGAGGTTCCTCTGACCGAAGCCCAGGGGACACCGTCGCTGTTGCTGCTCCGTGACCTTCAGAACATCGAGATCATTGCCCCTGGAGAAGTGGCGGGAACGATGCCGGGTCAGATCCTCCAGGGCAGTGGCCTCTCAGACGGTACCCTGGCCGGCAGCGGGGTGACGGCAACGGTCACCTACGATCCGGGTGGCATGCTCACCGGCTACGTCCTCGAAGACGATGCCAAGACCTGGCGCATGACCGTGCGCATCTATGACGTGGGTGGCATATGAGACGGCATGAGCATCGGTGGAATACCGGCACGATCGGGCCCGGACTCGAGCGATCGGTGTGTGCCGAGTGCGGACGAGTGAGTATTCGGGCAGTGGCAAGAACATTGTCGCCGGACGACCGACGACGAATCGTGGATCGATTCCCCGGAGCGGTTCGCGGCCGGTAGCGGGCTTCTTTCGTCCCTCTAGGCGATGGCCGGCCGGTCCGCTGCCACCAGGAGCCACGGTTGGTCGAGCATCAGGGCACCTTCTTCGATGCGGAGGTGCATGCCGGTATCGACACCGAGGAGTGCCAGTTTCCGCATGATCACTTGCAGGGGCTCGGAGAGTTCCGACGTCTCCGCCCAGTCTTCAAATCGGACGGTCTGTGTCCAGCGCTCCGTCGTCTCGATCCGTAGTCCGGCATCGTTGACCAGCGCAAGGATCGCCGACTCGGTGAGGGCCCGAACGTGACGGGGATCTCGGAGCGATTCGAGCGCGTTGTGGAGGGCCGCCGCCTCGGGGTCGTCTGACGTGACGATGTCGACCACCACCGCTACACCGCCGGGCCGCAGCACCCGGGCGGCTTCGCCGACGAGGACGGCCGGGTCCGCCAGATGTCGGAGCGACAGCCGGCAGACGACCGCGTCGAATGTGCCAGAGGCGTAGGGGAGTTCGTCGGAGCCGGTCAGGCCAATCGTGGCGACTCCATTTCGTCGCCGGTGCGCGGTGAGGTCGAGGGTGAGATCGACGCCGGCTACGGTCTCGAAACGATCACCGAACTCGTCCTTGAGCAGTGCCGGACCGCACGCCACCTCGAGTAACGACATGCCGGATCCGATGTGGCGGCGGATCCGCTCGAGTACGAGCCGGTCACGGAACGCAGGGGCGGTCCCCGGCTCGGCTCTCTTCGCGAAGTCGCCGGGCACCACCTTGGGATTCCACGGAGGGTCGACAGGCCCCATGAAGTCATCCTACGCGCCCGCCAGATCCCCACTGGCGGGTGGAGAAGCGTGGGGGGTCAGCGTTGGGCGTTGGCGACGATGGCGTCGCGCACATACGGAGCCAGGTCCTCGGCAAACCCGTTCCAGTAGGCGGTGAAACGCTCGTCCTGAACGTACATCTCGCCGAGACCGGCATGCATCTCCCTCGAACATGGATAGAACCAGGTGTCGATGTGAAGGCGGTGGCGTTCGGCTGCCTCCATCGCCTCGTCGCTGTCCGCCGGAACGCCGCGGAGCTTCAGCTGGGCAAACGCCTTGGACAGGTCATCCATCTCGGCGATGGCACGCCGCCACTCATCCTTCTTGTAGCGGGAGGTGCGGCGTTTCGACTCGTCGAGCGCCGGGCCGGACCAGCGGGCTTCCACTTCGGACTCGTATCGTTTCGGGTCGAAGTCCCCGAACACTTCGAACATGTCGTTGTCGGCCATCGTCGTTCCTTCCTTGTCTGCCTTCAGAGCTTTGTCTATGGCAGCGATCATCAATTGGAGGTGCTCGATCCGCCGCATCAGGAGTCCACGCTGCCGGCGCAGCGCCTCCCCTCGGTCATCGCCCGGATCGGTGAGCGCTTCTTCGATCTCGTCAAGACTGAATCCGAGCTCACGAAAGAACAGGACCTCCTGGAGACGTTCCAGGTCCCGGTGGTCGTAGAGCCGGTATCCGGCCGCGCTGCGTCCGCTGGGGCGGAGCAGCCCGATCCCGTCATAGTGATGTAGCGTGCGTTTCGTGATCCCGGCGAGGCGTGCCACCTCGCCCACCGTGTAGGCCATACCGGCACGCTAGACCATGACGTAACGTAAGGGTCAAGGCGTTTTTCTAAGCTGCCGCCTATGCGTCGCCTGCCGGCTCCCGTGTTGCTCGGTATCTCCTCGTTGCTGTGGGGCGGCAACTTCGTCGTTGGTCGGGCGGCGGCGTCGTCGATTCCGCCGATCGCGCTGAGCTTCTACCGCTGGTTGACGGCGTTGGTCGTCCTGGCGGCGATGGCCGGCCCGGCCACGCTGAGGGCTGTGCCGGTGCTGCGCCGGCACATTGGATGGCTCCTGCTGTCGTCGTTCACCGGCGTGCTGCTCTTCCACACGCTCGTGTACACCGGTCTGCACACCACGACCGCCATCAACGCCAGCCTGATCGTGGCCACTTCGCCGGTGATCATCCCCATCGTCGTGTACCTGATCGACCGGGAGCACATCACGGCACGGGAGGGAGTCGGCATCGTTGCCACCATGGCAGGGGTCGTCGTCGTGTTGACCCGCGGCGATCTGGGGGCCCTCAGCGGTCTCCGCTTCGCCGCCGGGGACCTGATGATCCTTGGTGCGGTCACCGCGTGGGCGGTCTATTCGGTCTGGCTGCGGCGCCGCCCTCCCGTCCCACCGCTGGTGGTCGTCACGTCGGTCGCCGCGGTCGGCACCCTCATGATCTTGCCGTTCTATGTGTGGGAGGCGGCCGCAGTCGGCGGGTTCGCCTGGAACGTGCCGAATCTCGCCACGATCCTCTACGTTGGCATCTTTGCCTCGGTGATCGCCTACATCACCTGGAACCAGGGCGTGGTCGAAATCGGTCCGACGAAGGCGGGTCCCTATCTCAACCTCATGCCGCTGTTCGCCGCGATCCTCGCCGTGGTGTTCCTCGGCGAGTCGATCCACCTGTATCACATCGTCGGTGCCGTGTTCATCGGTGCAGGGCTCTGGATCAGCACACGATGATGTGACAAGATGCCCTGCATGGTGACACAACTACTCGGTTGGCATGTGTGTATAGTATGCGCATGGCCCGTGTCAACGTGTACCTGCCGGACGACCTCGCCGCTGCCGCGA
The DNA here is from genome assembly GCA_024763085.1 of Acidimicrobiia bacterium. GTDB lineage: Bacteria > Actinomycetota > Acidimicrobiia > Spongiisociales > UBA4744 > JANTGE01. The sequence continues at coordinate 27,294 of JANTGE010000002.1, forward strand.
AGGAATACGAACTGAACATCTCCGGCATCACCCAGGAAGCCCTGCGGCAGCGTCTGTCCGCCGTTCGAGTGGACCGGTGGCTGGACGGAGTGACGTCGAGCCGGCCCCTGGGCATCGGCCACGAAGCCATCGAGGATGCGATCGCCGCCGCCAAGGAAGAAGTCGAACGCCGTGACTGAGGTGCTTGTCGTTGACGCATCGGCGGTGGTCGACCTTTTGGTCGGATCAGAGTTGGCGTCGGATGTCGAGCGGCGGCTTCGAGGATGTGAGGTGCACGTTCCGGCCCATTTCGACGCGGAGGTAGCCGCCGCGCTCGGCAGGTTGTACCGGGGTGGCTTGCTGACCTCCCGTCAGGCCGGCGCCCGACTGCGGCGGGTGGCCGATGCGCCGTTCACCCGGCACCTGTTGCCGTCGCTTCTCGCCGGTGCCTGGAGGCGTCGCGACAACGTACGGCTCGTCGACGGTTTCTACATCGAGCTTGCCGAACAGCTCGAAGCCCGGTTGGTGACGACGGACCGCCGGCTCGCCGCCGCCTATCGGGAGGCTGATTACGTCGGTGGGAGTCTGTAGCCGGCTACACGAACCGGGCCGGGTCGAGTCGCGTCGCATCGACGCCCTCCGGGGTCTCGGTGATGAGACCTGCGGCGGTTTGTGCCATCGCCGGCGAGGTCATGATGCCGAACCCGCCCTGACCGACCAGCCAGAAGAACCCGGGTACCTCGGGATCCCAGCCGACCACGGGCTTGCGGTCCGGAGCAAAGGTGCGCAGCCCCGCCCACGCGGTCTTGACATGACGGATGTGCATGGTCGTGGCCTGCTGGATCCGGTCGATGGCGATGGCGACGTCGATCTCCTCGTGGCGGACGTCACACGGCTCCATGGGGGTTTCGTCGCAGGGTGAGGCGAGGAGCATCACTCCGTCAGGCTTGAAATAGAAGGACTCTTCAACGTCGATGACCATCGGCTGGCCGCTCATGTCCACAGGCGGCTGGAACGTGAAGGCGGTGCGTCGCAGGGGCGTCAGCCCGAGCGGCCGGACGCCGGCCAGGGCGGCGATCTGGTCGGCCCAGGCGCCGGATGCGTTGACGACGACGGGAGTCTGGATGGTCCCGTCGGCAGTCTCGACGGTCCAGGCCGTGTCGTGGTGTAAGCCGGTGACCTCGGCGTTGGATCGGACCTGTCCGCCTCGCCGGCGGAGACCGCGCAGGAAGCCCTGGTGCAGGGCGTGGACGTCGATACTCATGGCACCTGATTCCAAGAGTGCACCAGCCAGATAGTCGGGATCGAGTACCGGACATAGCTCGATGGCCTCTGACGTCTCGATGCGCTGCAGAAGCCGTGCCGATCGTCCGAGTTCCTCTTCGAGGAGCCGGAGCTGATCCTCTCTCGCGATGAACATCACCGGCAGCGGCGTCAGGATCGGCACGTCGGTGAAACCCTCAGGGGGATGTTCGAGGAATGGCCGGCTGGCCCTCGTCAAGGAGCGGACGTCATCGCTCTCATACGCCTCGGTGAACACCGCAGCGGAACGGCCGGTCGTGTGATAGCCCGGCACCGCCTCCCGCTCGACGACGACCACCCTGCCATGGGCGGCGAGCTCAAAGGCAACCGAGGCGCCGGCGATCCCGGCACCGATGACGACGAAATCGGCGGCCTCCATGGCGGCATCCTATTTCCCCTGCAGGTCTGACGGCGGTGCGGTAGGGCGCGAGGGCTATGACTACCGGTCCCGCTCCGACACGATGCGCCCTCACGTGGGGCTCGTCGGAGCGTGTAGCCAAAGGGGCCCTCAGTCGTCGGGGCGACGCACGTAGCTGCTGGCTCGCAGGTATCGACCCTCGGACCGGATCATCATCCCTTCGTCCACCATCTCCCGGCGAAGGGTGGCGACGTCGGTGTGGTATCGACCAAGGATCGCGTTCACCTCGGCCTCCGAGTAGACCTGCTGCGGGGCAAAATCTTCGAGGAGACGTTCGAGCACGAACACGCGCTTCTTCCGTTGCGCCGGGATGGACTCCAGTCGTCCGTCCTTGAAGAACGCCCGTTCCGTGGTTTGCCGTTTCGAGGAGCGGTGCTGGTTGGAGTACCGCTCCAGCCAGGACATGAGTTCGTGAGCAGCGACTCGCCACTCTTTTCCGATCTTGTAGCCAGGGAGCTCTCCCGATCGGAGCTTCCGGAGTACCACCTGCTGGTTGAGTTTCAGCTTTTCGGCGACTTCTTGCGAGGTGAGGAAGTCGATGTCACGGATGTTGTCGCCCATGATCGGCACTATAGAGGACGATGCATGATGATGTGATACTTTATGGCAGCGCAGCGGCGATGATGGCGGCCGCCATGTCGGGGTCCGGCACCGACAGCACTACGCGGGCGTACTTCCAGCCTTCGGTGTCGATCACCAGTAGCTTTTCCCGACGGACTGCCGCCCAGAACTGGGTGGCGTCGCCGACTCCGTAGAGCCCGTACCGGGCGACTCCCGGCAGGTGCGTGCCGAGCTTGCGAAACAGCGACCCGTAGGGGACCTCGTTGCGTTTGACCGAGCGCACCGAGGTGATCGTCTCGATCGGGATGGAGAGACGGTGCCGGAAGGCCAGGAGGGTCTCTATCGGCGATAGCGTGACGGTGACTGTCTGCAGATCGGTCTCGATCTTCATGCCTGAAGCCTAAGCCCAGGTGTCGAGAAACGATCGCAGCCGTTCGAACGCATGGTCGAAGAAGTCGGTTGGGCCGTCGTCCATGTTGAGGACGAAGTTGATGAACATGACGGTCCGCGCCGCCATGAATTGTTCGAGTTGCCCCGGGTACTCCACCGGCCATGGCGCCACCGTCCGGTATCCCTCCTCGAAGGCAGCCCGCAGCGCCGGATACCGCGGGTCGGACCTTCCGTAGAAGAGGGTGATGGCCACATCCTGCACCGGATGGCCCCACGCGACGTCTTCGAAGTCGAGGGCGATCATGCGGTTGCGGTAGACGTGGACGTTCCACATGTGGAGGTCGGCGTGGATGATCTGGGCGCCGCCGGGATCGAGCCTCGCGTAGGCGGGTTCGACGGCGGCGATCGTGCGCTCGAGGAGTTCGAGACGGTCTCCGGTGAAGTGATGGGCATGTTCGGGGAGTCGGTAGACGATGGGATCGGTCGGCCAGTAGAAGACCGTGTCCATCGCCATGGGCCGGCGAGGGGGCTGGAACGTCGCCCCGTGGAGGTGGAGGCGGGCCGACAGGCTCCCGAGTCGCCGGTACTGGGTGGGCGTCATGTGGTCTTCGAGAGGGCGTCCAGGGATCCATTCGAACAGGGTGCATCGTCGTGCCCCCGGGACACCGACCGCTTCCTCCCGGACGAACGGCTCGCCCGACCGGGCGTGTACCAGCCTGACGACGTCCAGGTCGGTGTCGTTCGCCAGCGCGTCGAGCCAGGCTGCTTCGACCTCGGCGCTCTCGTCCGGATGTTCCTGGAGATAGTCGATCCTGAGCGCCAACGGCCCATCGGCCGTGTCGACACGGAAGATGGCATTGGTGAATCCACCGACGAGACGAAGGCGGAGGGGCTCGAGGTCGTAGTGTCGCAAAGCTGCCAGTGCGAGCGGTCGAAGCCGGCGGAACTTCCCTGCCTCGGTGAGTTGTTCCCAGCGCTTTGCCATCGGGCAAGCGTAGACGCATGGACGTTGTGCGAGTCTCCGCCTGGCCGACCGGTAGGGTGTCCGACATGGCATTCATCCAGACCTCCGACGACCGGGAGTGGGACGGGCAGCTCGGGGAGCTACGGGCCAAGGTGGTCGACCCGAGATACGGGCGGGTCGACCACATCATGTCGATCCACTCCCTCGACCCGGAGAGCATGCGAGTCCACCTGGACCTGTATCGGCAGGCAATGCGCAGCACCAAGACGCTGCGCAAGGTCGATCGGGAGATGATCGCTCTCGTCGTGAGCCAGATCAACGACTGCCACTACTGAGTGACTCATCACCGGCGCGGGCTGCGCCGGCTGCTGAAGGACGACGAGCTTCTCGGTCGGATCGAGACCGATTTCGAAACGGCGGGCCTGGAGGAGCGCCGGGTGGCGATGCTTCGGTTCGCTGCAAAGCTGACCCGCACTCCATCGGAGATGACCCGGGCCGATGTCGACAACCTGCGAGACAATGGGTTCTCCGATCGGGACGTCCTCCATGTCACCGAGGTCGTCGCCTACTACGCCTACGCCAACCGGATCGCCGACGGCCTCGGGGTGGAACTGGAGCCGTGGATTCCCGACGACGATTGAGCCGGCGCCCCGATTTTGGTGGGAGGCATCTCCAGACCAGCATCCGGACCGACCAGAGGTGCTCTGATGAAGCTGTGGAAACGCCTGCTGATCGGCCTCGCGGTGGTGTTCGTGATCGCTGCGGGTGCCTTCGTCGTGTGGGGACTCAACCCACTGCCGGCTATGCCCGAGGCGCTCGCTGCCCTCGCTCCGGACGATATGGTCATGGTCACCGAGACGCCGTGGCTGGAGTTCGCGCCACGGGACCAGCATCCGACGATCGGGTTCGTCCTCTATCCCGGCGGCCATGTCGACCCCCGTGCCTACGCTCCGCCGGCCCGGGCGATCGCCGAACATGGCTACCTCGTAGCGATCCCTCCGATGCCGTTGAACCTGGCGGTGCTCGCCCCGGGGCGGGCGGCGTCGGTGATGGAGGCCCATCCCGAAATCGACCGGTGGGTCATCGGCGGCCACTCGTTGGGAGGAGCCATGGCGGCCAACTTCGCCTACCGGCACCCCAACGCGGTCTCGGGGATCGTCCTGTGGGCCTCCTATCCGGCAGGCTCCAACCCTCTCGGTGATCTGGATCTGCCGGTGCTCTCGATCTATGGAACCGAAGACATGGGACTCGACGGCATCCTCGCGAACCGTGACCTGCTGCCGGCAGACACCGAGTGGGTCGTCATCGACGGAGGCAACCACGCCCAGTTCGGCTGGTACGGCGACCAACCTGGCGACAACGAGGCGCTCATCTCCAGAGAAGAGCAGCAGCAGCAGATCATCGAGGCGACCATACGACTCCTCGAAGCGATGGAGGCTGCGTCATGAACCTGAAGGATGCGTCGGTGGTCATCACCGGATCCACCCGCGGCTTCGGTCGAGCCACGGCGCAGGTGCTGCACGATCGTGGCGGGCGGGTTGTGGTCTCCGGACGTCGACAAGAGGATGTGGACCGGGTGGTCACCGAGCTCGGGGAACCGGCCGCCGGACTGGCCTGTGATGTCTCCGACGCCGACCAGGTGTACGCGCTGTCCCGGTTCGCCGTGGAACGGAACGGGCGCATCGACGTGTGGATCAACAACGCAGGCGTGTCGCCGCTCCCCGGAGCCGTGCTCGACTTTCCGCCGGAGACCGCCGAAGCGGTCTTCCGGGTCAACTGCCTCGGCACTCTGCACGGAACTCATGCCGCGATGCACCACATGAGACAACAGGGGAGCGGCACGATCGTCAACCTCTACGGACGGGGCAGCGACCTGCGCCCAGCGTCGCCCTCAGGCCTGTATGGAGCGACCAAAGCGTGGATCACCTCGTTCACTCGGACGTTCGCGGCCGAATATGCAGATCTTCCGGTGCGCATCATCGGGTTCAGCCCCGGGATGATGACGACCGACATGCTGGCCGTCGACCAGGTAGTCGGTCGGCGTATCGTCGAGACCATGCGGCGCTTCCCGATGGCGCTGGAGGCGCTCGGTACTCCCCCGGAGGTGCCGGCAGTCGAACTCGCCGACCTCCTCGAACGATCCGAGAAACGATTCGTCGAATACCGGCAGATGCGCGGCTTGCGCAAGGCGCGCATGCTGGCACGGCTCATCTGGATGGGCATGAACAAGCGGGCACGCCCTCCGGAAGCCACCTTCGAGGTTTTGCCACCCTACGAGCCGCCTGTGGGCTGAGCCGCTCCATGACGCCTCCCCTGGCACGAACCGCGCGGCGACCCGATTTGGGATAACGGCCTCGCCTGGACCACCATGCCCTCCCGATGTTCCGTCGAACCCTCCTTTCCCTACTGGTGGTAGCGCTCGCGCTGGCCGGCACCGGGGTGGCGCGCGCCGACCTCGAAGTGCTGCGGTCGGATGACGCCGCCTACGTCGACGACCTCGTCACCTTCGGCTATGACAACGGCCGGCTCCCCGACGTGCTCCTCGTCGATGTCGAAGGCAGCCAGGGGGAGTGTCTCCTCGAGGCGGAGGCATCTCGCTGGTGGCTGCAACTCGTCGACGCCGCGGCGGCCGATGGGGTGCAGATCGAAGCGGCCTACTGCTACCGCAGTCTCGCCTCCCAACGGCAGACGTATGTCCGCAACTGCGGCTCGCTCCACGCTCCGCAGAGCGCCTGCAACAAGGCGACGGCCACCCCGGGCAGGTCGAACCATGGTTGGGGCCGCGCCATCGACGTCACCTCGAACGGGGTGCAGTTGAGCTGCCGCAGTGAGGCATTTGGGTGGCTGGCGGAGCACGGAGCCGACTACGGGTGGGTACTTCCGTTCTGGGCCGTGTGCGGCGGCGATTCACCGGAGCCGTGGCATTGGGAATGGGGCGGCATCGAGATCATCGAGCCGCCGGTGTTTCCGATCGGGATGCAGCCCCGCTAGTCCCGGCCGACGCTCCTTGCCGGCCGGGGTGCCGCCTGAGAGCCGGATGCGGTGAGCCGCTCGAATGCAGATTCCGCGGCGGCGTGCGGACCCGTGTTGCTGCCCGGTGGGCTCTACTTCTGGTGCGTCTCGCTATTGAACGGCGGTCCTGCCTCGATGGCATCGGCCGGGAACGTGTCTCGGCAGACCTGTAGGGCCATGAGCCACAGGGCGTCGGCTGCGTCTTCGACCGTCGTTGGTGCCTGATCGGGAGTCCGGCCAGAGAGGAAGGCGGCTTCGTCCTCGGCGATGTACTTGGTGGCGAGCTCAACCGCGACGGTCTTGTCCCAAACACCCTGGGTGCAGGCTTCGTCGAGCCGCCGCCTCCAGACGGCAGGGTCCAACTGCCGGAGACCAGTCATGTTTACCCATGTCGAGGACACCGAGCGCAGGGTCGCGTCGCTCACGTCGGCCGGGAACGTTGTGGTGGTCCGGTCGATGTGTGCGCCGGTTGAGCAGCCGCCTGCCACTGAAGCGAGCATGAGGAAGATGGCGACTCCGATGACCAGCCGGGAACGTGCCGGATTCAAGCGTTCCACCCACTAGACACTATCTGGTGTGTGGGGCGACCGCGCCGGTAGCAATCAGCCCGTGGCCACCGCCGCGTCACAAGAAGCCTGCATCTTCAACGACTCGAGGCGGCCCAAAGGCCGCCTCGAGTCCGTCTCTGTGCGAGTGTGCTGACCCGCTCCTACGAACAGCCGGTGGTGTCCCCACAGTTGAGGCACTTGTAGCAGGTGCCGTTGCGGATCGTGATGTGGCCGCAGGTCGGGCAGAGCGGGGCGTCTCCCATCATGTCGGACAATGCCGCCTGGACCGATGCCGTCGCGACGTCCTTCGTCGCCGTCACGGCAACCGTCTGCTTCGCCGGTGCTTCGACCACCGCCGCCGGGGTTCCCGGGCCGTGGCCGGGAGCGTCGGCGAAGCGGGCCGCTTCGGCCTGGGCCTCGATGTCTGCCTCCATCGCTGCCTCGGTCAGGTCGAGTTGCACGCCGGCGTCGACGGCGAGACCCTTCGGCGGCTCGGGCAGTTCGCTCTCTTGCGGCTTCACCTGAACCAGGTCGTCCCGACCCAGGTACTCGAGTCCGAGCGCCCGGAACACGTAGTCCACGATCGAGTTCGACATCTTGATGTTCGGATGTCCCTCCACCATGCCTCGTGGTTCGAACGTCTGGAAGGTGAACGTGTCGACGAACTCGCTCAGCGGCACCCCATATTGGAGGCCCTTCGACACGGCGATGGCGAAACACGACAGGATGCCTCGCAACGTCGCGCCTTCTTTGGCCAGGTCGATGAACACCTCGCCGAGGGTGCCGTCGGCATATTCGCCGGTGCGGAGGAACACCTTGTGGCCGCCGATGCGTGCCTCCTGGGTCCACCCGCTGCGCCGAGCCGGCAGCAGGAAGCGCGGCGGACGCATCCCCTGGGCGTACGCCTGCGTCGGAGACATGCCGGCGGGGATCTGGCCCCACGCGATGTGCTTTTCGGTCTCCAGCGCCTCCGTCACCTCGGGCAGTTCGTCCTCTTCGCCACCGTCGTCGCTCGATGCCGACAACGGCTGAGACGCCTTCGACCCGTCCCGGTAGAGGGCCATCGCCTTCAAGCCGAGATCCGCGGACATCATGTAGGCGTTCTCGATCTCTTCGATCGTCGCCTCGTTCGGCATGTTGATGGTCTTCGAGATGGCACCGGTGATGAACGGCTGCACCGCGGCCATCATCTTGATGTGGCCCGTGTAGTGGATGAACCGCTCTCCATGCTTGCCGTTGCGGTTCGCGGTGTCGAACACCGCCAGGTGCTCCGGACGCAACCTGGGCGCCCCCTCGATCGTCTGGTAGCCACAGATCACGTCGTTCGCTTCGGTGATCTCCCGGCGGGAGAAACCCAGTTCGGACAGCAGGTCGAAGTCGAACGCCGTGTAGTCCTCCGGAGACAGGCCGATCGCCTGCAAGGCCTCTTCACCGGTGACGAACACGTTGAACGCGTGGCGCAGTTCGAACACGCTCGGCAGCGTCGCCTCGATGCGGTCGATGACCTCGTCGGTCAGGCCCTTGTCTCGCAGGCTTTCCCGGTTGATGTGCGGCGACCCGTCCAGCGACGACGTGCCAACCACGTAGGTGACGATCTCGTCGATGTCCTGCTCCGAGTAACCGAGCCTCCGCAGCGCCGGGGCGATCGACTGGTTGGCGATCTTGAAGTAGCCGCCACCGGCCAGCTTCTTGAACTTCACCAACGCGAAGTCCGGTTCGACGCCGGTCGTGTCGCAATCCATCAGCAGACCGATCGTGCCGGTCGGTGCCAGCACGCTCACCTGCGCGTTGCGGTAGCCATGGTGCTCGCCCATGCGCAGCGCCTCGTCCCAGGCAAGCCGGGCCGCGTCTCGCAGCGGGGCAGGGCACAGGTCCTGGTCGATTCCGAGCACCTGGTGGGAAATCTGCTCGAAGTCCGTCTCGCCGTAGGCGGCCCGACGGTGGTTGCGGATCACCCGCAGCATCGAGTCCCGATTCTCCGAGAACTTCGGGAACGGCCCCAGCGCGCCGGCCAGTTCGGCGGACGTCCGGTAGGCGATGCCGGTGAGGATCGCCGTCAGGGCGCCGGCGATGGCCCGGCCGTCGTCTGAGTCATATGGGTAGCCGGATCGCATCAGCAGCGAACCCAGATTTGCGTAGCCGAGTCCCAGTGTGCGGTAGTCGTACGAGCCGCGGGCAATCTCCTTCGATGGGAAGTGCGCCATCGTCACCGAGATCTCCAGCACCATCGTCCACAGGCGGATGGCGTGTTCGTACGCCTCGATGTCGAACCGTCCCGTTTCGTCGTCGTAGAACTTCACGAGGTTGAGGCTCGCCAGGTTGCAGGCGGTGTCGTCGAGGAACATGTACTCGGAGCAGGGGTTGGATGCCCGAATCTCTCCGCCCGCCGGGCAGGTGTGCCACTCGTTGATCGTCGTGTGGAACTGCATGCCCGGGTCGGCGCATACCCACGCCGCGTCGGCGATCTGGTTCCACAGATCCCGGGCTTTCACCGTCTTGCGGACCTTGCCGGTGGTGCGTTCGACGAGGTCCCAGTCGCCGTCGTTCTTCACTGCGTCGATGAACGCCTGGGTGGCGCGCACCGAGTTGTTCGAGTTCTGTCCCGACACGGTCTGGTACGCCTCGCCGTTGAAGTCGGCCGGGAGGCCGCCGTGCTGGATGAGGACCTTGGCCTTTTCCTCCTCGAGCTTCTTCCAGTTGATGAACTCCTCGATGTCCGGATGGTCCATGTCGAGGATCACCATCTTGGCGGCGCGACGTGTCGTCCCGCCCGACTTGATGGCGCCGGCAGCCCGATCGCCGATTTTGAGGAACGACATGACGCCAGAGCTCTTGCCGCCGCCCGACAGCGGTTCGCCTTCGGCCCGGATCGCGGAGAAGTTCGAACCGGCGCCGGCACCGAACTTGAAGAGGCGGGCTTCCCGAACCCACAGGTCCATGATGCCGCCTTCTCCGACGAGGTCGTCCTTGACGCTGTTGATGAAGCAGGCGTGGGGGGCCGGGTGACTGTACGAGTCGGGGGAGGGAACCACCTCGTCGGTCTCCGGATCCACGTACCAGAATCCCTGTTCGGGGCCGGTCAGTCCATACGCCCAGTTGAGGCCGGTGTTGAACCACTGGGGACTGTTCGGCGCCGCCATCTGGTGGGCCAGCATGTACTTGAGTTCGTCTTCGAAGTTGCTGGCGTCCTCTTCCGAGGCGAAGTAGCCATTCGTCTCGCCCCAGTGCCGCCAGGTTCCGGCGAGACGGTCGAACACCTGCCGGGCCGACCGTTCCGGGCCGAGGACCGGGCTGCCGCCGTCATCGAGCATCGGGTTGCCGTCGTCATCGAACTGAGGCACGCCGGCTTTACGGAAGTACTTCGACACCATGATGTCGCCGGCGACCTGAGACCAGTCGGCCGGTATCTCGGCTCCGGTCATCTCGAACACGATCGAGCCGTCCGGGTTGGTGATACGGGTGTCCCGTCGCTCCCACTCGATGCCTTCGTAAGGATCGGCGCCTGCAAAACGGCGGGTGATGCGCAGCCCGTCTCCACTCATGGGTACTCCCTCCAATATCTTCTTCTACAACCGGCCTCAAACCACTAGATGTTGTGGTGGGAGGGGAAGTGAACCACGAGATCTAGTGTCAGGGGTGGAACACTCTAATCACACGGATGTAACTACGTCAATGGTATCAGGGGACCATTTTCGCGCTATTTTCCGCGGCTACCACACCGTCAGCGCGGGGAAGCAGGCGGCACTCTACGACAGGCAGCCCGAGGCGCGAAAACCAGATCGAGGGAGGGTTTTCGCGACGATCACAGGTCCAGGGTCAGGTCGGGGAGGGCGGCGTCTTCGGCGGCATAGTCGAAACGATATGGCGGCAGTTCGTCCGGCAGATGGGCGATCTCCCACTCGATGGTCCGGCGCATGGCCTCTTCGAGTGCAATCGGCTCGGAGAATCCCAGATCCGCCCTGATGCGACTCGTGTCGACCACAAACGGCTGACCAAACTCGATGTCCAACCGAAGATGCTCGGGGAGGTGGTCCTCCGGGAGCACCACCGCCTCGCCGTCCCAGCCGGTTGCGCCGCCGATCGCCTCGATCCAGGCGGTCTCGGTCAGCGCTTCCGGTTCGGCCACGTTGTAGACACGGCCGGCGGCGCGGTCATCCGAGACAGCCTCCACCACCGCGGCGGCGACGTTGCCGACGAAACTGCGGCTCGTGCGCCACGACGCCATTGCTTCTCCGACGAGGATGACTGGCCGTCCATCCAGCATCCGCTTGAGGTAGGGGTACGGCCGGTGCTGGTAGTCGTCCGGGCCGTACACCATCGGGAGGCGCAAGATCGTGCCGGGGAGCTCCGGTTCGGCCAGGTAGGTCTGTTCCACCGGAATCTTGTCGTAGTCATACAGCCGGCTGTCAGGCTCCACTTGGCTGCGGTAGGGATACCACTCCCGTCGCAGCTCGGCGTCCTCGGTCAGCGGAACCGGGACCGGAGGACCCGGATCGACCCCCCGGAGGATGTCGTAGGCCCGGTAGACGTCCTGGCTCGAAATGGCGACGATCCGGTTGGCGATCCCACGAAACGTCATCACGGTGTCGATCGCCTCGCCTCGGTTGATAGGAACCATGTCGACCACCACGTCGGGGCCGATCCGGGCAAACGCGTCGCGATGGTCGAGGATCGCTGAACGGTCACCATGCAGGTGACGCACCGGAGGCAGCCCCTCCGGTTCTGTCTCGCCGCGGTGAAAGAGCGTGACGTCGAAGCCGGCATCTACCAGCGCATCGACCGTATGCCTGCCGATGAACCGGGTGCCGCCGATCACGAGCACGGAACCAGCCATGCTCCGACCCTACTCCTCGCTCCGATGACTGCACTGGCATGATGCAGGTCTGCGTGGCAGGCTTTCGTCATGCGTAGCCTCTTCGACTCGCCGCCGGTTCGCTCGGTCGGCCGCACGCTGCTGGTCGGTGTCGTGTGGAGCATTGTCATCGTGCTCGTCTCCGCGGCCCTCCTCGGCGTGGTGTCGTTGATCGCCGGTGGTGTTGCCCTGCTTACCTCCGGACCGGCCGTGGAGACGATGGCGAACGCGGCCCGGACCGCGGCGTGGGTCATCGGGAGTCTCGACGTGGTCGTACTCGTGTGGGTGGTCGCCTACGCCTCCACCGGATGGGGTTCGCGCCGTCGCACCCTGCTTGGCGCCGCTGCCGGTCTCGGAATCGCCATCGGATATCTCTTGCTCGGCTCCTTCGGTGGTCCTATGGCAGGACTGGCGATCGGCTGGGGAGTCGTCATCCCGGCGGAACGACCTGGCAGAGTCGCGGCCCGGGTCATCCCGGCAGTGATCGCGGCCGTCTTCGCCCCAGGCTCGGCCTCGCCGGGACCCGGCGTGATCGTCGCGACGGCGGTGCTCTCCGCGCCGATCGCCGCGCTCTTCGTCTACCTCGGCGACGCCGTCTGGTCGCTGGTCGCCAGGCGCCTGCAGGCAGACTGAATCGGGACGTTCGGCGGCCGTTCGGCCATGGTCGCGGGCGTCGCCGTGGCGTAGTTTTGGACATGACCGAGGAGGTGTCATGACCGACAAGACCGCCGACCTCGCCGGACCCGGCATCGGCAGCTACGAAGAGCTCGAGAAGATCCTGCCGAACGACTACAAGCCCCTGCTCGACCCGCGAGAGACCATGGAGGCGCTCTACCGGGCCAAACGACGCATCGAGGACCGCCTCTGCGAAGAGCTCAACCTGCAGATGGTGCAGGTGCCGCTCATCGTCGACGTGAAGTCCGGAGTGAACGACATGCTCGACCGGGACGGATCCCGCACCCCGATCCAATTCCACATCTCCAACGACCACGACCAGCATCCGATCGACGCCCAGGTGGTCCAGGCCGCCACCAAATGGAAGCGGATGGCGCTCGCCCAGTTCGGAATGGGGGTCGGGGAGGGTCTCCTCACCGACATGCGGGCCGTCCGCAAGGACTACTTCCTCGACCACGACCACAGCGCCTACGTCGACCAGTGGGACTGGGAGCGGGCGATGACCGCCGAGCAGCGCAACCTGGACTTCCTCACCGACACCGTCAAACGCATCTGGAAGGTGCTCTACGAGGCGTACGTCTTCCTCATGGACGAGTATCCGGCGCTGACCGACGACCGCTACCCACCGATGCCGGAGGAGCTCACCTTCCTTCACGCCGAGGACATCCTCGACCGGTATCCAGACCTGCCTCGTAAGCAGCGGGAGACCGCCATCCTCCAGGAGTATCCGGCCGTCTTCATCTATGGGATCGGCTGGCCGCTGAAGGACGGCTACCCGCACGAGATGCGGGCTGCCGACTACGACGACTGGATCACCCCGACCGTGTCGGCCGACGGGCGTCCGATGCACGGCCTCAACGGCGACATCCTGGTGTGGAATCCGGTGACCCGGCGCCGCCACGAACTGACCTCGATGGGGATCAGGGTGACGAAAGAGACACTGGTACAGCAGTTGGAGATGGCCGGGCAGCTCGACTTTCTCGAATACCCGTATCACCAGGCGATCATGAACGATGAGATCCCGCTCTCCGTCGGCGGTGGCATCGGCCAGTCACGGACGTTCATGTACCTGCTGCGCAAGGCACATCTGGGTGAGGTGAGCGTGTCGGTGTGGCCGCAGATCCTCAAAGACATGTGCGCGGTGCGGAACATTCATGTATTGGAGTAGGAGCCCGTTGAACGAGACGCGGTAGCCTGAGGTCGATGCGTGCCATAGTGAAACCGTCGGCCGGTCCTGGCCTGGAGATGGTCGACGTACCCATGCCGAAGGTCGGACCCGACGATGTCCTCCTTCAGGTCAAGGCCACCTCCATCTGCGGAACCGACCTGCACATCCGCAGCTGGGATCCCTGGGCGGCTGCCCACGTGCGGCCACCGCTCGTCGTCGGTCACGAGATGTGCGGGATCGTGGTCGACAAGGGAGCCAACGCCGACGGTCCCGAAGTCGGCCAGCTCGTGTCGGTCGAATCCCATGTCGTGTGTGGCCGGTGCCGGTTCTGTCGAACCGGAAAAGGGCACCTGTGTGAGAACACCCAGATCCTCGGGGTGCACCGCGACGGCGTGTATGCCGAATACGTGGCCGTGCCGGCGATCAACGCCTGGCCCGACCCGCCCGACATGCCCTACTCGATCGCCTCGCTCCAGGAGAACTTCGGGAATGCAGTACACACGGTGTCCGTGCCCGACGTCGCCGGGCGGAAGGTGCTCGTCACCGGCTGCGGGCCCGTCGGGGTGATGGCGATCGCCGCCGCCAAGGCACTGGGTGCCCGGCTGATCGTCGCGAGCGACCTCAGTGACTACCGACTGAAGCTGGCGGCGACCATGGGAGCCGACATCACCCTCAACCCGACCCGGGACGACGTGCACGGAACCGTCATGGACCTCACCGAAGGTGAGGGCGTCGACGTGCTCCTGGAGATGTCGGGGGCGCCGCCGGCCATCGCCGAAGGGTTCAAGGCGCTCGTCAAAGGCGGCGAGGCCGCGCTGCTCGGTCTGACCTCGCACCCGATTCAGTTCGACCTCGACGACAACGTCATCTTCAAGGGGGCGTCCGTACATGGCATCGTCGGTCGCAAGCTGTGGGACACGTGGTACGAGATGCGTGGTCTGCTGCGTTCGGGCGCCGTCGACCTGACCCCGGTCGTGACCCACCGTTTCGCCCTCGATGATTTCGAAAAAGCGTTTGATCTGATGGAATCCGGCGAGTGCGGCAAGGTCGTGATGTTCCCCGACCCGTCCGACGCCGATGGACCGTTGAGCTGAGGTGACCATGGATAAGATCGCATACCTTCGTGAACAACTCGACGAATTGAAGCGGCAAGGTCTCTACAACACGATCCGCCACATCGACAGCCCACAGGGGGCGTGGTTGGTCGTCGACGGCAAACGGGTGTTGAACTTCTGCTCGAACAACTACC
>JANTGE010000003.1 GCA_024763085.1 Acidimicrobiia bacterium
TCCATCAGGGAGGTCATCCCGTTCCCGAAGACACAGACCGGCACCGACCCGATGACCGGCGCTCCGACCACGGTCGACGACACCCAACTCGCCGAACTGGGCCTGAGGCTGCGACCTCAATCCTGATGGGGGATCTGTTCGACGCTGCACGGGCCGAGATACAGCGCCGCGTCGCCCCGCTCGCCGCTCGGATGCGTCCTGCCACCCTCGATGACGTCGTAGGCCAGGAACACCTGCTCGGCCCCGACGCGGTGTTCCGGCGCCTCGCCGAATCAGGAGCCCTCGTGTCGATGGTGCTGTGGGGGCCACCCGGATCGGGAAAGACCACCCTGGCCCGTCTGCTGGCCGAACGCGTCGATGCCGAGTTCGTGCAACTCTCGGCCACCTCGGCAGGCGTCAAAGACGTCCGTATCGTCCTCGAAGAGGCTCGCCGTCGTCTCGGCGAGCTCGGACGACGCACCGTGCTGTTTCTCGACGAGATCCACCGGTTCAGCCGTTCACAGCAGGATGCGCTGCTGCCGGGGGTCGAAGACGGCACGATCGTGCTCATCGGCGCTACTACCGAGAACCCGTTCTTCGAAGTGAACGCACCCCTCCTTTCGCGATGCACCCTCTTCAGACTCGAGCCGCTGAGCGAAGCGGACATCGAGCGTCTGGTGGACCGTGCCCTGGCGACCGAGTTGGAGGGGATGACCATCGACCCGGAGGCGCGTGCCATGCTCGCGGCGCGAAGCGACGGTGATGCCAGGATCGCCCTCAACGTGCTCGAACTCGCAGCTGCCGCCTCAGCCGGTCCTGGAATCGGCGTCGGCGAGGTGACCGAGGCGCTGCAACGGCGGATGGTCCGGTCGTCGCGAGACGCCCACTACGACGTCGTCTCGGCGTTCATCAAGTCGATGCGCGGCTCCGACCCCGATGCCGCCGTGTACTGGCTGCACACGATGCTCGCGGCCGGAGAAGACCCTGAGTTCATTGTCCGGCGCATGATCATCTTCGCGAGCGAAGACGTGGGACTCGCCGACCGGTACGCCCTCGGCGTCGCCATCGACGCCTCGCGGGCACTCGCCTACGTGGGTCTCCCGGAAGCCGCCTACGCCCTCACCCACGCTGCGCTCTACCTGGCGACGGCGCCCAAGTCGAACTCGGTCACCAGGGCGATGCACGCCGCGAGGCAGGCGGTCGAGAAGACGCCGGCTGCCCAGGTGCCTCTCCACCTCCGTTCGGCCGGCTTCAGCGGCGCGGAGACGATCGGCCACGGCGTCGACTACCGCTACCCACACGCGTTCGAAGACCACATCGTGGAACAGCGCTACTTGCCGGATCAGGTCTCCGAAGTGCTGTTTGTCCCGGAACCGATCGGCGATGAGGCCGACATCGTTCGGCGTCTCGACGATTGGGACCGCAGGCTTGGCCGCCCTCAGCGCCAGGGCGGCTAAGGTCCCCGCCATGTTCGTTCGTCTTTGGTGGTTCGCGCTGGGTGTCGCGACCGGCGTGTGGGGATCGATCCGGCTGCTCGACGGTGTCCGCCGGGCTCGGGAACGGCTCACTCCGCGATGGGTGGTTCGGCAGACAGGCCTCGGACTTGCCGACGCGCTCGACGGGGCAGCCGAACGTCTCGGCCCCCCACGGGCGGAGCCTCTCACCATCGCCCCTCGAGCCGACGCCCGCTGAGTCGAGCGGCTCACTATCCTGAAGGCCTCCATGAATGCCAAACAACTTCGCGCATCGTTTCTGCGCTTCTTTGAAGAGCGTGGCCATACCGTGCGTCCGTCGGCGTCGCTCATTCCCGTCGACCCGACCCTGCTGCTGACGAACGCCGGGATGGTGCCGTTCAAGCCCTACTTCCTGGGAGAGGAGACGCCGCCATTTCCACGAGCCACCTCGTCGCAGAAATGCTTCCGCACCGTCGACATCGACATCATCGGCACGACGGCACGGCATCTGACGTTCTTCGAGATGCTCGGCAACTTCAGCTTCGGGGACTACTTCAAGGAGAAGGCGATCCCCTGGGCTTACGAGTTCATCACCGAAGTCGTAGGCGTCGACCCGGATCTTCTCTGGTTCACCGTCCACGAGACCGACGACGAAGCCGCCAGGATCTGGATCGAAGAGGTCGGTGTTCCCCCCAATCGGGTCCAGCGACGCGGCAAGGACAACTTCTGGCAGATGGGTGTACCCGGGCCATGCGGACCCAGCTCCGAGATCTTCTACGACCGCGGACCCGAATACGGACCAGACGGGGGCCCGGTGGTCGACGAGGAACGCTTCGTCGAGATCTGGAACCTGGTGTTCATGCAGAACATCCAGGATGAGCCCTACCACGTCGTCGGCGACCTGCCTGCCAAGAACATCGACACCGGGATGGGTCTGGAACGCACCTCGATGATTCTGCAGGGTCTCGACTCTGTCTTCGAGGTCGACACGGTCCGGCCCGTGCTCGACACCGCCGCCGCCTACGCGGGTATCCGGTACGGGGACGACCCGATCGCCGACGTGTCGCTGCGGGTCCTGGCCGACCACGGACGATCCATCACGTTCCTCATCGCCGATGGTGTGGTGCCGTCGAACGAGGGACGCGGCTACGTGCTGCGCCGGGTGCTGCGCCGGGCGGTGCGGCATGCGTGGCGGCTCAAAGGCAACGGTGCCGTCACCCCGGCACTGGTGGAGGCGACCATCGACACGATGGGTGACGCCTACCCGGAGCTGGTGACCCAGCGCGCGTTCATTCGTGACGTGGTCGCCAGAGAGGAAGAGAAGTTCCGTCAGACGCTCGCTGCCGGCCACACACTCCTCGAGGATGAGCTGGACCGGCTCGAGGAAGGGGCGCTGCTTCCAGGGTCGGTCGCGTTCAAACTCCACGACACGTTCGGGTTCCCCGTCGAGCTGACCACCGAGATCGCCGCAGAGCGCGGCGTCGACGTCGACCTGCACGAGTTCGACGAAGCGATGGAGGAGCAGCGCCGGCGGGCGCGGGCGGCCAGGAGCAGCGACGAGGGTGCTGACGTCGCCGTGTACCGGGCGGTGCTCGACACGGCGGGCCCGTCCCGGTTCGTCGGCTACACAGAACTGGCGGCCCCCTCCACCGTCGTCGGGCTGCTCGTCGATGGCGAACCGGCAGAACGAGTGGAGGAGGGCATGCAAGTCGAGGTGTTCCTCGACCACACCCCCTTCTACGCCGAAGCAGGTGGACAGGTCGGCGACAAGGGCATCCTGGAATCGGAGACAGGTCGCTTGGTGGTGCACGACACGCAGCTCGCCGTGCCTGGTCTGATCTCACACCATGCCACCGTCGAACGGGGCAGCCTGCAGCGCGGGCAGACGGTCGACGCGCTCGTCGATGCCCCGCGGCGAGAGGCGGTCTCCAAATCGCACACGGGGACCCACATCCTCCACTGGTCGTTGCGGACCGTCCTGGGACCCCATGTCCAGCAGGCCGGTTCCCTGAACGAGGCGGGGAGGCTCAGGTTCGACTTCAGTCACTTCGGTCCTCTCAGCGAAGAAGAGTTCGCAGAGGTCGAACGCGTGGCGAACGAACGCATCATCGAGAATGCCCGGGTACATGCCTTCGTCACCTCGATCGAGGATGCCCGACGCCAGGGAGCGTTGGCGTTCTTCGGCGACAAGTACGGCGAGCAGGTACGGGTCATAGAAATCGGGGACTACTCGAAGGAACTGTGCGGAGGCACACACACCCCGAGCGCCGGTCAGGTCGGGCCGGTGATCGTGCTCGCCGAGTCTTCCATCGGATCGAACCTGCGCCGCATCGAGGCCCTCTCTGGCGACTTCGCCTACGAGCACATTGCTTCGTTGCGGAGGCGGCTCGGAGAGACCGGGCGACTGCTCCACGCTCGTCCCGAAGAGGTACCGGAACGGGTACGCAAGCTGGTCGAACGGACCCGGGAGCTCGAGTCGGAGCTGTCGGCCCTCAGACAAAAGCTCGAAGCCGAAGAAGCCGCCGAACTCGCAGAAGGCGCCGAGAGAGTCGGTGACGCCGGCGTCGTCGTCGTCGAGAGAGACGGGCTGGGTCCAGACCAGATGCGAGCTCTCGCCCTCACCATCAGGAACCGTCTCGGCAGCGGCGTCGTCGTCGTCGGCTCCCGCAACGGCGAGAAGGGCTCCCTGGTCGGTGTCGTCAGCAAGGACCTGGTGGAAAGGGGCGTCTCGGCGGCCGACATCCTCCTGCCGGCAGCCAAGCTCCTCGGAGGAGGCGGAAGCCGGGATCCGGAACTGTCCCAGGCCGGAGGGCCGCGAGGCGAACATCTGGCGGAGGCGCTGGAGGTCGCGAAAGAGACCGCAGCACGCCTCGTCGCTGAGGTCTGATGAGCCGAATCCTCGCGCTCGACTACGGAACCGTGCGGATCGGAGTCGCGATGAGCGACCCGTTGCGTCTGACGGCACAGCCACTCGACGTCCTCGCCGCCGACGACTGGCACGATGCGTTGGAGCGGCTCGTTGCCGAGTACCAGATCGAGGAGATCGTCGTCGGATTGCCGACGTCCCTGGACGGGTCCGAGACGGCGGCGGCCATGGCGGCTCGGAGCTTCGGTGAGGAGGTGGCGGCGCTGACCGGCCTTCCGGTCTCGTTCGTAGATGAGCGCTTTAGCACTCGCATCGCCCACGACGCGATGCTCGCCGCCGACGCGTCGAGGGCAACCCGTCGCGGAAACATCGACAAGGTGGCCGCCGCGGTGATTCTGCAAAGCTGGCTGGATCGCCGATGACGAGTAAGGTCCGCCCCATCGTGGTACTCGCCGCCGTGGCGCTGGTCGCGGTGGTGGCGGTCACGGGGGCCAGAAAGCTCGCCGCTTGGGTAGGCGGTCTCGGAGGTGTCACCGACGTGACCGCGCCGGCCGACATCGTCGCGGGGGAGAGCGTCGAGGTGGTCATTCCGGCGGGTGTCGCTGCGAGGCAGATCGGGTCGCTGCTGGCCGAGAAGGGCATCGTCGATTCGTCTCTGGCGTTCGAGGCCGAGGTCCGTCGGCAGGGCGTCGCCGATCGGCTGCAAGCGGGCACCTACCGGATGGTGACCGGCATGGGACCTGCGGCAGCTCTGGAGGTGTTGCTCAACGGCCCCGAAGACGCTTCTTACCGCATCACGCTGAGGGAAGGGCTTTGGGTCAGCGAACTGCTTGCTTCGCTGGCGGAGCAGACGCCCTATACGCTGAGCGAGTTCGAAACTGCCCTCGACCAGGTTACGTCTCCCTATCACAACGGGGAAGCCGCAGACCCGCAGACGTGGGAAGGGCTGCTCTACCCGGACACCTACGAGATCTCCGAAAGCGCCACGCCGGTCCAGATACTGCAGAAACTCGCCGACACCATGACGGCGCGGGTCGACAGCCTCGACTGGAGCGCGCTTCAAGCCCGCGGCCTCTCGGTCTACGAGGGCATCATCGTCGCTTCGATGGTCGAGGCCGAGGCCAAGGTGGACGACGATCGGCCTCTCATCGCCTCGGTGATCGTCAACCGGCTCGAGATCGGCATGCCGCTGCAGATCGACGCCACCGTGCTCTATGCGCTCGGCGAACGCGGCAAGGCGCTGACGCTCGACGATCTCGAGATCGACTCGCCCTACAACACCTATCGGATCGGCGGCCTGCCCCCGACGCCGATCGGAGCGCCGGCATTGCGAAGCCTCGAAGCGGCGGCGCATCCCGCAGACTCCGACTTCCTGTACTACGTCCTTACGTCCGCCGATGGACGCCACTCGTTCGCCGAGACGTACGACGAGTTCCTCCGTCTCAAAGCTCAGGCCAAAGCCGACGGGGTCCTTCCCTAAAAGTCTCAAGCCCGCTCTCGTCCGCGCCGACATCACGAGAGGAACAGGAAGGGCAAACATCATGTCATTGACCGGTGCGTTGGAGGCATTCCCGATCGCCGAGGTGATCGGTCTGATCGGTAAGACTCGCAAGAGCGGGGTGCTCAAGATCGACGGGGATCACATCGAGGCGCGCGTCTACTTCTCGGAAGGACGGGTCTCGTACGGCACGACCCGAAGGGACGAAGAGTTCCATGCCAAGCTCGTCGAGGCGGGTCTCGTCGATCCGAAGCAGTGGGTGCACGTCGAACGTCGAGAGCGATCCATCGCAGACATTCTCGCGTCGGGAGCATCAGAGGAGACCCTCACCGCGTTCCTCAAAGATCAGGTTTCCGATGTCCTGTTCCGGATTCTGCGCCAGGACGCCGGCACCTTCTCGTTCAGCGACGACGTGGCTCCACGGTTCGATACCGGCGTCGTGCTCGACGTCGGCGAGTGCGTGGATGAGGCGAACCACCGCATGGCCCGCTGGGCCGACATCGAACAGGTCATTCCCGGCGTCGGCTTCCATCTGAGGCCGGTGGCAGCCGCCGCGCCTGACGACGGCTCCCTGCAACTCGACGCCGACGAGTGGCGCGTACTCGCCGGGTTGCTCGGCCAGGCATCGGTCGAGCATGTGGCCCGAACGCTCGGATGGTCCGAGTTCAAAGCAGCCGAAACCATGGCGGCGATGGTTCGGCGAGGTCTGCTCGAAGTGGCCGATCACCGACCAAACGCCCGGCATGTGTACGGGGAAGAGGCCGAGGATGTCCCACCGATCGAAGTAGTCGGACCGAGGGTGCCGGCGTCGCAGGAAGAGGGCCAGGAGGCGTCCGAGGCGACCGAGGAAACCGAGTCCGAGCCGTCGGCCGGCTCCGATGACGACGAGCGGGAACTCCTGAAAGGAGCCCTCTCCGACATGGTGGCCGAGCCGGATGACCGCCTCTCCGGTCTCCGACGCCGCCGAGGCATCGGGTCGATCGGGAGGGACGGTTCCTAGATGACCAGCCGCGGCATGGTCAGAAGAGACGCCGGCCACCTGGGCGCGTTGCTCCTCGAAGAGGGGATCGTCACCCAGGAGGCACTCGACCGCGCCCTCGAAATCCACGCCGAGTCCGGTTTGCCGCTCGGCCGGGTTCTCGTCGACGAACGCCTCGTCGACGAACGTGACCTGGTTCGGGTGCTGGCGAGATCGATCGGGCTCGATTTCATCGACCTTCGGGAAGAAACGGTCGATCCGGCAGCGGCCTCGCTGATCCCGGAAGCGCTCGCCAGGCGATACGCCGCGCTGCCGGTTGCTTTCGACGGCGACAGTCTCGTGGTTGCGATGGCAGACCCGGCGAACGTGCTGGCCATCGACGACATTCGTGCCATCACCGGCCGTGAAGTGCTGCCGAAGGTCGCGACACGTTCCGACGTCGAAGACGCTATCGGAAAGATCGCTGCGCTCGATGGGTCGGTTACCGACCTTGCCGAACTTGCGGCGGAGGACAGCGTAGAGACCCAGGACCTCGGTGCGGTCGAAGCGGCCGCCGACGAGGCGCCGGTCGTGAAGCTCGTCAACATGCTGATCACGAGGGCCGCCGCCGACAGAGCTTCCGACATTCACATCGAGCCCACCGAACGGGATCTCCGAGTTCGGTTCCGCATCGATGGGGTCCTTCACGAGATCATGCGAACGCCCCGTTCGATCTCCAACGCCGTGGTGTCCCGGCTGAAGATCATGGCAGACATCGACATCGCCGAACGCCGGCGCCCTCAGGACGGGCGCATCAACCTCAAGGTCGGAGGCAGGCAGCTGGACCTTCGAGTGTCGTCGCTGCCCACGATCTACGGCGAGAAGGTCGTGATGCGCCTCCTCGATACTTCGACGGCGCTCCTCGAACTCGAAGATCTCGGCTTCGAGCCCGACACCCTCGAGCGCTACGCCGCTTCCTACACGAAACCGTACGGCACCATCCTGGTGGTCGGCCCGACCGGATCCGGAAAGTCGACGACGCTGTACGCAACCCTCAACGTTCTCAACCGGCCCGAAGTCAACATCGTTACCATCGAAGATCCGGTCGAGTACCGGCTTTCGGGGATCAGCCAGGTGCAGGTGAACAAGAAGGCCGGACTCACCTTCGCTTCCGCGCTGCGGTCGTTCCTTCGTCAGGACCCGGACATCATGCTCGTCGGCGAGATCCGGGACACCGAGACCGCACGGATAGCGATCGAGTCGGCTCTGACCGGACACCTGGTGCTGTCAACGCTGCACACCAACGATGCGCCGTCTTCGATCAGCCGCCTCATCGAAATGGGCGTCGAGCCGTTTCTCGTCGGCTCGGCGCTCGACGGGGTACTTGCCCAGCGACTGGCCCGCCGCCTCTGTGACAACTGCAAAGAGCAATATGAGCCCACAGAACAGGCACTCGAAGAGATCGGATGGGAAGGAGATCCCCCCGAGACGCTCTACCGGCCTGTCGGGTGCAAGGTCTGCTCCAACACGGGGTATCGGGGCCGAGTGGCCATCCACGAACTCATGTTGGTCGACGAAGACATCGAGCGCCTTGCAGTGGAGCGGGCCTCGACGGAAGTGATCACCCGTGCCGCCATCGCAGGCGGGATGCGACCTTTGAAACATGATGGGCTGCGAAAAGTGGCCGCAGGGATCACCAGCCTGGAAGAAATCCTCCGGGTCGTCGTCTGAGCGTCAAGGTGGAGGTTTCGATGACCGATAGAAAGGGTATGACGGTGCGTTCATCTCGTAAGCTCGGCGAACTGCTGGTCGACCAGCGTGTGCTGCCGCGGGACGTGCTGGAAGACCTGCTCCGGGTCGAAGCCGACTCGGGCCGTCCTCTGGCCAAACTGCTGGTCGAGCGCGGCCACGTGCGGGAAGAAGACGTCCTTCGGGCAGTGGCGTCACGCGTGGACGTTCCCTTCGTCGACCTTGACGATGCGCTGCTGGAACCGCAGGCAACCGGCATGCTTCCTTTCGAACGTGCCGCCGAACTGCTGGCCATGCCGGTCCGGAGAGAGTCAGACGGGACCGTGCTCGTCGCCGTCGCCGATCCGTTCAACGGGAACCTGCGACTGGCGCTCGAAGAGGACATGAAGAGTCCGGTGACGCTGGCGATGGCGACTCGAGAGGGCATCCATCGTGCCATCGAGTTCGTGTACGGAAAGGCAGCCGTCACCGCAGAGTCGAAGCCGGAACCTTCGATCAACGACATGCTGACCTACGTGATGGAGAATGGTGGGTCAGATCTTCACCTGACCAGCGGAGTCCCACCACAGATACGGGTCAACGGTCGCCTCATGCCCATCCCCGGATACGACCCGCTGATGCCCGCCGAACTCCGCCGGATGATCTACGGGATTCTCACCGAACGGCAGAGAGAAGCTTTGGAGGAGCACCTCGAGTTGGATGGGTCGCATCCGCTGCCCGGTCGCGGCCGATTCCGCATGAACGTGTTCTTCCAGCGGGACTCCATCGGCGCGGTGTTCCGGGCGATACCGACCGAGATCATGTCGATCGAAGAACTGGGCATGCCACCGGTCCTTGCCGAGTTCGCCGAACTCCATCGTGGCCTCGTGCTCGTCACAGGTCCGACGGGGGCCGGCAAGTCGACGACGCTCGCGGCGATCATCGACCGTATCAACAATCGGCGAGCGGTGCACATTTTGACCATCGAAGACCCGATTGAGTTTCTTCACCGGCACAAGAAGGCAATCGTCAATCAACGGGAGGTCGGGAACGACACTCTCGGCTTCCAAACGGCGCTCCGGCATGCACTTCGACAAGACCCGGACGTGCTGCTGGTGGGGGAGATGCGGGATCTCGAAACGATCTCCACGGCGCTGACGGCTGCCGAGACCGGCCACCTGGTGTTCGCAACGCTGCACACCCAGGACGCGCCCCAGACGGTGGATCGGATCATCGACGTGTTTCCCGCGCATCAGCAACAGCAGGTCAGGGTGCAGTTGGCGGCGACGTTGCAGGCCATCGTCACTCAGCAGCTCGTACCCAGCCGAGACGGTCGCGGCAGGGTCGCCGCTGCCGAGGTGTTGGTTGCCACCCCGGCCATCAGGAACCTGATCCGGGAAGGGAAGACCCAGCAGATCGCCACGGCGATGCAGTCCGGCGGGAAGTACGGGATGCAGACCATGGACCAGTCGCTCGCTGACCTGGTCAAGCGACAGAAGATCACGTTCGAAGAGGCCGTCGATCGCTGCGTGAACCTCGAAGACCTGCGGCGGCTGACCGGACGAGTTGCCTGACGGGAGGCCCAGCATGGTCACATACGCATATCAGGTCAAAGACAAAGAGGGCCTCATCCATAGCGGTGAGCTGAACGCAGACTCGACGGCTGCGGCAGTCCGCACCTTGCGTGATCGGGGCCTGTCTCCGATCTCGATCGAGGAGCAGAAGGCCTCCGCGCTGCAGAAAGAGATCAAGATCCCCGGTCTCTCCGGCCGGATCAAGACGAAAGAAGTGGCGGTCTTTTCTCGCCAGTTCGCCACGATGATCAACGCTGGCCTCTCGCTGCTGCGATCCCTTGCGATCCTGTCCGAGCAGACGCCCAACCGGGCGTTCGCCGAGATCATCTCGGAGATCAAGGCCGACGTCGAAAAGGGCAAGAGCCTCTCCGAGGCGATGGACGGTCATCCGAAGGCCTTCAATCGACTGTACGTGGCGATGGTGCGCGCCGGTGAGATCGGCGGCGTGCTCGACGAGACCTTGCTTAGGTTGGCGGACACCCTGGAGCGACAGGTGGAGCTGCGCGGCAAGGTGAAGTCTGCGATGAGCTACCCGATTGCGGTGCTCGGGCTTGTTGTCCTGATCATGGCGGCCATGCTGATCTTCATCGTCCCCATGTTCGAAGACATGTACGCAGACCTGGGAGGGACGCTGCCGGTTCCAACCCAGATACTGCTGTCTGTTTCACAGTTCGCCGTCGCGAAATGGTGGATCGTGCTGCTCGGCTTCGGGGTCTCCTTCTTCGCGTTCCGCAGGTGGGTGGCGACCGAACAAGGCCGTTTCCTCTTCGATTCGTTCAAACTGAAGGTGCCGATCTTCGGCGGTTTGACGCAGAAGACCGCGATCGCCCGCTTCTCAGAGACGCTTGCGTCCCTGACGAGAACTGCCGTCCCGATCCTCCAGGCGATGGATATCGTCGCCGAGACCGCCGGCAATGAGGTCGTCGCTCGAGCCGTCAGGGAGGTCCGCTCGTCGGTCAAAGAGGGCGAGTCGTTGGCACAGCCACTGTCGAAACATCCCATCTTCCCGCCCATGGTCGTGCAGATGCTGGCCGTTGGCGAAGAGACTGGGGCACTCGACACGATGCTGGAGAAGATCGGCGACTTCTACAACGCCGAGGTCAACGCGACGGTGGACAGCCTGACCTCGCTCCTCGAACCACTCTTGATGGTCGTGCTGGGCGGGTCCGTTGGCGGCATGATCGTCGCCCTCTACATGCCGATGTTCAACCTCATCAACCTGGTGCAGTAGGCAGGCGACCTGCGACCCCAGAGTGCGGCTCTGAGAAAGTACCTGGTACTTGGTACCAGGTACTTTGGCATTGAAAGCCATCCACTTCGGGTTGGTCATGTCGCCTGCGGTTTGGTCGACAGGGAACTAGTCCGCCGAGCAGGCCGACGATTGGTTCGCGTATGCGACTGAAAGTGCTCAAGGACATACGCTCGGTGGTCGATAGCGCATCTGAGGGACCGAGATCCGGTCCGGAAGGAGAAACCATCATGATGCGCAAGATCCGCGAAGGACTTCGCAACGAAGAAGGCTTCACCCTCGTCGAGTTGATGGTGGTCGTGCTGATCATTGCCATTCTCATGGCGATTGCCATCCCGACGTTCCTGGGTGCTCGCGAGAAGGCGCAGGACCGCGCCGCGCAGAGCGACCTGCGGAACGGATTGACTGCAGCGAAGGTGTTCTATGTGGATGGGGAGACCTACCTCGACACTGACGCTGCAACGACGGCGGCTGCCTACGAAGCCCTCGAGCCGAGCATCGACTTCGATACGGTGGCAAATACGAGCACCAGCAAAGTCGGCGTGCTCGCCACAGCCAGTACCGTTCTGTTGACCAAGGAGAGCGCATCAGGGACGTTCTTCTGCATCGCCGATGATACGAGCGGTGGCGGCACGACCTACGGGTCCGGTGCTGCGCTGGCCGATGTAGACACGGTCCTCGAGTGCAACGGCACCAGCTGGTAGTCCGAGAACCGAACGCCGAGAGAGGGTGGCTCAGCCACCCTCTCTTCGCGTTGCGGGGTGTTCCACTCAAGGTGAGCCCTCGCCGCACCGATGACATGAGCGATATGAAATCGGAGAGAGGCTTCACGCTTGTCGAGCTGATGGTGGTGGTGCTGATCATCGCCATGCTCATGGCGATCGGCATCCCGACGTTCCTAGGTGCGCGAGAGCGGGCGCAAGACCGGGCAGCTGAGAGCAGGCTGATAGCCGCTCTCAAGACCGAGGAGGTCGTCGCCGTCGACGATGCCCAGTACACTGCCGTGGTGGCGATCTTGGCTGCTGCGGAACCGGCGCTCGACTGGTCGGGCGTTGCCGACGACTCGATTCACATCGTGGTCGGCGCGACGGTCAATGCCAACGACACGGTGCTGCTCTACACGCAATCGAGCACCGGCTCGTGGCTCGGCGTGAAACGAGTCGCACAGGGTCCTACCACCGGCGTCTACACCTGCATCGGAGCGGCCCGCGCGGATGTCGATGACCTTGCCGACTGCACGGGGACGGAGTGGTAGTCGCTCTCGCCGCCATCCTTGGCCTCATCGTCGGTTCGTTCATCAACGTTGTCGCCTATCGGGTTCCAGAAGGAAAGTCCGTCGTTTCTCCAGGATCGGCGTGTCCGAACTGTGGAACTCCGATCAGACCCTATGACAACATCCCGGTTGTCTCATGGCTCGTGCTGCGTGGGCGGTGCCGGGACTGTGGTAGTCGCATCTCCGTACGGTATCCGGTAGTGGAGGCGGGGACCGCAGTACTCTTTGCCGCCGCCTTATTGGTCGTGGGCCTGCATTGGATCCTGGCCGCGTACCTGTGGTTTGCCGGTGTGACCATGACCCTCATCCTCACCGACCTCGACCATCATCGACTACCCAACAAGATCGTCTATGTCGGAACGGCGGTTGGGGTCGTCCTCCTGACTGCCGGTGCTGTTGCCGACGGTCTGACGTCGAACTTGGGGAGGGCGCTGCTGGGCGGCGTGATCTACTTCGGCCTGCTCCTCCTCATCGCCATCGCTGCCCGCGGGGGCTTCGGCATGGGGGACGTCAAGCTCTCCTTCATGCTCGGCGTGTTCCTCGCCTTCCGCTCCTGGGCGGTGCTCGCATCCGGCGTCTTTCTGGCGTTCTTCGTCGGTGGCATCGTCTCGGTTGGCTTGCTGCTGCTGAGGCGGCGTGGTCGTAAGGACGCGATCGCCTTCGGCCCGGCCCTCATCGTTGGGGCCTGGCTTGCCCTGGGCATCGGAGAGCCGCTCGTACGGTGGTACCTCGGCGTCTGATTGCTTGCAGCTTCTACCGTCCATTGGTAGGGTTCAAACAACATCGATGTAATTCGATGGTTGCCGGAGCGCTACCGGCTGGGCGGAGTAAACATGACGACGAATGTCGGGTTGGACATCGGCACCAGTGCTGTAAGAGCAGCCATGGTACAGATGCAAAGGGGAGCACCGGTACTCAAACGGTACGGCCAAGTCGCGCTGACCGAAGGTGCCGTGGTCGGCGGTGAAATCGTCGACCCCGATCTGGTGCGAGATGCCCTGATCGCGCTCTGGAAGAGCGCGAAACTCCCGAAAAGACGGGTCGTCGTCGGCATCGCCAACCAGCGGATCATCGTTCGCCGCCTCGACGTTCCCTACATGTCCGAAGAGGAACTGCGGGAGTCGCTCGCCTTCCGGGCGGCGGAGTACGTTCCGATGGCGATCGACGACGCCGTCCTCGACTTCGTGCCCCTCGAAGAGTTCGCCACTCCAGAAGGCGAAGCCATGCTGTCGGTCCTTGTCATTGCCGCCCAGAAAGACATGATCGACGAAGTGCTTGGAGTGGTGACGGGGGCCGGCATCAAACCTATGGCGCTCGACCTTCAAGCGTTTGCGATGGTCCGGGCCGCGTTCGGCACCGAATTCGATGTGCCCCCGGGTTCTCAGGCAATGGTCAACATCGGTGCTGGGGTGACGCAGGTTGCGATCCTCAAGAACGGAACCGTTCGCTTTCTGCGCATCATGCCGATGGGAGGGAGCTCATTCACGAGAGCGCTGGCAAGCGCCGCGTCCATTTCATCGGATGAAGCCGAACGCTTGAAGCGCCGCATCGGTGTTCTTCCAGAGGGCCGCGCAGATGCGGAAGGGGACCCGGGGAGAGCCGCCCTCACGAGGGAAGCCGACGCCCTCATCGAGGAAGTTCGGGGGTCCCTCGACTTCTACCTCTCCGAAGCCCAGGATGAACGCATTGAGCGAGTCCTGATCTCCGGCAACGGAGCCAGACTGCCCCATCTGGCCAACCGGCTGGCTTCGCAACTCGAGGTACCCATCGAACCGCTCCGGGTGTTGGCAGAGGGAAGGGTGCAAACGGGCAAGGTCGGCATGTCCGAAGCAGAACTGGCACAGATCGAACCGGTCTTGCCTGTGCCGCTCGGCCTTGCGATGTGGGGTGAAGCCTGATGCGTCCCGTCAACCTGCTGCCGGGAGAGCTGGCCAAGAAAGCCGCAGGCCGCCGCCGACTGTTTGGCCTCATGGCCCTCGGAGCAGCCTATGTGTTGGTGCTGGTCATGGTGGCCGTGTGGTGGAACGGGAAGCTCGCAGACGCCGAGGCGGAGCTGGCGCGGCAGGAGCAACTCAACACTGCTACCTCAGGCAAGATCGCAGCGCTGAAAGATGCCGAGGAGCTCAGATCCACCTACGACACCGATGTGGCCCTGGTACAAGCTGCGCTGGCACGCGACGTCGCATGGGGGCGACTCTTCAACGACCTTGCCCGGGTGATTCCCGAGCGGGTATGGCTCACAGGATTCTCCGGGACGGCCGTCGATGATCCGGATGCGCCGGAAGTGTACGGACAGCTGCAAATGAGTGGCACGGCGTTCGACTACCCGGACGTCTCGACCTGGCTTCGGGTACTCGACGAGGATCCCTGGCCCTCGGTCGGTGGAGGATGGGTGACATCAGCCACGCTCTCGAGCATCGGTGAAGTCCCGATTGTGGAGTTCAACTCTGCTGCATCTCTGACCGCAGCAAGCCTTTCCGAACGCGCCGCCGAACGGATACCCGAGGTGCCGCAATGAAACGTCAGACGCTGGTCGTCGCCTTGCTCGTCTTCGTAGCGGTCACGGCCCTGTGGTACATGTTCGGACTGCGGCCGATCAACGAGAAGATCGGCGAGACGGATTCCCAGCTTCAGGCTGCGCAGGATGAGGCGGTGCTTCTGCAAACCAGATTGGCGAGACTGCAGAAGATCCGTGACAACGAACTCAGCTACATCTCGGCCATAGGTGCCCTCGAAGCGCAGATTCCGCCGACGCCGAGTATGCCGGGACTCATCGAAGACCTGAACACTCTTGCCGATGAGACCGGCATCGACTGGCTCGGTGCGACCTGGGGCGCTCCGACGGAGATCGAAGGTGCAGGGTATTTCGAGATACCCATCACCTTGCAGGTCGAAGGACAATTCTTCGAACTGCTCGGCTACCTGTACGGGATGTCGGACCTGGAGCGACTCGTCCGGATCGACGGCGTAACGATCTCCCCAACCGAGCAGGACGGCTTCATCGTGCTCAACGTGACGATCAACGCCAAAGCGTTTGCTACCAGCGGCATTGCGGTTCCGGAGATCCCTGCCGACGAAGAGACCACCACGACCACGACCGAACCGTCGACCACGACTACGACGACGGAGGCAACCACGACGACCACGACAGGAGGTGCCTGATGACGGCGAGAACCGGCACCGCGGTCGCTGTCTCCATCCTGATGCTCGGCGTCGCGGTGGCGGTGAGCTGGCTCCTGCTCGGTCCGGCCATCATGGGAGCGTCCCCCGCGGCCCTCGACGGCCCTCTTGCCCAGCCGAGTCCTGCCGCACCCGCCCCGGCAGGGCTCGCAGGGCAGGAGATCGCCACCGGTGCGTTTCAGCTCGCCCAGCCCCGGGACCCGTTCAGGCCGCTGATCACCGAAGGATCCCCGGTTGGAGGTGGGGGAGGGACCGGCACCTTCGAGCCGTCCGGGATCCGGGTAGAGCTCATGGAGGTCCGCGACGTAGCCGGTGTCTTGCGAGCGACGGTGCAAGTCGACTCCACCTCATACGATGTAGGAGTCGGTGACGTCTTCGCCGACGACTTCATGGTGGTGAGTCTCGACACCGACTCAGTGGTGATCCTCTACCGGGACAACGCCTTCACCCTGACGGTTGGCGATGTGATCTTCAAGTAGGACTTGCCGAGCCGTCCGACCGTGTCGAAACTATCACCATGTTGCGATTCCTCACCGCCGGAGAGTCTCATGGTGTCGGACTCGTCACCATCGTCGACGGTCTGCCGGCTGGTCTTCGGTTCACCGCCGATGGGCTCGCCGGAGAGTTGGCACGGCGCCGGCAGGGATACGGCCGCGGACCGAGGATGCGGATCGAACGGGATGAGATCGAGATCATCGCCGGGATCCGGTTCGGCCTCACCACCGGCGCGCCCGTTGCGGTGGTCATCCGCAACACGGAAGCGGAACGGTGGAAGGACGAGTTGGACCCCGCTCCAGGAGGCAGGCCGAAGCGCCTCCTGACGACTCCCCGTCCCGGACATGCCGACCTGCCCGGCATGCAGAAATACGACACCGGGGACGCCCGCCCGATCCTGGAGCGGGCCTCGGCCCGAGAGACCGCCGCAAGGGCGGTTGCCGGCTATGCCGCCGAGGAACTCCTGGCGGCGCTCGGGGTGTCCGTCGTTGGCTCGGTCGTCCAGATTGGCGGCGAGACCGCCTCCCGGGCCGCCACCGTCGCGGAGCGGGAACTCATCGAAGCGTCGCCGACCAGATCCGTCGATGGTGCCGAGGCCATGATGATGGCGATCGACCGTGCCAAAGCCGACAGGGACACGCTGGGAGGAATCTTCGCGGTGGTAGCCGAAGGCGTACCCGCCGGACTCGGCTCTCACACCCAGTGGGACCGGCGACTCGACGGTCTGCTTGGACGGGCACTTCTGTCGATTCCCGCGGTGAAAGGCGTCGAGATCGGCGACGCGTTCGCCACGGCAGCGGGCCCCGGATCGGCGGCCCACGACGAGATCGACACCGATCGACGGCGCCTCTCCAACCGTGCAGGTGGCGTCGAGGGAGGAATGAGCAACGGCGAACCGATCGTGGTCAAAGCGGCGATGAAGCCTCTCTCGACGCTGATGCGCCCGCTTCGCACCGTGGACGTCGCAACCGGCGGGGCCGATGTGGCCTTCCGGGAGCGATCCGATGTCTGTGCCGTCCCGGCCGCGTCGGTCGTCGGCGAACACATGGTGGCATGGACCCTTGCCGTGGCTTTCGTCGAGATGTTCGGAGGCGACACGATCACGGACGTGCAGGAGCGGGTCGCCGCCTACCGCGCGAGACTGGACGAACGTTGAAACTCTGGCTGGTGGGGCTGATGGGGGCCGGCAAGAGCACCGTCGGACGCAGAGTCGCGGAACGGCTGTCGACGACCTTCGGCGACATAGACGCCGAACTCGCAGCCAGATACGGGCCGATCGAGGAGCAGTTCCGCAACCAGGACCTGTTCCGTGAACGCGAACGAGCACTCGTCGAAGAGTGGGCAAGGTCAGAACATCCTGAAGTCGTCGCCTGCGGTGGGGGCTCCGTCCTGCACCCAGACGCCCGGGCGGCCATGAGAAGGTCCGGTGTCGTCGTATGGCTCCGAGCGGGGCCTTCGATCCTCGCCACACGCGCCGATCCGGAAGGCCGCCCCCTGCTGCAGCACGATGACCCGAGTGCGGTGCTGGGCGACCTCGAACAAGATCGGAGAGCCGCCTACGACGAAGCGGCCCACGTCATGGTCGATGCCGGGCGGCCGATCGAGGAAGTCGTCGATGAGGTGATGCAGGCATGCAGCGGCTGACAGCGGGACACACCGAAGTCGTCATCGGCCGGCAGGTCGCTGTCGAATGCCTGCCCCAGCGGAGCGACCGGACCGGCGTCGTCGTGCTCGCCCAGCCGACCGTTGCGGCGACGGCTCAGGCGGTCGCGTCGGCGCACAGGGCTCCGGTTCTCGAGCTTCCCGATGGGGAGGCAGCGAAGCAACTGTCGGTCGTGGCATCCGTCGTCGAGCGGCTCGCGGAGCTGGGCCTCGACCGGCAAGGGGCCATCATCGGAGTCGGAGGTGGCGCTGCCACCGACACCACCGGGTTCGTCGGATCGGTCTACCTGCGTGGGATCGAGACGGCGTATGTACCGACCACGTTGCTTGCCGCAGTCGACGCAGCCATCGGCGGCAAGACGGCGGTGGACGCCACCGCGAAGAACCTCATCGGGACGTTCTGGGAACCTGTCCGCGTGGCTGTCGACCTCGACATCCTCGAACGGTTGCCTGCCCACCTCGCCGCCGACGGATACGCGGAGATCATCAAAGCCGCCATGATCGGTGGGGGACGCCTGTTCGACCTCCTCACCTCGGGCGCCGCGGTGGCCGAGGAGGTCATCTCCGAAGCGATTCAAGTCAAGGCGAGGATCGTAGAGAAGGATCTTCGAGAGCAGGGACTGAGAGCGGTGCTGAACTATGGCCACACGGTTGGCCATGCTTTCGAGGCGGCGGCCAATCTCCGTCACGGACACGCCGTCGCCATCGGCATGGAGATAGCTGCTGCCTTGAGTGAGGCACGGTTCGGATTTGATGGTCGCTCGATCCAATCCGGGCTGCTCGACCGCTACCGGGTTCCGCGCTCGGTTCCGCAGGTTGGCTGGGATCAGCTCGTGCCGCTGCTGCGTCGCGACAAGAAGCGGACGGCCGGCCGTCTGCGGATGGTCTTGCTCGAGAGTGTCGGGCGCCCGGTCCTCGTCGAGGTCGACGAAGATGCGGTACGAGCGGTCGTCGAGCGATACACTGCCGTATGATTTCGACGAACGACGCCAGGCCGGGCATGGCCCTCGACCTTCCCGAAGGGCTGTTCGCCGTGCTCGAGTATCAGCATGTAAAACCGGGCAAAGGCAAGGCCTTCGTTCGGATGAAGCTCAAGAATCTCGACACCGGAGCAGTCATCGACCGTACCTTCCGGGCAGGAGAGAACGTGCAACAAGCGGTCATCGACCGCCGGGAGCATCAGTTCCTCTACCGGGACGATCTCGGCTACCACTTCATGGACCTCGAAACGTACGCCCAGCTTGCAATCCCCGAAGAGGAGGTAGGCGAAGCCGCCGGCTACCTCGCCGACGGCCTCGTCGTGATCCTTCCCATGTATCAGGGAAACCCGATCAGCGTCGAGCTGCCTGCGTCCGTCGAGCTCGAGGTGGTCGAAGCCGAACCCGGGGTCAAGGGAGACAGGGTCTCCGGAGCGACCAAACCGGTCACGCTCTCCACCGGACTCGTCGTGCAGGTGCCCCTTTTCGTAGAAGCAGGCGACGTCGTCAAAGTAGACACCCGGACCGGCGACTACATCACGAGGGTCTAGCCATCGAAGCGAGAGCCCGCGCCGTGCAGGCGCTCTACGAAGCCGATCTTCGAGGCGGTGCGCCAGAGTTGAGCGACCTGCCACCCAAGGCTCGACGCCTGGTCGAGGGCACCCTCGAGCATCTTGCCGAACTCGACGCGGAGCTGGCCGCGACGTCGCGTCGCTGGCGGGTGGAGCGTATGGCACCGGTCGATCGGGCAATACTCCGGCTCGGACTCTATGAGCTGCGCCACGAAGCCACTCCGCCCGGCGTCGTCATCTCCGAGGCGGTCGATCTGGCAAAGACCTACTCGACCGACCGCAGCTCCGAATTCGTCAACGGGCTGCTTGCAACGCTCGCCGCCGACCGCTGATCTGCTACGCTCGCCGAAACCCTTTAACACGGTCCGGTGAGGCCGGGAAGGAGCAACCGATGAGACATGTGTGTGCCGTCCAAAGGGCGGTTTTGTTGTGTCAGGGGGCATCATGCCAAGGGTGATGGACGCCGGGGATGTCGCGCGTGCCCTTCGCCGAATGGCCCACGAGATCGTAGAACGAAACAAAGGCGGCGATGTGGTCCTCGTGGGCATCCAGACCCGCGGGGTCCCGCTGGCGGAGCGGCTCGCCCGGTTGATTGGCGAGATCGAGGGCCGCGATGTCCCCGTCGGAGCGCTCGACATCGGTCTCTACCGAGATGATCTCGCTGCCCATCCGATGAAGGAACTCGCCGAGACCACGCTCCCTGTAGATGTCGGCGGCCGGGTCGTCGTACTGGTCGACGACGTGCTCTACACCGGAAGAACTATCCGGGCAGCTCTCGACGCGCTCACCGACTTCGGTCGGCCGGCCGCCGTGCAGCTGGCCGTTCTGGTTGATCGAGGGCACCGGCAACTGCCGATTCGCCCCGACTTCGTCGGCAAGAACCTCCCCACCGCGGCCCACGAACGGGTACGTGTCTCGGTTTCGGAGATAGACGGGACCGACGAAGTGGCGATCGAGGACGCGACATGAAGCATTTCCTCAGTACGGAAACCATCTCGAAGCCGGACCTGGAGTCGCTGCTCGACCTCGGCGACCGGTTCGTCGAAGTGCTCGCACGTCCGATCCCGAAGGTGCCGGCGCTTCGTGGCAAGACGGTGGCGATGTTGTTCTTCGAACCGTCGACCAGGACGCGCATGTCCTTCGAACGAGCTGCCAAAGCGCTGTCGGCGGACACGATGAGCTTCTCGCCAGGCACCTCGTCCCTGTCGAAGGGCGAGTCGCTGAAAGACACTGCGTTGACGATCAAAGCGATGGGCGCCGATGCCCTCGTCGTTCGACACAAAGCAACCGGTACACCGTGGCGGGTCGCCGACTGGACCGGCCTGCCCGTCCTCAACGCCGGAGACGGCGCCCACCAGCACCCGACGCAGGCGCTGCTGGACTCGCTCACCATCCGCAGACACTTCGGCACCCTGGACGGGCTTCGAATTGCCATCGTCGGCGACATTCGTCACTCCCGGGTGGCGCGATCCGACATTTGGGCCTTCACCACCCTCGGGGCAGACGTCACCCTCGTTGCTCCCCGGACGCTGCTCCCGGTGGATCTGGAGGGATGGCCCGTCAAGACGGTCGACACTATCGACGACGTGCTCGATGGAGACGTCATCTATCTGCTTCGTATCCAGACAGAGCGCGGTGGAGCGTCGGTCTTGCCATCCCTTGCCGAGTATGTCGAACGGTTCGGTATGACCAACGAACGGTTCGACCGGCTGCCCGAGGACTCGATCGTGATGCATCCGGGACCGATGAACCGCGGCGTGGAGATATCGGCGGCGGTGGCGGACCATCCGCGGGCACTGGTGGAAGAACAGGTTGCCAACGGCGTAGCGGTCAGGATGGCCGTCCTGCTTCGCCTGCTGGGAGAGGAGGATGTCGATGTCTGAGATCACACTCATCAACGGGACGGTGTTGACCCCCGACGGAGCCGTCTCGGCCGACGTCGTCATCGACGGAGACACGGTGGCCGCCGTCGGCAGTGACGGAGAGCGTCGTGGTGAGGTGCTCGACTGCGCGGGAGCCTACGTCGGTCCGGGGTTCGTCGATGTACACGTGCACTTCCGGGAACCCGGCTTGGAATGGAAAGAAGACATCGCCAGCGGTTCCGCGGCGGCAGCGGCCGGTGGGTTCACCGCCGTGGTGACGATGCCGAACACGGATCCGGCAATCGACAGCGGCCACCTGGCCAGGTACATCCTCGACCGCGGGAGAGAGGTCGGCTTCGTGGAAGTTGTACCGGCAGGAGCGATCACGCTTGGGCGGGCCGGTAGCGCCCTGGCGCATCTCGACGAACTCTGGAACGCCGGTGTACGGATCTTCAGCGACGACGGCGACGCAGTCGCCGACGCCGGGCTGCTCCGAATGGCGATGGAGTACCTGGCGGACAGGGGCGGGGTCATCGCCGAGCACGCGGAAGACGCCGGCCTGACCCGGGACGGCCACATGCACGAAGGGTCCGTGTCGTCACGCCTCGGGATGGGCGGCATGCCCGCGTTGGCAGAGGAAACGATCGTGGCCCGCGACCTCCGGCTGGTCGAATTGACCGGCTGCCGATACCACGTTCAACACGTTTCCACGGCAGGCACCGTCGAGCTGGTTCGGCGGGCCAAAGCAGCAGGTATGCCGGTGACCGCCGAGGCCACACCTCATCACCTCACGCTCGACCATCGGGCGGTCGAGTCGATGGATCCGGCGTACAAGATGTACCCCCCGCTGCGTACACCGGACGACCTCGAGGCCGTGCGTGAGGCGCTGCGTGACGGGGTCATCGACCTGGTAGCCACCGACCATGCCCCCCATGCGGCCCATGAGAAGGACGTTCCCTTCGAGCATGCCCCGAGGGGGATCATTGGACTGGAAACGGCAGCTGCGCTCGTCGCGCCCCTGCTCGACACGCAGACCCTGTTCGATCGGTTGTCGGTGGCTCCGGCTCGCCTCGCCGGACTGGAGCGTCACGGATGGTGGATAGAGCCAGGGGCGCCGGCCAATCTGGTGGTTTTCGACCCGGACACCAGCTGGACGGTGCAGAGGTTCCGATCCAAGTCGGAGAACTCGCCGTACTTGGGGAGCGAGCTCACCGGCGCCGTGCGCTACACGATCTTCGAAGGGGCGGTTACCCACCGATGAACATCACGGCCTCGGTTGGACCGCTCGACCTGAGAACACCGCTGGTAGCTGCTGCCGGCACCGTCGGTTCGGTTGTCGATGTGGCGCCTGTCGCTGCGTTCGAAGCCTACGGAGGGGCGGTAGCGAAGTCGGTCAGCGATGAGCCCTGGCCAGGCCGGGAACCGCCGAGAGTCGCTCCGATTGCCACGGGCATGCTGAACGCTATCGGGATCCAGAACCCTGGTATCGAGGCCTGGATGGAGGACGTGGCTCCGCATCTGGGCGACGTCGGGGTGCCCGTGTGGGCTTCTGCGGTCGGTACGAATCCCGGAGCGTTTGCGTCGGTTGCGCGGCGTTTCGAAGATGCCGGCGTCGCCGCCGTAGAAGTCAACCTCTCCTGTCCGAACCTCGACGGCCACGGCATCATCGCCCTCGACCCGGAAGCGTCCCGACGAGTGATCCGCGAGGTCGCCGACGCGGTGGAGCTCCCGGTAGGTGCGAAGCTGTCGCCGAACGCGCAAGACATCGTCGGTATCGCAGAGGCGGTCGTCGAGGCAGGGGCGTCCTTCCTCACCTTGACCAACACCATCTGGGGCGCTGCCATCGATCTCGACACGATGACCCCGGTGCTGTCTGCCGGGAAGGGTGGCTACTCGGGTCCCGGGTTGAAACCGATCTCACTTCGGTGTGTCCTCGACGTGCATCGAGCCATGCCGACCGTCCCGATCGTCGGCACCGGGGGAGTGCAGACCGGTCGCGATGTCGTTGAGTATCTCCTCGCGGGAGCGTCGGCAGTCGGCATCGGAACCGTCCACTTCGCGGAGCCGAAGGCCGGGCGCCGCATTCTCAAAGAGACGGTGCGTCTGGCCCGTCGTATGGGTGCCGCAACGCTTGGCGAACTGATCGGAGCGGCTGCGTGAACGCCAACCCTCTGATCGTTGCACTCGATGTTCCCACCGCCGAGGAGGCCGTCCTGCTCGCGAGGCGGCTCGCTCCGGCCGTCGGTGGGTTCAAAGTTGGACTGGAGTTGCTGTCCGGACCGGGACCGGCGACGGTCGCGGCGGTGGCGCGCCTCGGTAAGCCGGTGTTCATCGACGCGAAGCTCCATGACATACCGGCCACTGTCGGTCGGGCCGCCACGGCTCTGCGCCGCTTCGGCGGCCGCTGGCTCACCGTGCACGCGGCTGGAGGACCGGCCATGCTCGAGGCTGCGGTCGACGGGTTCGGTGACGGTGTCGTTGCGATCACGGTCCTGACGTCTCTCGACGACGCCACGCTCGCGAAGATGGGCTACCAGACCTCTGCCGGGAGACTCGTCGCTCGTCTGTCGAAGCTTGCCGCGGGTGCCGGTTGCGAAGGGGTGGTGGCTTCGGTACACGAACTTGGAGTCGTTCGTCAGGTCGCCCCCGACCTCACCGTGTTCACCCCTGGTATCCGCCCGGAAGGTGCGGAGGTTGCCGACCAGAAGCGGGTCGCCACCCCGGGGGAGGCAACCCGCCGGGGAGCCGACTACCTCATCGTCGGCAGGCCGATCACGAGGGCGGCCGACCCGCTCGCGGCAGCCGAATCCCTGCTGGTAGAGTGCCGTCCATGACACCTCCTTCACTTTCCGACGAGCAGCGTGCCGCCGCTCTGGCCAAAGCTGCCGAGGTCCGCCGTGTCCGGGCCGAGGTGAAACAACTGCTCAAGATGGGGGCCATCTCGTTCGCCGAAGTGCTCGAACGTGCCGAACAAGACGAGATGGTCGCCGGCATCAAAGTCTATGCCGTGCTGTCCTCGCTTCCCGGGTTTGGGAAGGTGAGAGCCAAACGGCTCATGGAGCAACTCGACATCGCGGACAGCAGGAGGCTGCGTGGGCTCGGTCGGCGGCAGCGGGCAGGACTCCTCGAAACGCTCTCGTAGCGGCCGGCTTCTCGTCGTCTCGGGACCTTCCGGAGTCGGCAAGACGACCGTCGTGCGCGCCCTCGCCGCGCGCCATCCACTCCACTTCTCGGTGTCGGTGACGACCCGTCCGCCCCGTCTCGGTGAACGCGACGGGATCGACTACCGCTTCGTCACCGAAACAGAGTTCGACGAGATGCGCCGCCGCGGGGAACTGCTCGAATGGGCCGAATACAGCGGGTATCGATACGGTACGCCGCGAGCACCGGTGCTGGCGCATCTGGCCGCCGGAGAGGATGTCCTGCTCGACATCGAAGTCAAAGGGGCCATGCAGGTGAAAGCAGCGATGGCAGAAGCCGTCACCGTCTTTCTGGCTCCGCCGTCCGTTGCCGAACTGGAACGCCGACTCGCAGGGCGCGGCGACACCGACCCGACCCAGGTGTCGCGACGTCTCATCATCGCCCGATGGCAACTGGAGGTAGCTCCGAGGATCTTCGACCATGTCGTCGTCAACGACGACGTCGAAACCGCTGTCGAACAGATCGTGCGTATACTGGAACACCCCGAACCGAGAGAGAACCCATCATGATGCAACCACCGATCGAGGACCTGGTCGACGTCGCCGGAGGCCGCTTCGACCTCGTCGTCCTCGCCGCACGGAGGGCCCGACAGATCAACGCCTACTTCAACCAGCTCGGAGAAGGCATCGGCCACTATGTGCCACCGCAGGTGCACACGTTGAGCCACAAGCCGCTCACGATCGCGTTCGAGGAGATCGCCGCAGGGAAGGTCATCGCCGAGCGGACCGAAGAAGAAGCCTGAAGGTGCTGGAGGGTCGCCGCATCCTCATCGCCGTCAGTGGTGGTATCGCCGCCTACAAGACCGCCTACCTGGTGCGAAGGCTCCGCGAAGAAGGAGCGGAGGTTCGCGTCGCGATGACGCAGGCAGCCGGCGAATTCGTCGGAGCGCAGACATTTGCCGCGTTGACCGAACATCCTGTCGCCGAGACACTCTTCGGCGCCGTGAGTCCCCACACGGAACTGGCTGCCTGGGCCGACGGCATCGTTGTCGCACCCGCCACGGCGACGCTGCTCGCCAAAGCGGCCAACGGTATCGGCGACGACCTCGTCACCGCTACGCTGCTCGCAGCTCGATCCCCGATCCTCTTCGCTCCGGCCATGCATACCGAGATGTGGGAGCATCCGGCGACCCGACGCAACGTCGCCACTCTCCTCGCCGACGGCAGACGAATGGTCGGCCCCGACTCGGGAGCCCTCGCGGGTGATGATCGAGGGATTGGTCGAATGGCCGAACCCGAAGAGATCGTCGTGGCTCTCGACGCCATGCTGAACCCGTCGCTGGCCGGGCGGCGTGTCGTCGTCACCGCCGGCGGGACCAGAGAGCCCATCGATCCGGTGCGCTACATCGGGAATCGGTCCACCGGCAAGATGGGGTACGCCATCGCAGAAGAAGCGGCACGACGGGACGCGGCCGTGACGCTCATCTCCGCATCCGCTCTGCCGGTGCCGCCACGTGTCGATCTCGTTCCGGTTGAGACGGCCCAGCAGATGCTCGAAGCCGTCACCAGGACCAGCAGCGACGCTGATGTACTCGTGATGGCTGCCGCCGTCGCCGACTTCCGACCTGCCGTTCTGGCCGAGGAGAAAATCCGACGCAGCGACGGTGTCCCGCAGATCGAACTGACGGCAAATCCCGACATCTTGGCATCGGTCACCTCCCAGGATCGCCGCCCATTCGTCGTCGGATTCGCCGCCGAAACGGGGTCG
This sequence comes from Acidimicrobiia bacterium, assembly GCA_024763085.1. Taxonomy (GTDB): domain Bacteria; phylum Actinomycetota; class Acidimicrobiia; order Spongiisociales; family UBA4744; genus JANTGE01. Next base: position 26,236 of record JANTGE010000003.1, read on the forward strand.
CTCGATCGTGCCGTCGACAAGGCGAAGAAGAAGGGCGTCGACGTGATGGTCGCCAATGACGTCACGGCACCCGGATCTGGGTTCGGCACCGACACGAACCAGGTGACCGTCATCCACGATGGCCAGATCGACCGTTGGCCGATGTTGTCGAAACGCGACGTCGCGCACAGACTCTGGGATCTCATCGAGTCACAACTGGAGCCCTAGGCACCAGCAAGCGTCGATTGCATTTGTGTCCGTCGTTGACACCGCGAATGGCCGTATACTCGCCTGATGCACTGGTACTTCACCTCCGAGTCTGTCACCGAAGGCCACCCTGACAAGGTCGCCGACCGAATATCCGATAGCGTGGTCGACCTCGTTCTCGGGTTGGATCCACGGGGAAGGGTCGCCTGTGAAACCCTCGTCACGCCAGACAGGGTGTTCGTCGCTGGAGAGATCGGAACCAGTGCCGACGTCGACAGCACAGCGATAGAAGCCGTGGCGAGAAGCGCCATTGCCGCCGCCGGCTACGACGATCCGTCGGCGAGCTTCTCCGACAACGTCCCTATCGAGGTGCTCATCGGACCTCAGAGTCAGGACATCGCGGGCGGCGTTGCCGAGAGCTGGGAGTGGCGCCACGGATCACGGGACCCGCTCGACAAGGTCGGTGCAGGTGACCAGGGCATCATGTTCGGCTATGCGTCGAACGAGACCGACGAGCTGATGCCGGCCCCGATCCTCTACGCCCACCGGCTCGCCCGCCGCCTCGCCGAGGTACGGAAGACCGGCAAGTTGGCCTATCTGCGTCCAGATGGCAAGACACAAGTGACGATGGAGTACCACGATGGCCGACCGATCGGCGTCAAACGTCTGCTCATCTCGGCTCAGCACGCCCCTGATGTTTCCCTGGAGGAAATGGAGCAGGACCTCTGGAACCTCGTGGTCGATCCGATCGTCGAACCGCACTTGCGAGCCGGCGACGTCGAGTTCCTGGTGAACCCGTCCGGGCGTTTCGTGTCGGGTGGGCCCGAAGCCGACACCGGACTCACCGGGAGGAAGATCATCGTTGACACCTACGGTGGGGCCGCCCACCACGGAGGCGGCTGTTTCTCCGGCAAGGATGCCACGAAGGTGGACCGTTCGGGAGCCTACGCGGCCAGGCATGCTGCCAAGGCAGTCGTTGCCGCCGGTCTCGCCGACCGTTGTGAGCTGCAGATCTCCTACGCGATCGGACGGGCGCGTCCGTTCTCGATCCGCATCGAGACGTTCGGAACCGAGCATGCCCCGTTCGAAGAGATCGAAAAGGCAGTGCTTCGCCACGACTTCCGTCCCGAGGCGATCATGGAACGGTTCGATCTTCGCCGACCGATCTACACACCCACGTCCGCCTACGGGCACTTCGGACGCCCCGAGTTCCCGTGGGAAGAGCTCGACGGAGGTTCGGCAAGCTGATCGCCACCGTCGTACCCGACGTCCCGTCCTTCTCCGTCGACGGCGGGTTCCGATATGAGGCGCTCGAGGGTACCCAGGTCGGGTCGATCGTCAGAGTGCCCCTCGCCGGACGAACGGTACGAGGCTGGGTGACCCGCCTCGAGGAAGGTGACTCGAGCGGTCTGAAGCGCATCAAGTCGATTTCGGGGGAGCTGCCCATATTCGATGAGCGGCTACTCGAAGTGCTCCGGTGGGCCGCGTACCACTATGTGGCGCCCCTCTCGGTAATGCTGCCCCGAGCCGGTCCACCCAACCTGCCACGGATCGCCAAAGAACGACAGGGAGCACCCCCACATGCGGCGGGCGATCATCTGCCGGCGCCGGTCAGGGAACTCACCACAGGGGCCCGGCGCCGACCCCTGTATGTCCTGGCAGGCAAAGAGGAGCAGCAAGTGGCCGCCGATGCCGTGCTCGCTGCTGCCGCTGCCGGGAGGTCGGTCATGGTGGTGCTTCCCACCGCCGCCGAAGTGGAAGGGTTCGCCGACCGCGTCGACGACCTTGGGGGGCAGCCCCTCGTCGTATTGCCCTCCACCCCGGCGCGGGCCGCGACTCGTGCATGGAGCCAGGCCGCCACCCGGCCAGGAACGGTCATCGTCGGTACCCACCGGATCGTGTTTTGGCCCGTCAAACAACTGGAACTGATCGTCATGATCGAAGAGGGCAGACGGGCGATGAAGGACCGCCAGACTCCTACCGTCCACGGCAGAGATGTTGCCCGTCGGCGTGCCATCATCGAGAAATTCGGAATCCTGTATGTTGGGTCGGTTCCCTCCACCGCGCTCCTGGCTACCGGGGTTGAAGTCACCACCCTCTCCGGACATCGGCGTGCCTGGCCGCCCGTCGAGATCGTCGACCGAACCGAAGAGCCGCCCAACATAGGGCTGCTGGCAGACCGGACCCGGGCGGCGATCGCCCAGGCCCTCCGTACCGGACGCCGTGTCTTCGTGTTTACCCATCGGCACGGCTACGCACCGGCCTCTCGGTGCGCTTCGTGCCGCACGATTCGTCTCTGTCCGGGCTGCGGTACCCGCCCCGAACCAGGCGACGTCTGCACCCGCTGCGGCGCCGCGCTCGGTCCGTGCGTCGCCTGTGGCTCACGACAGTTCGTGCCGCTTGGTGCCGGCACCGGCCGAGTGCAGGAGGAGATCCGGCGGGCGTTCGGCGACGTCGTCGGAGGCGTGGGGAGCGAAGCGTCCATCTGGGTAGGCACCGAACGAGACCTGCCGCGTCTCGGAGAAGTGTCCCTCGGGGTGGCCATCGATGCTGATGGGCTCATCCACGGCAGCGCCTACAACGCCGCGGAAGAGGCGCTGCGGGTCCTTGCGAGACTTGCCAGTCTGATCCCGTTCGGAGACGGCCGAAGGCTCATCGTCCAAACCATCGAACCGCGCCATCCTGTCTTGGAGACGCTCACCTCCGGGGATCCTCTGCCGTTCCTCCGCCGGGAGATCTCAGCACGGGCTCGACTCGGACTGCCGCCCGCAGGCGAGGTGCTGGTGCTCGAGGTGGCCGAGGGAACCGCCGGCGAACTGCTCGAAAGCGTCGCCACCAAGGAGGTATCGATCCTCGGGCCCGCCCTCCACCACGGACGGGAACGCTGGCTCGTCCAGGGTGCCGACTTGACCCGGTTCAAACAGACGCTCCGCCCGCTCGTGCAACGACTGAGAGACGGAGGAGCCACGGTGAGGATCGACGTCGATCCTCTGGACCTCTAAGCTCCAACCCATGGCGATCTTCCCCATCCGAACGTTTGGCGACCCCGTGTTGCGGGCGAAGGCCGAACCGGTCGACCCGATCGACGAGAGGGTCCGCCGGCTGGTCGAAGACATGATCGAAACGATGTACGACGCGCCTGGTGTCGGCCTGGCCGCCCCGCAGATCGGGGTCTCGAAGCAGGTGTTCGTCTTCGATGCCGGTGAAGGACCAAAGGTAGTGATCAATCCGATGCTGGTAGAGACGTCGGGGGAGTGGGAATTCGAAGAGGGCTGCCTCTCGGTCCCCGGCTACTTCTGGCCGATACGACGAGCGGCGTTTGCCAGGGTGACAGGGTGGGATGAGCACGGGCGTGAAGTCGAGTACGCCGGCGACGAACTCTTGGGTCGAGTGCTGCAGCATGAATACGACCACCTCCAGGGGATGCTCCTGCTCGAGCGCCTGGCACCCGACGTGCGCAAAGAGGCCCTCCGCCATCTACGCGAAAGGACGCTGGGGCTGGGCTCATGACCCGGGTGCTGTTCCTCGGTACGCCGACGTCGGCGGTGCCGACGCTGAAGAGGCTCGTCACCGAGTACGACGTGGTCGGGGTGGTCACCCGTCCCGATCGGCCCAGAGGGCGATCGAACCGCCCTCAGCCGTCCCCGGTGAAGCAGGCGGCGGAGGAGCTCCACCTGCCGGTCGTGTCGTTGCGCGATGGCATCGCCGAACTTCGGCCCGAAGTGGCGGTTGTCGTCGCCTACGGGGTCATCATCAAACCCGAGACCCTCGAAGCCATCCCTCACGGTTTTCTCAATGTGCACTTTTCCCTGCTGCCTCGATGGCGGGGAGCGACACCGATCGAACATGCCCTTCTGGCCGGCGACGAAGTGACCGGGGTCACCATCATTCGCCTGGACGAGGGGCTCGACACCGGGCCCATCGTTGCTCAACGAGCCGTACCTATCGGCGAAGAAGACGACGCCTCCACGCTCACCGCCTCACTTGCCGACCTCGGAGCGGGCCTGCTCGTCGAGACACTGCCCGCCCATCTCGCCGGGACCTTGGCTCCGAGGCCCCAGGATGACGCATCGGCGACGTACGCTCCCCGCCTGCCCGACTCGGTCTTCGACCTCGATCCGGAACGACCCGCCTTCGAGCTGTGGCGAACCGTACGAGCGGCGACGACACGTCGCGGAGCGAGCATCGACCTCGACGGCCAAAGAGTGAAGATCTGGCGGGCCCGCGTCGGCGACTGCGACGCAGAACCGGGACAGGTGATCGCCGTCGAAGACGGCATTGCCATTGGCACAGCAAGCGGCTGCCTGGTCCCCGTCGAGGTTCAGGCACCGGGACGTAAGCGCATGCCTGTCGCCGCCTGGCTGCGCGGCCTCCGGAAGACGCCGACGGTGGCCCGGCGCCCTACACTCGACTGATGCGCACTCCACGAATCGCACCCTCGATCCTGTCCGCCGACTTCGGAGCTCTCGCCACGGACGTCGCCCGCGTCGAACCCGAAGCCGACCTGTTGCACCTCGACGTGATGGACGGCCACTTCGTACCCAACCTGACCTTCGGCATGCCGGTGATCAGAGCGCTTCGCCGCAGCTCGGCGCTCTTCTTCGACTGCCATCTGATGACCACCAACCCGCACGTCTACTTCGCCGATCTCCAGAAAGCCGGGGCGGATCTCGTCACCGTACACATCGAGGTGTATCCGAACCCCACCGAGGTGGCTGCGCTGGCCCGAGACCACGGCCTGTCGTTTGGCCTGGCACTCAACCCGCCTACGCCGTACGAGGCCGTCGAACCCTATCTCGACCTCGTAGACCTTCTGCTCGTCATGTCGGTGAACCCAGGGTTCGGCGGGCAATCGTTCATGCCCGAGGTGCTCAAAAAAGTCGAGCGGGCCAGAAAGGCCATTGACCTCGAGGGACTTCCTGCCGATATAGAGATCGACGGAGGCATCAGCCCCGTCACCGCTCCGCAGGCTCGCAGAGCCGGGGCCGACATCTTCGTGGCCGGAAGCTCCGTGTTCCGGACGCCAGATCCGGCCCAGGCGATCAGGGATCTGCGGGCAGCCGTAGAGGAGTGAAATGGCAGAACGGATTCTGGTCGTAGACGACGACCCGGACATCCTGCAGTTCATACGGGTCAACCTCGAACTGGAGGGATTCGGGGTCGAGTTGGCGACGACCGGCGCCGACGCGATCGAGTCGGTGTCGCAACAGCCGCCCGACCTGGTACTCCTGGACGTCATGATGCCCGGGATGGACGGCTTCGGGGTACTTCGCAGACTGCGAGCGCATCCCGCCGCGGCCAACACGTCGATCATCCTCCTCACCGCCAGGACGCTGCCCGAAGACCGTATCCGGGGTCTCGAACTCGGCGCCGACGACTACATCACGAAACCTTTCGATGTCGACGAGCTGATCGCCCGGGTGAAGGCGGTACTCAGAAGGTCGCAGACGATGCGGGACGTGTCGCCCCTCACCGGGCTTCCGGGCAACTTTCGGATTTCGCAGGAGTTGGAGCGTCGCATCCGGCAAGGGAGTCCACTGGCCATCGTCCAGGCGGACCTCGACAACTTCAAGGCCTACAACGACCACTACGGCTTCATGCGGGGAGACCAGGTCATCAAGTTCACCGCCCATGCGCTCCTCGAAGCCGCCGCCGGATGCGGTGCCGCCGATGCGTTCGTCGGGCACATTGGAGGGGATGACTTCCTGGCCGTCGTCCACCCTGACGCCGTTGAGACCTTCTGCAAGCTGGGAATCACGACCTTCGACAACGGCATTCTGGACTTCTACGACACCGAAGACGCCCTCCGGGGCTACATCGAGGTGCCCGACCGGCGGGGAGAACAGCACGCGTTCCCGATCGTATCTATCTCGATGGGTGTCGTAACGAACCTGCATCGTCCGATCACGTCACAGTGGGAGGCCTCGGCCATCGCCGTGGAGATGAAGGAGTTCGCCAAGCAGGTGGCCGGCTCCTCCTACCGGATCGACCGACGGACCGCCTGACCTCCACTACACTGGCCGTGCCCACCTTCAGGGCAGGGTGCAATTCCCGACCGGCGGTGAAAGCCCGCGACCCCCGACTGGGGTTGATCCGGTGGAACTCCGGAGCCGACGGTGACAGTCCGGATGGAAGAAGGCGGGTGTCGTGCGTGCGCGCGCCCACCCACCAGAGAGGACCACGTGGACGCGACGCATCTCGAGAGAGCCGTCGAATTGGCGCAGCAGGCTCAGCCGCACCCGAACCCGCGGGTGGGAGCCGTCGTCGTCGACACGGCCGGCCAGGTGGTTGGAGAGGGTATGCACCGCGGCCCCGGCTCGCCTCACGCCGAGGCGGTCGCTCTCGAGGTGGCCGGGAACCGGGCAGCAGGCGGCACCCTCTACGTCACCCTGGAACCCTGTAACCATCAGGGCCGCACTCCGCCGTGCACCGACGCGATCATCGAAGCCGGCATTCGTCGGGTGGTGGCGGCGGCAGAAGACCCTGACGTTCAGGTCAGCGGACGTGGATTCGACCGGCTGCGAGCAGCCGGCATCGAAGTGGTGGTCGGCGTTCCCGGTGTAGACGGAGAGGCGGTGGACCCTGGCTACTTCATCCACCGCCGTCTTGGCCGGCCCAGAGTCACCTTGAAAATGGCAGCCACCTTCGACGGGCAGACCGCAGCCGCCGACGGCAGTTCACAGTGGATCACCGGCGAGGCCTCGAGGGAGGACGCCCACCGGCTCCGCTCCGAGTCGGACGCGGTGATGGTCGGAATCGGCACGGTCATCGCCGACGATCCCCGGCTGGATGTGCGGCTCGTGGAAACTGCACGGCAGCCGCGACCTATCGTGGTCGAAGGAAAGCGCGAGGTCCCCGCCGATGCAGCGATCTTGCAGAGAGACCCACTGATCCTCAGTCCGCGGGAAGGCGGCGGACGCATAGCCGTTCCTGACGGATCCTCTGTCGACCTTCGGAGCGGCCTGCAGGAACTCGGGTCTCGGGGCATCGTCGATCTCCTCGTCGAAGGAGGTCCGGGACTCGCCGCATCGCTGTGGTCCGCCGGGCTGGTCGACAGGCTGGTGGTCTACCTCGCAGGGAAAATCGCAGGTGGGATCGGCAAGGGAATGTTTACGGACGTGTTCGCGACGATCGGACAGGCGACACCGGTGAAGATCGCCGGTGAAGAACGGCTCGGGTCCGATCTTCGCATCGAGATGGAGGTGAGATGTTTACCGGCATAGTGGAAGCGCTCGGGCAGGTGCGTTCGCTCGAGATGACCGAGCGCGGGGCCCGACTGCGAGTCGAGGCGCCCCTCGAAGGGTTCGACATCGGTGACTCGGTCGCGGTCAACGGAGTCTGCCTGACCGTCGTCGAACATGACACGGAAGGCTTCTCCGTCGACGTCGTTCCCGAGACGCTCCAGCGCACCAATCTCGGTCTTCTCTCCGTGGGAGACGCCGTCGATCTGGAGCGGCCGCTCAGGAGCGACGGTCGCTTCGATGGGCACATCGTCCAGGGACATGTCGACGGTGTCGGGGAGATTCGGGACGTGATCGAAGACGATGATGGCGTGAGGATGCGAATCGGCGTCGGTGCCGACCTCGCCCGCTATATAGCCGAGAAAGGTTCCATCGCCGTCGATGGGGTGAGCCTGACCGTCACCAAAGCCGGCGATGACTGGTTCGAGGTGGCCCTGATCCCTCACACGCTCGCTGTGACGGTGCTTGGCCGACGGACATCGAGGGACTCGGTGAACCTGGAGGTCGACATCGTAGCCAAGTACGTCGAACGGCTCTGGGGAGGTCGCCGATGAGCTTCGCTCCGATCGAAGAGGCCGTCGCGGCGATGAAGGATGGACGGTTCGTGATCGTCGTCGATGACGAAGACCGGGAGAACGAGGGAGACCTCATCCTGGCGGCCGAGAAGGCCACCCCGGAGACGATCGGTTTCATGGTGCGCCACACCAGCGGCATCATCTGCGTTCCGCTGCTCGGAGAGCGACTCGACCAGCTTCGTATCCCGATGATGGTGACCCACAACACCGACCTGCGGAACACGGCCTTTACCGTCTCCGTCGACTACGCGCCCAGCACGACGACCGGCATCTCGGCACGAGATAGGGCGGCGACGATCACCGCCATGGTCGATGAGGCCACGGCACCTGAGGACCTGACCAGGCCGGGGCACATTTTCCCGTTGCGGTACCAGCCCGGAGGTGTGTTGCGTCGTGCCGGACACACCGAGGCTGCCGTCGACCTGGCGACGCTGGCCGGGTTGTATCCGGCCGGGGTGCTTGCAGAGATCGTCAACGAAGACGGGGAGGTAGCCCGTCTGCCCGACCTCGAACGGTTCGCCAAGGAGCACGACCTCGTGATGATTTCGATCGCCGACCTCATTGCGTACCGGCGGCGGCAGCAACGCCTGGTGCGGCGCGGTGCCGAAGCAAGGCTGCCCACCGAATTCGGGGTCTTTCGCGCCATTGCCTATGAGTCGCTCATCGACCACCGGGAACACCTGGCCCTCGTCATGGGAGAGGTCTCCGGAGAAGAGAACGTCCTCGTACGGGTGCACTCTGAATGTCTGACCGGAGACACGTTTGGCAGTCTCCGTTGCGATTGCGGGTTCCAGCTACGAGACGCCATGCGCCAGATCGCCGAGGAAGGCCAAGGGGTGCTGTTGTATCTCCGCGGCCACGAGGGTCGCGGCATCGGACTCATGCACAAACTCGAGGCGTACGCGCTGCAGGACCATGGCCGCGATACGGTCGAGGCCAACCTGGAACTTGGACTGCCGACCGACGCCCGCGACTACGGCGTCGGTGCACAGATCCTCTCCGACCTGGGGTTGAGCACCCTCAGGTTGATGACGAACAACCCAACGAAGCGGGCCGGCATCGAGGGGTACGGACTCGAGATCGTCGAGACGGTACCGCTCGAGGTGGCGCCGAATCCTGAGAATCTCGCCTATCTCACGACGAAAGTCGAGAAACTCGGCCACGAACTGCACCTGGAGGGACATGACCATTCGTGAGGTACAAGGAACCCCCGCGGGGAACGGTCTCCACGTCGGCGTCGTCGTCGCCGACTTCAACGCCTCGGTGACCGACGCCCTCCTGTCCGGAGCTCTGGAGGCTCTGGAACGACATGGGACCGACCGGGTCACCGTTGTCCACGTACCCGGGGCATGGGAACTGCCTCTCGCCGCGCAACGCCTTGCGGAGGGGGTCGATGCGGTGGTGGCCGTCGGTGCCGTGATCCTCGGGGAGACCGACCACTACCACCACGTCGCCACCCAGGCGATGGAGGGCTTGACCCGGGTGGGCCTCTCGGCCGGGAAACCCGTCACCAATGCCGTGCTGACCGTCCGCGAGTTTCGCCATGCGCAGGAGCGGTCGGAGCCGGGTCCAGGCAACAAGGGCTACGAGGCGGCCGAGGCGGCACTCGCCATGGTGTCGGTGCTGGAGCAACTCGACGGTTCCGCCTCCTGACCCGCGTTGACACGGACCTGGCGGTCCGTATACTGCATATGACAACCCAGGCAAAGCGGAGGAAGCGCTCCCACCCGGCCACCGTAGAGGTGCGCCGAGGTCCCCGAAACGGTGGCTTGCTTCGCGATGCCGCCGTTTTTCATAGGAGGAAGTGATCGCAGAGCTACGTGTCAACGGCTACATCCGGGCGCCCAAGGTCCGGGTCGTGGCACCCGACGGCAGCCAAGTCGGAATCAAGAGACTCGAAGAGGCCCTGTGGCTGGCCGACCAGCTCGGCCTGGACCTCGTCGAGGTGGCCCCCAACGCCGATCCGCCCGTGTGTCGGCTCATGGACTACGGCCGGTACAAGTACGAACAGTCGGTCAAGGCACGCGAAGCCCGTAAGAAGCAGACGCGCAACATCGTCAAAGAGGTGAAGTTCAAGCCGAAAATCGGCGAGCACGACTACATCATCAAACGGAACAAGGTCATCCAGTTCCTCGAACAGGGCGACAAAGTGAAGATCACGATCTGGTTCCGCGGACGGGAAGCCAGCCGACCGGAGCTCGGTCTGAAGATCATCGACCGGCTCGTCGAAGAACTCGGCGACCGCGCCAAAGTCGTGCAGGCGCCGAAGCAGGAAGGCCGCAACATGTTCATGGTGCTGGCACCAGGGAAGGTCGAAGAGTCTGGCGACGAAGCGATCACCGAAGAGGAGACCGAATGAAACAAAAGACGCATCGCGGAGCCGCCAAACGGATCCGACGCACCGGGTCGGGGAAACTCGTCCGAGCGCGGGCAGGGCGCGGCCACCTGAAACTCGCGAAGAGCCGGAAGCGGTTCCGGCAGCTCAAGGGCTACACGGAACTCGCACCCGGCGACCGCAAGGTCGCCAAGCGCATGCTGGGAGGTAAGTAGATGGCCCGCGTGAAACGAGCCGTCCACGGACGGAAGAAGCACCGCAAGGTGATGGCCAGGGCGAAGGGCTACAAGGGAGCCAAGAGCCGCCGCTTCAAGACAGCCAACGAGCAGGTCATGCACGCGATGGCGGACTCATATGCCCACCGCCGTGCGCGCAAAGGGGAGTTCCGGCGCCTTTGGATCAGCCGTATCAACGCGGCTGCCCGGCAGAACGGCACCACCTACTCGAAACTCATGGCAGATCTGAAGGCGGCAGATATCGAGGTCGACCGCAAGATGCTCGCCGACCTCGCGGTCACCGATCCGGACGCGTTCCGCAACATCGTAGAGGCAGCAAACCGCGGCTGAGATAGCATCTCCGCGTAACCCGCGAATCGTCGCCGCGGCGAAGCTGCATCAGGCAGCGGAGCGGCGACGAAGTGGTCTCGGGCTTCTGGAAGGGCCTCATCTCGTCCATGAGGCCCTGACGGCCGGAGTGACCTTCGAAGCGGTGTACAGCATCGAACCGATGGGTATCCCCGGTGAGATCAGCATCTCGGAGGAGGTGCTGAAACGCCTCGCCGGCACCCGAAGCCCGCAAAGCCCGGTGGCAGTGTTTCGTCTTCCCGGCGAAACGCCGCCGGCCCGGTCGATGCTGGTGTTGTGGCAGGTCGCAGACCCGGGCAACGTCGGCACCCTCATCCGCAGTGCGGCGATGTTCGGCTTGGACGTGGTCACCCACGGGGGAGCGGACGTGTGGTCGCCCAAGGCGTTGCGGGCGGGGGCCGGAGCCCACTTCCACACGGCCATCTCGTCGGTCGATCGTCTCGAAGACCTCCCCCACGACGCCGCTTTGGTCGCCACCGTCGTGAGCGACGGCCTTCCCCTCGACGAGGTACCCGACGGAAGAGTCGCAGTGCTCATCGGCGCCGAGGCCCAGGGACTGCCCGATACCATCGTCGATCGGTGCGACGTGGCGGTCACCATCCAGGGTTGCGGCGATGTCGAGAGCCTCAACGCAGCCGCCGCGGGTTCGATCATCGCTTCTGTCGTCGGTTGCCGGGACTAACCTGCCACCTCTATGCAAGAACTCACTGAGCTGCTCGCCGCCGCACCGGGCCGCATCGACGCCGTAGGAGACTTGGAGAGCCTCGAAGCCCTGGAACGGGAGCTGATCGGCAGAGAGTCGGTCATCGCCACGATGCGCCGCAGCCTGGGCTCGCTTCCGCCCGAGGAGCGTCCCGTCGTCGGAGCCCGACTGAACGAGGCATTCACCCGGATCAGAGAGCTCCTGGCCGAACGGCGCGCGGCGTTGGAACGAGCTGCCGAAGACCAGCTGCTCGAAGAAGAGCGCGTCGATGTGACGCTTCCCCTCGTCGACGTGCCGGTCGGGCACCGCCACCTGCTGAGCCAAACACTCGACGAGGTCATCGACATCTTCGTGTCGCTCGGCTACGCCGTCGCGCGGGGACCGGAGGTCGAGACGTCCTACTACAACTTCGACGCCCTGAACACCCCGCCCACTCATCCGGCCCGGCTCGAGTCGGACACGCTCTACGTCGACTGGGGCGAACCTGAAGATGAGCTCGTGTTGCGAACCCACACCTCGCCCATGCAGATTCGCTACATGGAGACACACCAGCCTCCCGTGTACGTCGTCGTTCCGGGACGTGTCTACCGGGCCGACACCCTCGACGCCACCCACTCGCCCGTCTTCAATCAGGTCGAAGGACTCGCGGTCGACGCCGACATCACCATGGCGGACCTGAAAGGAACCTTGGCGGCGTTCATGCGTGCGTTCTTTGGCAAAGAACGCACCGTGCGTCTCCTCCCACACTTCTTCCCGTTCACCGAACCTTCTGCAGAGATGCACGTCTCCTGTTTCAATTGCGACGGGTCCGGCTGCCGTGTCTGCTCCAACACCGGTTGGATCGAACTGCTCGGCTGTGGAATGGTCGACCCCAACGTGTTCGAGGCGGTCGGCTACGATCCGGCGGCCGTGTCGGGGTTCGCCTTCGGGGTGGGTGTCGATCGGCTTGCGTTGGTCAGACATGGCATCAACCACATCAAGCATTTGTACGAGAACGACCTGCGCGTGTTGGAGCAGTTCTGATGAGAGTGTCGCTGCGTTGGCTCAAGGAGTTCATCGATCTCCCAACGGATGATCCCGCGGAACTGGCCGAAGTGTTCGCGTCCCTTGGCCACGAGGTCGAAGGCGTGGAACATCTCGAAGCGCCGTTCAGCGGTGTGGTCGTAGGGAAGGTCGAACATGTCGAGCCCCACCCGAACGCGGACCGGCTTCGGTTTTGTCGGGTCCGGGTCGGCGACGGTACCCACGACGTCGTCTGTGGTGCGTGGAACTTCGAAGCCGGCGCCGTGGTCCCGGTGTCGCTGCCTGGCGCCACGCTTGCCAACGGCATGGAGGTGGGACTGCGTGCCATTCGGGGCATCGAGTCGTTCGGCATGATCTGTTCGGAAGGAGAGCTGGGGATCGGAGATGATGCCGAGGGGATCCTCGTCCTCGAAGACGATACCGTGGCGCCTGGAACCGACTTCGCCGAGCTGCTGCCGTATCCGGACGTCGTCTTCGACCTGTCCATCACTCCGAACCGACCCGACGCGATGTCCATTCATGGGATCGCGAGAGATCTTGGGGCCTACTACCGGCTGCCGGTGCGGATGCCACCCACCGAGGTGGCCGAAGCAGGGCCCGATTCGGACGTTGTCGTCGAGATCGACGATCCCGATGGAGCTCCAAGGTATGTGGGACGGGAAGTGCGTCAGGTGGCCGTCGGCCGCTCACCGCTCTGGATGCGACTGCGCTTGAGAGATGCGGGGGTTCGTCCGATCAGCAACATCGTCGACATCACCAACTACGTGCTGCTCGAGTTGGGCCAGCCGCTGCATGGGTTCGATCTCGACAAGGTCGCCGACCACACGGTCATCGTGCGGCGCGCCCGACCAGGCGAGCACCTGCGTACGCTGGACGGCGTCGAACGTGAGCTCACCGAGGAGGATCTCGTCATCGCCGATCCGAGCGGGCCCATCGCGATCGCCGGAGTGATGGGAGGTGAGTCCTCCGAAGTGGGTGATGGCACGAGTCGTGTGCTCATCGAAGCCGCTCACTTCGACCCGCCGAGCGTGCTCTTTACGGCGAAGCGGCATGGTCTTCGCACGGAGGCGTCCGCACGTTTCGAACGCGGTGTAGACCCCGAACTCCCGCCGATAGCGGCAGATCGCGCCGCTCGACTGATGAGCGAAATCGCAGGAGGGCTCGTCGCCGCGCCGCTCGTCGACGCCTATCCGAAGCCACATCAACCAGTGCACATCCCTTTCCCGATCTCCGAGGTCTCCCGTCTGACCGGCGTCGAGTTGCCGGCAGGGGAGGTCGTAGACATCCTTTCCCGACTCGGTTTTGAGGTTTCGGGCGGGGACGTCCTGGATGTGGTCGCGCCGTCGTTCCGTCCCGATGTGACAAGGCCGGCCGACCTGGTAGAGGAGGTGGCTCGGCTCTACGGCTACGACAAGATCCCCGAACGAGTTCGGGTCGGCACCGGTGCAGGGTTCTCACCAGACGACCGCCTGCTGCGACGCATCGGTTCGGTCCTCACTGGTATGGGCATCCACGAAGCAGCGACGTTGTCATTCGTAGCCGAAGAGGACCTGCGCCGTATGGGACACGACGGCGGTGTCGTGAGAGTCCGGAACCCGCTACGGGACGATCAGGCCGTGCTGCGCCCGACCCTTCTCCCCGGCCTCCTCGAGGCGGTACGGTTCAACGTGGGATACGGAGCCAAGAGGGTTGCGCTGTTCGAAACCGGACGGGTGTTCCTCGACCGCCCTGACGACGACGATCCGCGCATTCCGGCACAGCCACAGCGACTTGGCGTGGTCGTTCTCGGTCCGCTCGCTTCGGATGGGCCCGACTCGAACGTGTTTCTCGCCACGGCGATCCTTCGCGGCCTTGGTGATGCACTCGGCGTCTCATTCACCCTCCAACAGGGGGAGCAGCTGCCGATGCATCCGGGACGAGGAGGCCAGGTGCGGTTGGACGATA
>JANTGE010000004.1 GCA_024763085.1 Acidimicrobiia bacterium
GCCACCACACCGAGGAACGTGTCGACGTCCCAGAGGCCAACGTCGAAGGTGGTGGTGACGATCGGGCGCCACGTCGACGTGCCGTCGGCCTGCTGCACCCACCCCTGAGCGGCGTCTCTCCATGACGTCCCCCAGGCAACGTCCGGGCTCTCGACGGGAGCCTCATCGGATGCCCCCGCAGGAACCTGCGTCTCTGCCGCCGACGGCTCGGCCGACTCCGGGGTGTCGGCGAACACCCCCGCGGCCGCGACCGCCTGGGCCACCGTCTCGTCCACATTTGGCTCATCGCCGGGTTTGAGCGTCTCGATCACATCCTGGATCTCTTCCAGATCGGGCGCCGCGGCAAGGTCGACGGCCGGCTCTTCCGGCAGCCCCGTCGGTTCCAGAGCCTCGATGACCTCGTGAATCTCCTCGAGGTCCGGAACTTCCTCATCGAGCTCGGGGATCGACTCGCGACCGAGGTCGAGTTCGTCATCGCCGGGGAGGGGCTCGGCGAGGGGTTCTTCGATGGCGTCGATGGCGCCTTCGATGAGGTCTTCGGTGGGGAGGTCTTCGGTGGGGAGGTTCTCGATGTCGGGGAGGGGTTCGGCGAGGGGTTCTTCGATGGCGTCGATGGCGCCTTCGATGAGGTCTTCGAGCTCTCCCGTCTCGGAGAGATCCTCGTCGGAGGAGTCGTCAGGCTCCGGTGATGCGAGATCGCCGAGCGACTCGTAGGCGGTCGGCGGTGCAACGTCGGGTTCCGCGACCATCCACTCAGGTGGCTCCTCCGGCAGGTCCTCGTCATTGCCAGAGATTCCGAGGGCGTCGAGGACACCACGCGCCGCTGCATGCGACTGCGATACCGGCTCCGGCTCCGGCTCGGCCAGGAAGCTCGGAATGGGTTCGCCCGCCGAACTGGTCGGCGTTTCCTCCTGGGCTTCCAGCTCGCCCACTTCATCACGAAGCTCGCTCTCGGCCTCAGCTTCTGGTTCGGAGGGTGTCGCCTGGTGGGTCTCCGTGTCCGGTTCGGCTTCAGCTTCTGGTTCCGGGGGCTCCGCCTGGTGCGCTTCCGTGTCCGGTTCGGCTTCGGCTTCTGGTTCGGAGGGTGCCGTCTGGTGGGTCTCCGTGTCCGGTTCGGCTTCGGCTTCTGGTTCGGAGGGTGCCGTCTGGTGGGTCTCCGTGTCTGGTTCGGCTTCGGCTGCCGGCTCTGTGTCGGCCGGGGCCGCTGCAGGTGCCTCGTCGGTCGGAGTTTCGGCCGAGGCCGTCTCGTCGGCCTCTTCGATGGGCAGACCCCACGGGTCGGCCGGGAAGTGTTCGCTGTTGGTCACACGGGGAGAATACCCTAGAACCCTCGACGTTGGAGGGAATCCGTGCGCATTTCGATCATCACGCTCTTTCCCGACTACTACCGCTCGCCGCTCGAGGTGAGTCTCATCGGTCGCGCCATCGAATCGGGCATCCTCGACATCAGCCTCATCGACCTGCGCACCTATGGGAAGGGGCGGCATCGACAGGTCGACGACTCGCCGTTCGGCGGTGGACCGGGGATGGTCATGATGATCGAGCCTCTGGCTCGGGCCCTGGAGCCGTTGGAGGACGCCCACCGGGTTCTCTTTACTCCGTCTGGCCGCCGCCTCGACCAGGCCACGATGGAACGCTGGTCCCGGCTTCCCCATCTGGCTCTCGTGTGCGGGCGATACGAAGGCGTGGACCAGCGGGTGGCCGACCACCTCATCGACGAAGAGGTGTCACTCGGGGACTTCATCCTCGCGGGGGGCGACGTCGCCGCGCTTGCCGTGGTCGAAGGAGTGGCACGGCTCCTGCCAGGGGTGCTCGGAAACGCAGACTCGGCCGTCTTCGAGTCGTTCCGCGACGGTTTGCTGGAGGAGCCGCAGTACACCCGGCCGGCCGAGTTTCGAGGCTGGCGAGTGCCGGACGTGCTGCTCTCCGGCGACCACGGACGGATCGAACGATGGCGGCAAGAACAACGAGTGCGAAGAACGCGCGAACGTCGCCCGGACCTTCTGCCCGGAGACGATGACGGATCGGCCCCCTGATCTGCTACACTCCCGGTTCCTTCTTCCCCCCAAGGATGTCCTCATGAACATGCTCGAATCGATAGAGAACGCCCAGCTGCGCGACGACGTACCGGACTTTCGGCCCGGCGACACGGTCAAAGTCCATGTGCGAGTCGTCGAAGGCGGCCGTGAGCGAATCCAGGTGTTCGAAGGTGTCGTCATTGCTCGCAACGGATCTGGAGCTCGGGAGACCTTCACCGTTCGCAAGCTCAGCTTCGGCGTCGGCGTCGAGCGGATCTTCCCGGTGCACGCGCCGATCGTCCAAAAGATCGAGGTTGCCCGGCGGGGCAAGGTGCGGCGAGCGAAGCTGTATTACCTTCGCGATCGGGTCGGCAAAGCGGCTCGGATCAAGGAACGGCGCTGAGCCGGACCGTGTCGTCGCGGCACGCCAAGAGCAGGACCCCATTCTGGATCGAGTTCCCGATCCTCATCGTGGTCGCCCTGGCGGTCGCCGTGGTCATCAAGACCTTCCTCTTCCAGGCGTTCTTCATTCCGTCGGGCTCGATGATCCCGACCCTGGAGATCGGCGACAGGGTTCTCGTCTACAAACTGGCCTATGCCTGGTCGGGTCCGAAGGATGGGGACGTCGTCGTGTTCGAGCCACCGTTCGGAACCCAGCGGACCGAGGAGAAGATTGTCGAGGCGGTCGCGCGGCATGTTGCCGAAGCGCTCGGTCTGCGGTCTCCCGACATCGAGGACCTCATCAAGCGCATCGTCGCCACCGAAGGTGAGGTCCTGGAGATTCGGGACAATCAGCTCTTCATCGACGGCGTCGCCATCGACGAGCCCTACATCCAGCCGGGTTCCGTCATGCCCGACTTCGGTCCGGTCACCATTCCCGTCGGGCACGTGTTCGTCATGGGAGACAACCGCTCCCACAGCAAAGACAGCCGGGTCTTCGGACCAGTATCGGTCGATGCGATCGTTGGGCGGGCCTTCGTTCGCATCTGGCCGATCGACCGTTGGGGCGGTCTCTGACTCGGAATCTGTCCCTGCCGACAGGTATGAAGACACGGTAGGATCACGGCGTTCACCGGAGGGACGATGCACGAAGAAGATCTCGAAGGCTACGAAGCCCGAGTCGAACTGCAGATTTACAAAGAATACCGGGACGTGCTGCCCATGTTCCGGTACGTGGTCGAGACCGAGCGCCGTTTCTACCTCGCCAACAACGTCGAGGTGCACACCCGTCGCGAAGACGGTGCCGTGTATTTCGAGATCGAACTCGAGGACGCATGGGTATGGGACATGTACCGGCCGGCCAGATTTCTGCAACGCGTCAAGGTGCTCACCTTTCGCGACGTCAACATCGAGGAGCTCGAACCCGGCGTACGGATCTAGGCGCAGCCGGCGAGCGCATTGCCGCGTGGTACCTGTCGGAGCGCGGGGCAAAGGTGCTCGATACGAATGTGCAGGTGGGCCGCGGGGAGGTCGACCTCCTTGTTGCCTGGAACGGCCGTCCGGTGGTCGTCGAGGTGAAGACGGCCCGTCGACGCGTTCCCGTCGAACAGTTCGACGACGCCAAGGCCCATCAAGTGCGGCGCCTCGCAGGGAAGTTGGGAGTTCGCCGGATCGATCTGGTCTGCGTCGGGCTCTTCGACGATGCCATCACCGTCCACTGGATACCAGACGCTGCATAGGAGCCCTGTCGAGCGGCGGGTCAGGGCGAGTTGCCGGACGTCCCCAGCCGCCGTTGCTCTTTGAACCAGCAGCCTCGGTGCCAGTGTCGTCGGAGGTCCGGGGCTGCATGGGGTACGACGACGACGTGGAACGTTCCGGGTTCGATCGGCCCGTCACACCCGGGGCAGAGGTATCGCTTCCGGGCAGCATATGGCTGCACCGGAACGACGTAGACATCCTGCATCACTCGGCGTGACCCGGTGCCCTCGGGATCTCCGCAAACGCCCGGCGTCTCGCCTCGACGATCTCCCAGCCGATCTGGTCGATGCTGTCCATCAGCCACAGGTACGCGGCGGCGCCCTCCCGGTAGTCGGCCTCGGCCATTCCCTGGATCCGCCCCTGGATCTGGAGCTGGCGGACCTGCCGGAAGTTGTTGGCCGGCGAAGTCGTATAGACACCAAGCGTCTTGCCGCCCCTTTGGTTCAAGATCGAGAAAACCGGGACGTCGCTGGGTCCATCGGCGATGTAGATCATGTTCTTGATCGGCACTCGACGCTGCTCTTCATCCATCAGCGCGTTGACGTCGATCGTCGGATTGAGGTTCACCCCTTTGTTGATCTCGAACACCGCCCGCGTTTTCGAGGTGTTGTCGAGGGTGTAGCCAAGGTGGGTGATCGGATGATCGCCTTCGTCCATGCCGAGCGTGTCGATATAGCCCGGCGGGGCCGGCCGCTCGATGAAGTCGTTTGCCCAGATGCCGTCGATGGCGGAGGCGAACACCGACCCTTCGATCATGGGAAGAATGCCCGTGGAGACGACGTAGTGTTCGACCGTGATGCCCTCATGGGCGAACTCGGGTATCTCCTGCACATAGGCCCGGGACCTCTCGAGGAACTCTGGCATGCCAGGTGCCGGCTCGATCTGCTCGCCGAGTTCCCGAAGTCTCGCCCTCGTCAGCCCGGCGAAGATCCCGTGTTCGACGTAGGTGAGCATGTGGTTCAGGTAGGCAGTGTCACGCGCAATACGAATACCGCGCTGCCGGTAGTACTCGACGAGGCCGTCCACCTCCGTCCAGAACTCGCGGGCGTCGACTCCGTAGGCTTCGAACAGCGGATCCTGCTGGTTGCTCGGGATCAGCGTGCGGTCGAAGTCCCAGATCAGCGCGATGACGGTCTGGGTGTAGAGCGGAACAGGCATGTCACGGTATCTCGGGTCGCCAGAAGTGTACGCCGTCGCCGTCTTCCCAGAAACCCTGCAGCAGCACCGGTGCGCCGCGAAGCGCTTGGTGTGTCTCGCCGAGGAGCTCCATCGGAACCAGCACGTGGTTGGCGTATCCCTGCCCGGAGAGCCGTCGGAAGGCGTCGATGAATGGCGCGGTGTCGGCATCCCCCAGCACCCAGTCCAGCCGGTTGTCCGTGCAGATCACCGACACGATGGTCTCGAGTTCCTCATCGAGGTCGAGCCGCTGCCAGGGGAGCAGCTCCGCCGGGATGCCCAGCGATCGGTAGCGTTCGAGACACGCCGCGGCCACGACGCCGGTGGCTTCCGTTTGGTAGGCCAGCACAGGGACTCCTTGTCGACTTACATCAGTGTAGTTCTTCTTTCTCGTTTCTGTCCTACCCGGCGCATACGTTGATGTCATGTTCGCTTCAGTCACATCGGTGGCGCTCGTCGGGATCGATCCGAGCCCGGTCGACGTCGAGGTGCACGTCGGGGGACCCAAGGACGTGTTTTCCATCGTCGGCCTTCCGGATACGGCGGTGCGCGAGTCGAAGCATCGGGTGAAAGCGGCGCTCGCCTCATCCGGCCATGCCTTGCCCCAACGACGCATCACCGTCAACCTTGCGCCGGCCAACCTTCCGAAGGTAGGCCCTGCATACGACCTGCCTATCGCCATGGCGGTCCTGATGGCACTCGGCACCGTTCCGAAGGGGGAGACGGTGGTGAGCCTCGGTGAGCTGGCACTCGACGGTTCCGTCCGCCCGGTTCGGGGTGGCCTCGCCGCCGGCATTCTGGCAAGAGCGTTGGGGGCTCCCTGCCTCCTGTCCGCCGCCGACGCGGGGCGGGCAGCGGCCGTCTCGGATGCCCACGTCCGCGGGGTTCGAAGCCTCAACGAAGCCGTCGGAGTACTCACCGGTGCGGTCGAGGGAGTGGTGCCGGAGCCGATGCGACTCGGGCGGTCCGAGGACGTACCCGACCTTGCGGATGTGCACGGCCAGGCCTCAGCCCGACGTGGACTCGAGATCGCGGCTGCCGGCGCCCACCACCTGCTCATGTGGGGTCCACCGGGAGCGGGCAAGACGATGCTTGCCCGGCGCCTGCCCGGCATTCTGCCTCCCCTCGAAGCAAACGAGGTGCTCGAAGTGCTCCAGATCTACGACACGGCCGGTCGGGCCGCACCAACGTCGCTTCCGCCGTTCCGATCCCCGCACCACACGGCGACCACTCCGGCGCTCATCGGTGGAGGGAGCGGGCTGCCGACTCCGGGGGAGATCTCGCTGGCTCACCGCGGTGTCCTGTTCCTCGACGAACTCGGAGAATTCCCGCCTTCGACACTCGAGGCGCTGCGGCAGCCGATCGAGGCCGGGGTCGTGGACATTGCCCGGCAAGGTTTCGCCGTGCGGTTCCCGGCGACGGTACAACTGGTCGCAGCCACCAACCCATGCCCGTGTGGCTTCCGTGGCGACCGCACCAAACCGTGCACCTGCTCGACACCAACCGTTGACCGGTACCGCAAACGTCTCTCCGGCCCACTCCTCGACCGTTTCGACCTCCGGGTGACCGTCGCCCGCCCCGACCGGGAGGGCCTGGTGGGTCCGCCCGGCGAGCCGTCGTCTACCGTGGCGGCTCGGGTGGCTTCGGCGCGCCAGGCGCAGGCCGCACGCGGAGTCATCAACGGGCGTCTCACCCGGTCCCAACTCGACGATCTTCCCTGGACCACGTCGGCTCGCCGGTTGGCGGAGCAGGCCATCGACAGGCTCGGCCTGACCGGACGCGGGTATGACCGGGTCCGGCGGGTCGCGCGTACGATCGCCGATCTGGATGGAAGTCACGACACGGACGAGCGGCACATGCTCGAGGCCCTGGGGGTCCGCAGCTCATGGTGAGGCTCCGGCTCGCCTATGCGGGCATGCATCCAGATCGGGTGGCGTCGCTTCGCGACCGCTTCGGGAGCATCGAGCGGGTCGTCGCGGCGATCGAACGAAGAGCGATCAAGGTTCCGGAACGTGCACGAGAGGCCGTCTTGGTGGATGCCGCTACTCGCCGTCGAGAGCTCTCTGCTCGGGGGATAGCTGCTGTCGAACGAGCCGGCCTGCCCCCGCATCTCTCCGAGCTCCCCGACGGCCCTGAGTTGCTCTTCGTGAAAGGGGACCTCCCGGTCCGGCCAGGTGTCGCCGTCGTAGGAGCCCGACGAGCCACCAGCTACGGTCTGCGCCTGGCCCGGCGGTATGGCTATGCGCTCGCCGAGGCAGGATGGCCGGTGGTTTCAGGCCTTGCCCGTGGCATCGACGGCGCCGCCCACCATGGCGTGCTCGACGCCGGAGGCATCGGTGTGGCAGTGCTCGGCTCCGGCATCGATGTGTGGTACCCGGCCGAGCATCGCCAACTAGGGGAGCGGTTGCTGGCAGCAGGCGGAGCCGTCGTCAGCGAATACCCGCCCGGTACGCCTCCAGTCGGTTGGAGATTTCCGCCGCGCAACCGGATCATCTCCGGCTTGGCGGCTGTCGTGGTCGTCGTCGAGGCGACCCCGACCGGCGGTGCCCTCATCACGGCCAAACGAGCCCTCGAACAGGGACGGGAGGTGTTTGCGGTCCCGGGAGACGTCGACCGGGCGACATCGACCGGCTGCAACCTGCTGATCCGCGACGGAGCGGTTCCGGTGCTCGACCCCGACGACCTCGTCGAGGCAGCATCGCTGGTGCTCGGTCCGGCACGACCGCAGGCTGCACTTTCCGTCGACACTCCCGTGGCGGGCCTCATCGGCACGATCGGGTCGACCATCGACGAACTGGCGCTCGCCTCCGGGCTATCCATCGCCCAGATCCAAGAGGAGGTGTCACGGCTCGAACTCGCCGGCATCGTCGCCCGTGAAGGAGACGTCGTCCGGAAACGTTGACCCACACCGCCGGTGCGGCGAACATACGGACATGGACACCCCTGTCTGGGCTCAACCGCCCCTCGGCGATTATTTGGAACGACTGCAGGCTCGCCACCTGTCGCCGCACACGGTTGCCGCCTACCAGCGTGATCTCTCGCAGTTCTTCGACTTCTGTGACCGTATGGGCATCGACGCCGTCGGCGACATCGACCGGCTCGTGGTGCGCCGCTTCCTGGCGTATCTCGACACACGCGGCTACGCCAGGCGGTCGGTGGCCCGCAAGGCGGCGGCGATTCGAGGATTCTTCGCCGACCTCGTCCGTCGGGGGCTGGCCGATGGCAACCCTTCAGAGGGACTGGCAACACCGAAACGTCCCAGGACGCTCCCGCAGGCGCTCCCGCAACGCGCGGTGCGCGCCGTGCTCGACGGGCTCGACGGTGACACCCCGGTGGAGCTGCGCGACCGGGCACTCCTCGAAGTGCTGTACGCCACAGGACTCCGGGTGTCGGAGCTTGCCGGGATGCGGCTCACCGACCTCGGAAGGTCGTTCGTCAAGGTGCTCGGCAAAGGCGGAAAGGAGCGAGTCGTCCCCCTTGGAGAGCCCGCCCTCGACGCATTGAACGCCTATCTGGCCCGGGGCCGGCCCGCCCTCGCCGGCGACGCCGGAGACGCCGTCTGGGTTGGCGTGCGGGGCGGAGCCCTCGACGTCCGGGGGATTCGACGAGTGGTGCGAAACAGGGCTGCGACGTTCCCTCATGCGTTCCGCCACTCGTTCGCCACCCACCTGCTGGAAGGCGGCGCGGACCTTCGTGCCGTTCAGGAACTGCTCGGCCACGTTGAACTGGCCACAACCCAGATTTACACTGCCGTGACCCGCGAGCACCTCAAGGCAACTTATGAGCAATCCCACCCGCGAGCCTGAGAGGGACGCGACCGACCATCTCGACCAACTGTGGCGCCGTTTCAAAGAGAACGGCGACGAGCGGGCGCGGGAAGGCCTCATCCTCCACTATTCGCCGCTGGTCAAGTTCGTCGCCGGCAGGGTCGGGGCCGGACTCCCGGCCAGCGTCGACCGGTCCGACCTGGTCTCCTACGGGATCTTCGGGCTGATCGACGCCATCGACAAGTACGACCAGGAGCGCGGCGTCAAGTTCGAAACCTATGCGACCACCCGCATCCGGGGAGCCATCATCGACGAACTCCGAGCGCTCGACTGGGCGCCGCGTTCGATCAGAGCGTCGGCACGGGAGATCGAACGGTCGATGGCAGAGTTGGAGAACCGGCTGCAACGCACCCCGACCGAAGAAGAGCTGGCACGCCACATGGGCATACCGCTCGCCGACCTCCTCGACTCGATGGCCGAAGTCTCATCTGCCGGTGTCGTCGCGCTCGACGAACTGCTGGGCCCATCCAGGGACTCGGCGACAGTCGGAGACCTGGTCGCCGACCCGTCCGGCGTCGACCCGGAGCAGGTGTACCAGGACGCCGAATCGAAACGGGTGCTTGCCGACGCCATCAACCGGCTGCCACCACGCGAACGCCTGGTGCTGACGCTCTACTACTACGAAGGGTTGACCCTCGCCGAGATCGGCTCGGTCCTTGGCGTCACCGAATCAAGGGTGTGCCAGATCCACACCAAATCGGTCATGAGCCTGCGCAACCGTATGGCAGAACCGCTCCGACGGTCGGGTGGCTGACCCAACCTGGTACACTCCCGCCGATTCCACACACCCATCGTCCTCCCGACGGTCGAGGCGGCTGCCTCGCGGGAGCGGTCCTCCGGGCCGAGGCGGGTGGAGGCAGAACCGAAATAGGAGGCAACTGTGGCGAACGTCACGATGAAGCAGCTGCTCGAGGCCGGTGTCCACTTCGGACACCAGACCCGGCGCTGGAACCCCAAGATGGCGCCGTATATCTACGGTGCCCGCAACGGCATCCACATCATCGATCTGCGCAAGACGCTCGAGCAGATCGAGCTCGCCTACGATATGATCAGGGACACCGTCGCCGACGGAGGCACGGTCCTGTTCGTCGGAACCAAGAAGCAGGCCCAGGGCGCCGTCCAGGACGCCGCCACCAGGGCCGGGATGCCGTACGTCAACTTCAGGTGGCTTGGCGGCATGCTCACCAACTGGCAGACCATCCAGAAGCGGATCTTCTACATGAAGGAACTCCAGCGAATGGACGAGTCCGGTGAGATGGAGTCCCTCCCCAAGAAGGAACGGCTCCATCTGCGTCGAGAGTTCACCAAGCTCGAACGGGTGCTAGGCGGTGTGCGCGACATGCGCCGTCCACCCGACGTCGTGTTCATCATCGACATCATCACCGAAGAGATCGCCCTGAAAGAGGCCAAACGTCTCAACATCCCCGTCGTCGCACTCGTCGATACCAACTGCGACCCAGATCCGGTCGACTACGTCATCCCGGGCAACGATGACGCCATCCGCTCGGCGCAGGTCATCTCCGACATGGTCGCGGACGCATGCATCGAGGGTCGGGACATCGCCGAGAAGGGCGTCACCACAGAGAAGGAAGCACAAGATGGCTGAGTTCACCGCACAGGACGTACAGAAACTCCGCAAAGCCACCGGCGTCGGCATGATGGACGCCAAGAAAGCCCTCGAAGAAACCGGTGGCGACTTCGAGAAAGCCGGCGAGTACCTGCGCGAAAAAGGCCTCGCCGACGCAAAGAAACGAGCAGGCCGGGACGCCAATGACGGCGCCGTCGGCTACTACCTGCACCGGCAGTTGGGCCGCCCTGTCGTCGGCACCCTCGTCGAACTGGCGTCGGAGACCGACTTCGTCGCCAAGAGTCCTGAATTCCAGGAAGTCGCCAACGACATCGCCATGCACATTGCGGCCGCCGGACCCCGGTGGGTCCGCCGCGACGAAGTGCCCGGCGACGCCCTCGAAAAAGAGCGGGAGCTGATCACCCGTCAGGCCCAGAACGAAGGCAAACCGGAGCACATCATTCCGAAGATCGTCGAAGGCAAGCTGGCATCGTTCTTCGCCGACTATGTGCTCGAAGAACAGAAGTTCGTCAACCCGGACAAGTTCGAAGGCACCGTCGGCGAGATGGTCGCCGCGCTAGCCGCCAAGATGGGCGAGAACATCAGGGTACGAAGGTTCTGCAGGATCGCCGTCGGGGAGGAAGACTGACGGTGTACCAGCGGGTCATCCTGAAGCTTTCCGGCGAGTCCTTCGCCGACCCCGAACTCGGCTACGGGATCGACCCGTCGATCGTCAAGAGAGTCGCCGAAGAGATCGCCGAAGCCCATAGCACCGGCGTGCAGATGGGGATCGTGGTCGGCGGCGGCAACATCTTCCGAGGAATCTCATCGACTGCCGCCGGGATGGACCCGGCGACCGGCGACTCGATGGGCATGCTGGCAACCGTCATCAACGCGCTGGCCCTGCGGGACGCCCTCGAGAAGGCCGGTGTGCCCACTCGCGTGCAGACGGCCATTCCGATGCAGTCCCTCGCCGAGCCCTACATCCGGCTGCGGGCGATCCGTCACCTCGAGAAGGGACGAATCGTCGTGTTCGCCGCGGGCACCGGCAACCCGTTCTTCACCACCGACACGGCGGCGGCACTCCGCGGCATCGAGATCGGAGCCGAGGCGATGCTGAAGGCGACCAGAGTCGACGGCGTCTACGACGCCGACCCGACCGGGAATCCGGATGCGCTCCTGCTGCGAGAGGTCGGATATATCGAGGTCATCTCCAAAGGTCTTCGGGTGATGGACTCCACCGCGGTTACCATGTGCAAGGACCATGCGCTTCCAATCGTGGTGTTCAACATCACGGAGCATGGAAATATCGTCAAGGCTGTACAAGGGGAGCGCATAGGGACGCTGGTCCGCTGAGGAGGGCGTCATGTTGCGAGAGATACTCGGCGAAGCCGAGGAGAAGATGGAGCATGCCATCGAGCATGTGCAGGCCGAGTTCTCGACGGTGCGCACCGGACGCGCCAACCCGGGAATCCTGTCGCGGATCATGGTCGACTATTACGGCGCGCCGACGCCGCTGCAGCAGCTGGCGTCGTTTTCGGTACCCGAACCCCGACTGCTGGTCGTCTCCCCGTACGACAAGTCGGCGATGGGGGAGATCGAGAAGGCCATCCGTATGTCCGACCTGGGTCTCAACCCGGCAAGCGACGGGCATGTGCTACGTCTGGCCTTCCCTCCGCTGACGGAGGAACGCCGGCACGAACTGACCCGTCTCGTCCGGCACATGGCCGAAGACGGCCGGGTCGCGGTGCGCAATGTCCGCCGACACGCAAAGAGCGACCTCGAGGCGATGCAAGGCGAGGTCTCCGACGACGACATCCGCCGTGCCGAAAAGGACCTCCAGGAACTGACCGACCAGGCAATCGCCAGGATCGACGAGCTGTTGGAGCGCAAGGAGCAGGAGCTGCTCGAGATATGAGCGACGAGGAGCACGGCGGCGAAGTGGTGGCTTTTCCGGGCCATCCCTCGGGAGCCTCTCAGGAAGAGGAGTCTGGCCAGAAGCCTGAAGCGGAGCCCGACGAGGATTTCGAGCAGACGTCAGAGCCAGGCCCGGTCGACATCGAGTCCGACGAAGACTTCGAAGACTTCCTCACAGGAGCGTCGGTCCTCGACGACTACACCCGGGAGGACTACGTCCGGGCGACGACCGAAGAGTATCGGGACCTCGCGGAAGCCATCGCCAAAGCCGCAGAAGAGGATGTCGAGATGCAGGCCGTCGCGGCCTCCATGCCCGGGCTGGACTCAGGCATCGTCGGCTTCGACGACGTCACCGGAGAGGTGGCAGAGAGCACCGAAGCTCCGCCCTCCGACACGGCGGTCAGGTTCGCCACCGGGCTGCTGCTCATCGCCATCTTCTTGACCGTCCTTGCGCTCGGCGGCGTCTGGTTCGGATTGTTCGTCCTGGCGGCGTCGATCCTCGCCGTCGGGGAGTTCTACGCGACGTTCCGACGCAAGGGCTATGTCCCCCTCGCGTTGTTCGGGCTTCTCGGGACGATCGGCATCATGGCGGCAGGCTGGTACGGATCTGGACCAGGCACCGTGGCCACGGCCACCGGGCTGACCGTTCTGGCCATCGTCTTCTGGTACGCCCTGGTGCCGCGGCGCAGGCCGCTGGAGAACGCCGTAGTGACCATCCTCGGAGTGGTGTGGATTCCCACCCTGCTGGCATTTGCGATGTTCATCATCAAAGCGCCCCGGGCGCAACCGCTCGTCATCGCCCTCGTCGGTATGACGGCCCTCTTCGACGCCGGCTCCTACTTCGCCGGCCGGACGTTCGGTCGCACCCAGCTGGCACCCCGTCTCTCTCCGAACAAAACGGTTGAAGGAGCCATCGGGGGACTGGTGACGGCCTTCGCCGCCGGTGTCGCGCTGTGGCTGATCCCATGGTTCCAGTTTTCCCTCGGTGCCGGGCTGGGGCTGGCCGCGCTCGTCGCCGTGTTCGGCCTTGCCGGCGACCTCGCGGAGTCGATGGTCAAACGAGCCGTCGGGGTGAAGGACATGGGAACGGTGCTGCCCGGGCACGGCGGTCTTCTCGATCGTGTCGACAGCTTCATCTTCACGATTCCGGTCGGCTACCTCTTCTTCTCCTGGCTCGGCTACCTGGCGTGAACCCACTGATCATTCTGGGAGCGACCGGATCGATCGGTCGGCAGGCCTTCGACGTGGCTTCGCGGCTCGACATCCCGGTCGCAGGGATTGCGGCCCGGCGGGGCTCCGACGAACTCTACGAGCGTGCCGTAGCGCATCCGGACGCCCGTGTCGCCGTAGCGGCGCCTACCGGCGCCGAACGGGAACGTTTTGGCCGTCTTGGCCGACGCGTGGCATTCGGCGCCGAGGCCGTCGCTGAACTTGCCCGAGTGCCAGGAGTGACGGTGCTCAACGGCGTGGTCGGCGCGGCCGGCCTCCCGGCATCGATCGCTGCACTTGAGGCCGGCAACCGGCTCGCCCTCGCCAACAAAGAGAGCCTGGTCACCGCCGGACCCCTCGTGATCGAAGCCAAAGATCGCGGCGGCGGAGAACTGATTCCGGTCGACTCGGAGCATTCGGCGTTGTTTCAATGCCTCGTCGGTGAGCCTTCCGAGTCGGTGCGGAGACTCATCCTGACGGCCTCGGGAGGCCCACTGCGCGGCAAATCACGAACCGAGGTCGAGCAGGCCGGACCTGCCGAAGTGCTTGCGCATCCCACGTGGTCGATGGGGCCGCGCATCACCGTCGACTCGGCCACGCTCGTCAACAAAGGGTTCGAAGTCATCGAGGCGCACCATCTGTTCGGGATCCCCTACGAGAGAATCGACGTGGTCGTGCATCCGCAGAGCATCGTCCACTCCCTCGTCGAGTTCGTCGACGGTTCGGTCAAAGCCCAGCTCGGCGAGCCCGACATGCGAGTGCCGATCCAGTACGCGATCACCTATCCCGACCGCGTCGAAGCTCCTGTCGCCGGCCTCGACTTGCCGACGCTCGAGTTCACGCCGCGAGATCCGGCGATCACACCGGCGTTCGACCTGGTCGTGGAGGCGGGGCGGCGGGGCGGTGCGGCACCGATTGCGGTCAACGCAGCGGACGAAGTAGCGGTCAGAGCGTTCCTCGACGGGCGGATCGGCCTCTTCGGGATCGTCTCGGTGCTGGAAGGGGTCCTTCGACGCATCGACGACCGCGAGATCAACTCCGTCTCCGATGTGCTGGATGTCGACCGGGAGGCACGCACCCTCGCGATGCAGGAGGCAGGGCTCGCATGCTGACTATGACGGCGAGTTCGTTAGCGTTGGGGCGGCAATGACCGGTGGCATCATCATGCTCGTCGCCGTGGTCGCTTCGATCATGGTGCACGAGGCGGGACACTATTTCGCGGCTCGCGCCGTGGGCATCAAGGCGACCGAGTTCTTCTTCGGGTTCGGTCCCAAGATCTGGTCCACGAAACGCGGCGAGACCGAGTTCGGCGTCAAGGCGATTCCCCTCGGCGGATATGTGCGAATCGCCGGGATGGATCCGTTCGAGGAGGTCGACCCGGAGGATCGGGGCCGCACCTATCGCGACAAGAAGTTCTGGCAGAAGTCACTGGTAGTGATGGCGGGCGTCATCCTCCATTTCTTCATGGCCTATGTGCTGCTGTTCGGAGTCATCGTCGGCTACGGCCTGGAGAACCCGGACAAGCCGTTGACCACCGTGGCGTTCGTACAAACGACCCTCGACGACGGCAGTCCGGCTCCGGCAGCCCTCGCCGGTCTGAAACCTGGCGATACGATCGTCGCCGTCGACGGAACACCGGTCGACTCCTGGGACGCACTGTCGGCAGCGATCGCCGCACATCCCGGAGATTCGGTCGAACTCACGGTAGAACGAGACGGCCAGATGATCACGATCGAAGCCACGCTGGCGGCGGCTCCCGATACCGGAAAGGGTTATCTCGGCATCTCGCCGGCCTATCAGCGCGATCCGGTACCCGTCTTCACCGCCGCCGGACTCGCCGGACGCACGGTCGGCGGTCTCACCCTCGAAACGTTCAAAGCCATCGGCAACCTCGTCAAGCCGTCGTCACTTGCCCGGCTTGCCGGAGCCTTCGTCGGCAACACCGACGTTCCCGACGAGATCCGGCCGGTGAGTCCCGTCGGAATCGTCCGTCTCGGAGAAGGACTCGACCTGCGTTCGCTGCTCGGGCTGATCGCCATGGTGAACGTGGTGCTCGGCGTCTTCAACGGCCTTCCCCTGTTCCCACTCGACGGGGGACACTTCGTCGTGGCGCTCTGGGAGCGAATCACCCACCGGGAAGTCGACATGCGCAAAATGATGCCGGTGGCAGCCGCCGTCATGGCGCTCGTGATCTTTCTGTTCTCGGTGGCGTTGCTGCTGGACATTGTCAACCCGATCACCCTCGGTGGCTGACATGGATCGACGGCAGACCCGGCAAATCCGGGTAGGAGACGTGCCGGTTGGCGGCGGCGCCCCGGTGTCCGTCCAATCGATGACGACCACCAAGACCGCTGACGTCGGCGAGACCCTCGCCCAGGTGTACGCACTGAAAGGCGCCGGGGCCGACATCGTTCGCATCACCTGCAACACCGTGGAAGCAGCCCAGGGTTTGGCCGAGATCGTTCCCCGATCACCGGTGCCGATCATCGCCGACATTCACTTCCAGTACCGGCTCGCCCTTGCCGCCCTCGAGGCGGGCGTCGACGGTCTCCGTCTCAACCCGGGCAACATACGGAACGAAGACCACATCAAGACGGTCGCACGTGAGGCGAAGGCTCGCGGTGTACCGATCCGGGTCGGGGTGAATGCCGGGTCCCTGGACAAGGACCTGCTCGCCGAATACGGCGGTCCCGTACCGGAGGCGCTGGTGGCATCGGCGGTGAAAGAGATCCGATACCTGGAAGATGTCGACTTCACCGACATCAAGATCTCGGTCAAACACTCCCACGTGCCGTCGATGGTCGCGTCGTACCGCCTGCTCGCCGACACGGTCGACTATCCGCTCCATCTGGGCGTGACCGAGGCGGGCCCTCCACCCGGCGGACTCATCAAGTCGGTGGCCGGCATCGCCACCCTGCTCCTCGAAGGCATCGGCGACACGATCAGATTCTCGCTGACCGCCGATCCGGTGGAAGAGGCGAAGGCCGGCAGGCAACTCCTCGAGTACCTCGGCCTTCGAGAGCGGCAAGGTCTTGACCTCATCGCCTGCCCGTCATGTGGGAGAGCCGAAGTCGACGTGATCGAGGTCGCCACCAGGGCCCAGCGCCAACTCGAAGCCGCCAATCTCCCGATCCAGGTCGCCGTCATGGGATGCATCGTCAACGGCCCCGGCGAAGCGAGAGAGGCCGACATAGGGATCGCCGCCGGGCGGGGGAAGGGACACCTGTTCATCAAGGGGCAGGTGGTCCGCGTCGTCGACGAAGCCGACATGGTCGATGCCCTTCTCGACGAGGCAAGAAAACTCGTCGATGAGGGGGTCGAAGCTCGGCTTGCGGCAGCCGACCAGGCGGCCCGGGAGGCAGCCGAAGCCGAAGCCGTCGCCCTCGCCGAAGCGCAAGGGGACGCCAACCAGGCGGCCAGGAAGCGGCGGGCCGTCGCCGACGTCGCGGAAGGTTGATCTGGCAGGGTATCCTTTCGGCCCACCGCGAGAGAGGACACCGTGGCGCAGAAGGTCACTCCCCGAAGTCAAGATTTCAGTCGCTGGTACACCGACGTCGTCCAGTACGCCGAGCTGGCCGACTACTCGCCGGTTCGCGGGAGCATGGTCATCCGTCCGTACGGGTATGCCCTCTGGGAGCACATGCAGCGGGCGCTGGACGACATGTTTCGAGCAACTGGGCATCAGAACGCCTACTTCCCGCTTTTCATCCCCTTGTCGTTCATCGAGAAGGAGGCCGAGCACGTCGAAGGCTTCTCCCCGGAACTGGCGATCGTCACCCACGGCGGCGGCAAGAAACTCGAAGACCCCCTCGTGGTCAGGCCGACCTCCGAGACGATCATCAACGCCATGTTCGCGAAGTGGATCAAGAGCTATCGCGATCTGCCGTTGCTCATCAACCAGTGGGCAAACGTCGTCCGATGGGAGATGCGAACCCGCCTGTTCCTCCGCACCACAGAGTTCCTCTGGCAGGAGGGCCACACCGCCCATGAGACCGAGCAGGAGGCCAGAGACGAAGCTCGGCTGATGCTCGACGTCTATGCCAAGTTCGCAGAAGAGTGGGCGGCGACGCCGGTCGTCAAAGGCATCAAGACCGACGCGGAGAAGTTCGCCGGGGCCGTCGAGTCCTACAGCATCGAAGCCATGATGGGCGACCTCAAGGCGCTCCAGGCCGGCACCTCCCACTACTTGGGGCAGAATTTCGCCAAGGCGTTCGACACGCAGTTTCTCGACCGGAACAACGAGTTGCAGTATCCCTACCAGACCTCGTGGGGGGTGAGTACCCGGCTCGTCGGCATGACCGTCCTCGTGCATGGCGACGATCAGGGCCTGATCCTGCCGCCCCGTCTCGCACCTCACCAGGTGGTGGTGGTGCCGATCATTTCGTCGGAGGAGACAGCCGACCAGGTGATGGACGCCGGCTGGTCGGTGACCTCCGCGTTGCACGACGCCGGGATCAGGGTCACGATGGACGACCGCGACGGTGTGCGACCGGGTTTCAAATTCAACGAATGGGAGATGAAGGGTGTCCCGCTCCGCGTCGAAGTCGGGCCCCGGGACCTGGCCGAGGGAAACGTCACGTTGGCCCGTCGAGACCTCGGGAGAGAAGGCAAACAGTCGGTTGCGCTCGAGCAGGTCGCCACCGTCGCCACCGACTTGCTCGAAGAGATCCAGCAGGCCCTCTTCGATCGGGCCGCCACCTTCATGGCGGACAACACCTTCTATCCGGCAACGTATGGGGAGCTGGTTGAAGGCATCGAATCCGGTGGTGGTTTCTTCTATGCCGGGTGGTGCGGCTCGGCGGCTTGCGAAGCAAAGGTGAAAGACGACACTCAGGCAACGATCCGGTGCCTGCCCTTCGATCAGCCAGATGATCCAGGACCGTGTATCGTATGTGAACAGCCGGGTGCTCATCAGGCCGTATTTGCCAAGGCCTATTGAGCCGGGCTTTCGCGCGTCGCGCCTGACGCGACGAGGGTATACTTCTGTCGGAAAACCGACGGACGCTACTTGAGAGGTGGGCGCCCATGCCCACCTTTCTTGACGAGGAGATATGAAGGATCTGTGGGATGTCATCGAGCGGTATGTGACCGCCGAAGGCCTGGAACTCGACGACGTCGAGTGGGTCGGCCGCGTCCTCCGGGTCACGATCGACGCCGAGGGCGGCGTCGACGTCGAGCGGCTGGCCGACGTGTCGACGGGCCTGTCGCGGATCCTCGACGAACAGGAGAAGGACTCCGGTTCCTACACGCTCGAGGTCTCGTCACCCGGCCTCGAACGCAAGCTTCGCCGACCGGCTCACTTCGCCAAAGCCGTCGGTCGGGAGGTGGCAATCACCACACGGGGCGAGATCGGCGGAGATCACAGCCATCGCGGGCTGTTGGAGGCCTACGGAGATGACACCTGCGTGGTCCGTGTAGGTGACGAAGAACGACGGATACCCCTTGGGGAGATCACCTCGGCTCGGACGGTGTTCCGGTGGGAACCCACAGCGAAGCCGGGGAAGAAACGGGAGAAGACACGATGAAGATGGACTTTGCGGTGATGGAGGCGCTCGAGCTGCTCGAGCGCGAGCGGGGTGTCCCGGTCGATACGATCCTGGACGCACTCGCCAACGCGCTCGTCTCCGCCTACAAGCGCAGCCCCGGCGCCGCCGAAGAGGCGCGGGTCGTCATCGATCCGAACGAAGGCGAGATTCATGTCTACGCCCAGGAGCTCGACGAAGACGGCAACGTGGTGCGCGAGTGGGAAGACACGCCGGAGGACTTCGGCCGAATCGCCGCGCAGACCGCGAAGCAGGTCATCGCCCAGCGGCTGCGGGACGCACAGCGGGAACAAGTCTTCGACCTGTATGAAGGACGCGAAGGCGACCTCATCACCGGCATCGTGCAGCAGGTCGACTACCGGTACGTCATCCTCGATCTGGGCGATGCCGAAGCGATCATGCCTGGTTCGGAACGCATCCCGTATGAGCGTCTCGAGCGCGGCAACCGGGTCAAGGCACTCATCATCGAGGTGCGGGGCGAGACGAAAGGGCCCCAGATCGTCGTGAGCCGGAGCCACCCGGATTTCATCCGTAGGCTCTTGGAGCTCGAAGTGCCGGAACTCGTCGACGGCACCGTAGAGATCAAGGCGATTGCCCGGGAGCCGGGTCATCGTACGAAGATCGCCGTGGCGTCGAACGACCCGAACGTCGACCCAAAGGGCGCCTGTGTTGGTGCCAGAGGCTCTCGGGTACGGCAGGTCGTCAACGAGCTGCGTGGCGAGAAGGTCGACGTGGTGCAGTGGCGGGAAGACCCCCGGCAGCTCATCGCCGAAGCGTTGGGTCCAGCGACCGTCAAGGAAGTTCGTCTGGATGAGGAGGCCAAGGAGGCGGTCGTCATCGTCCCCGACCATCAGCTCTCGTTGGCGATCGGCCGGGAAGGCCAAAACGCCCGTCTGGCCGCGAAGCTGACCGGCTACCGCATCGACATCCGGTCGGAGACCCAGGACCGTGCCCCGGCAGAAGAAGAGGAGCCGGCCATCGAGACCCCCGAAGCCGAGGCGCCGGAGGCCGTGGCGACCCCCGAAGCTGAGGCCCCGGAGGCCGTGGCGACCCCCGAAGCTGAGGCCCCGGAGGCTGTGGTGCCCCCCGCCGAGGAACCGGAGGCGAACGATGAGGTCGCCGCGTCGGCAACAGACGAGACTCCTCGAGAAGAAGTGCAAGGGGAGGCGTAAGTGGCAAAGGAGCGTATCTACGAGATCGCCCGACGTCTCGGGCGGGAGTCGAAAGAAGTGCTCGAGCGGGCTCAGGAGCTCGGACTCGACGTAAAGACGGCGTCTTCTGGCCTCACCGAAGAGGACGCTCAGCTTGTCACCCTCTCCTTTGAAGAGGAATCTGCCGACAAGCAGGCCACTGAGAAGCAGACCACCCAGGCCGAAGAAGCACCGACTCCGCAGGAACGGCCTGAGCAGGCGGAGTCGGAGGTCCCCGAGGCCGAGCGACCCGAGGAAACCGAGCCAGTGGCTGCCTCCGAGGTCGAGGCGGCACCCGAGACCCCAGCCGTCGTCACGGTGCCCGCCGGTGTGACGGTAGAAGGTTTCGCCGAGGCGATCGGCGTGCCGACCGGAGAAGTCGTCAAGGCGCTGCTGTTGATGGGGGAGCCGGCCGCGGCGCAAGCGCCAATGCCTGAAGAGGCCATCGACCTGGTCGCCGAGCAGTTCGACGCCGTCGTCGAGGTCGAAGCCCCGAGCGAGCAGCCTGCGGCACCCGAGTTGCCCACCTTCGACGACCGCCCGGAAGATCTCCAGCCGCGCCCTCCGGTCGTCACCGTCATGGGCCACGTCGATCACGGCAAGACGACCCTGCTCGACCAGATCCGAAAGACCAACGTGGTCGCCCGGGAAGCCGGCGGTATCACCCAGCACATCGGTGCCTACCAGGTCACCTGGAATGGCCGCAAGATCACCTTCATCGACACGCCCGGCCACGAGGCGTTCACCGCGATGCGGGCTCGAGGTGCCAACGTCACCGACATCGTCATTTTGGTTGTCGCGGCCGACGACGGCGTGATGCCCCAGACCGTGGAGGCGATCAGCCATGCCAAGGCAGCCGGAGTCGAGATCATCGTGGCGATCAACAAGGTCGATCTGCCCGGTGCCGACCCGGCCAGAGTCCGTACCCAACTCACCGAGCATGGTCTGATCCCCGAGGAGTTTGGTGGCGAGACCGTCACCGTTGAGGTGTCGGCGGCGACCGGGCAGGGCATCGACCAGCTGCTCGAGATGATCGACCTGATCGCCCAGGTCAACGAGTACAAGGCGAATCCCAAGGCGCCTGCGTCCGGCGTGGTCGTCGAGAGCCAACTCGACAAGGGTCGAGGTCCCGTTGCGACCGTCATCGTGCGCCGGGGGACACTCCGACGCGGCGACGCCATCGTCTCAGGTGCCGCATCCGGCCGGGTGCGGGCCATGCTCGACGAGAACAATCAACAGCTCAAGGAGGTCCCGCCGGGTACACCCGCCCTGATCATGGGCTGGGACACCGTCCCTACCGCCGGAGACCCATTTGAGGTCGTCGCCTCCGAGAAGGAAGCTCGGGCGAAGGCCCAGGCCGTAGAGAACGAGCTTCGGAAGGAGAAGGCGGTCATCCCGACGGCGTTGGAGCGGCTGGAGCAACTCCTCGAGTCGCTGCGAACCCAGGACGAAGCCGAGCTGCGTCTCATCGTCAAAACCGACACCCACGGTTCCCTCGAGGCAGTGAAGGAGTCGATCGGCAAGATCGGTAGGGAGGGTGGCCGGATCACCATCATCCACGCGGCCGTTGGCGGCATCAGCGAGAACGATGTAGCACTGGCGGAGGTCACCGAGTCCATCATCGTCGGATTCAACGTGCGCCCTGACGGCAAGGCCCGAAAAGCCGCCGAACAAAAAGGCATCGAGATTCGCACCTACCGGGTCATCTACGAGCTGCTCGACGAGATCGAACAGATGCTGGTCGGACGGCTCGCTCCCGAAGAGGTCGAGCGTGTGCTCGGCACCGCCGAGGTGCGGGCCGTGTTCAAGGTGCCACGAGTCGGCACCGTCGCCGGCTGCTACGTCACCGAAGGCGAGATCGTCCGCGGAGCCAACGCACGACTGCTCCGGCAGGGCGTCGTGGTATACGACGGCAAGATCTCGTCGCTGCGGCGCTTCAAGGAGGACGTGCGTACCGTCGCCTCCGGCTTCGAGTGCGGCATCGGCCTCGAGAACTTCAACGATGTGAAGGAAGGCGACGTCATCGAGGCCTATCAGGTGGCCGAGGTCGCCAGGCAGTAGATGTACGCCGCCGGGCTCCGTATCGAGCTGCGCATCCGGGGTGTCCGATCGCTCAAGGAGAAGCGGCGCGTGGTGAAACCGATCCTGGTCGACCTGCATCGGAACCTCGGAGCATCGGTCGCCGAGACCGCGCACCAGGACTCCTGGCAGCGATGTGAGATCGGTGTCGCCGTGGTCGCCTCCGCCCCAGGTGAGCTCGACCGAAGGATCGACGCGATACGGCGGCGGCTCGATGAATATGAGGTCGACGTGTTGTCGATCACCGAGGCGTATCTGGAGGAGACATGAAGGAACCCAGCCCTCGTCTGAGAAGAGTGAACTCGACACTCCTCCATGCGATTGCCGAGATCGTCCATCACCTGAAAGACCCGCGGCTCGAGTTCGTGACGATCACCGCCGTCGAAGCGACACCCGATCTGCGCACCGCCCACGTGTTCTACTCCGTGCTCGGAGACGACGACGCTCGTACCGGGGCCGCTGCCGGTCTCGAGGCGGCGGCCGGACACGTCCGAAAGGAAGTCGGTGAACAGGTGCGTCTCAAGTACACGCCGAAGCTCGTCTTCGAACCGGATACCGGGATCGAGGAAGGACTGAAGATCGATCGGCTGTTGCGTGGGCTGGAGGAGACATGATCGATGAAGCCGTAGCCGTATTGTCCGAGGCCCCCGACATCGCCGTCGTCTGCCACATCGGGCCCGACGGGGACGCCATCGGAGCCGGAATCGGATTGGCGCTCGCCGCTCGCAAGGCCGGGAGGTCGGCCGTGTTCTCGTTCGGCGAGCCGTTTTCGCTCTCCGACAACTACGACTACCTGGATCGGTCCGTGCTGATACCACCGGCCGAGTTTCCTCGCGCTCCGGATGTGCTCGTAACGGTGGACGCCGCCTCCCTCGACCGGCTCGGTAGCCTCGCGCCGGTCGCCGAGGCCGCCGGCACGGTCGTCGTGCTCGACCATCACATCTCCAACCCTGGATTCGGCGATGTGAACGTGATCGACCCTGCTGCAGCCGCTACCGCCGAACTCGTCTATCTGCTGCTGCGGCGTCTCCAATGGCCAGTCGATATGGACGTCGCCGCGGCGTTGCTCACCGGTCTCGTCACCGACACCGGTCGCTTCCAGTACTCCAACACCACTCCGGCAACGCTTCAGGTGGCGGCCGACCTCGTCGCGGCCGGAGCGCGTCCCGACGTCATCGGCCAGAACATGTACGAGCGGGTGCCATTCGGCTATCTCAAGGTGCAAGCTGCGGTGCTCGACAGAGCCGTACTATCGGGCCAGTTCGTCTGGTCGGTTCTCTACCTCGACGACCTGAACCGACATGGGATCGGGCCGGAGGACACCGACCTGCTCATCGATGCGATCAGGATCGCCAAGGAGGCGGAAGTGGCGGCGCTCGTCAAAGAGTTGCAGGCCGGCGGCTTCAAAGTGAGTCTTCGTTCGCGAGGATCCGTCGACGTGGGAGCGATCGCCGGCGCGTACGGTGGCGGCGGCCATCACAACGCCGCCGGTTTCACCATGGCCGGGACGTTGGAAGAGGTCGTCGCCGCCGTGGAGGACGCTCTGTGATCTCCGGATTCCTCGACGTCGACAAGCCGGCCGGTTGGACCTCGCACGACGTTGTCGCCAAGGTTCGCCGGCTCATCGGGCAAAAGAGAGTCGGGCACGCCGGCACCCTCGACCCGCCCGCCACCGGCCTGCTCGTCCTGGGCCTCGGGAAAGCCACACGGCTGATGCGGTACTTGCAGGCGACCGAGAAGGTGTACCGGGCGCGTGTCGTGTTCGGCATCGGTACCGACACCCTCGATGCCACCGGCGCCATCCTGGCTCGTGAACCCCTGCCGCTCGACGAGCAGGAGTTGGCCGAGGCGATGGCCCGATTCGTCGGGACCATCTCGCAGATCCCTCCGATGGTCTCGGCGGTCAAGGTCGACGGCCGCCGCCTCTACGAGTTTGCCCGCCGCGGCGAGACCGTGGAGCGCAAGGCGCGGGTGGTCGAGATCTATGAACTGGCCCTGGAAGACTTCGCACCCGGACCATATCCGGAAGCGACGATACTGCTGCGTTGCAGCTCCGGGACCTATGTGCGGTCGCTGGCCTACGACCTGGGCGTTGCGCTCGGCGGGACGGCCCACGTGGCCGACCTGCGCCGGCTGGCAGTTGCCAGCCGAACCGTCGAAGCCGCTCACACCATCGAAGAACTCGAAGCCGCCGGAGAGGCGGTGTCGAACCTGATCGTGCCCATGGCGGAGGGGCTGGGCGACCTTCCGGTCCAGACGGCCGACGCCGAGTCGGCCCGGGCCGTATCGCACGGAACGCCGTTTCCCCGATCGGTCATGCCGACGGCTCCGCCGTCGGGGCCGTTTCGGGTCGTCGATGAACAGGGTGAGTTGCTTGCCGTCTACCTGGCCGACGGCGGGCGTCTCATCCCCGAGGTGGTGGTGGCGTGACCGTGCTACGCGGCGACCCGACACGGTGGCGTCTCGACGACGCCAGTTCGGCGGTGACGATCGGGGTCTACGACGGTGTACATCGGGGGCATCAGGCGGTGCTGCGCGATCTCGAGTCCCGGGCCGACGAAGTGGGGGCGCGCCGCAGAGTTGTGCTGACCTTCGACCCGCACCCGCTCGCGGTGGTGGCGCCGGAGCGAGCCCCGAAGTTGCTCACGACCCTCGATCGGCGGATAGAGATCCTGGAGAGCCTCGGCGTGGACGTCGTCGGGGTGTTGCCGTTTCGGCAGATCCGGCAGATGCATCCCGATGAGTTCATCCAGCGGGTACTCGTCGATGCGCTCCACGCCCGGCTGGTGGTCGTCGGGACCAATTTCCGGTTTGGGCTGGATCGCGAGGGCGACGTGGCGACGCTGCGACGGGTCGGCGCCACGCTCGGGTTCGACGTGGATGCCGTCGAGCTGCTGCGTGGCGATGGGGCGACCCTCTCGTCGTCGGCGATCCGGGCCATGCTGGCACGCGGTGATGTTCGCCACGCGGCAGAGGCGCTCGGACGGCCCCACGAGGTGGCAGGCCGGGTGGTGGCCGGCGATCGTCGAGGCCGTCAGATCGGATTCCCGACGGCCAATCTCGCCGTACCGACCGAGCTGATGATCCCTGCGGACGGCGTATATGCAGTGTGGGCGGAAGTCTCCGGTGGCAGACACCGGGCGGTGGTGAACATCGGAACCCGTCCCACGTTTGACGGCGGCGACCGGGTGGTGGAAGCCCACCTGCTCGACTTCGACCAGGACCTGTACGGTCTCGACATGCGCCTCGAGTTCGTCGACCGGCTCAGGGACGAACGACGGTTTGCCGGCATCGACGAACTGGTTGGCCAGATTCGACACGACATTCAGGCCGCCGAGGAGCGTCTGTGACCGAGCAGATCAGATCCGGTTCCCCCTATGAGGAGGCCTACGGGTTCTCTCGGGCAGTCGTGGTCGGCGACAGGGTGCTCGTGGCCGGCACGGCCCCCGTTCCGCCACCCGGGGAGGTGGTGGCGGCGACACCGTACGAGCAGATGCTGCGATGCGGAGCGATCGCCGTCGAGGCGTTGGCCGCGGCAGGAGCGACCGTGGATGACGTGGTGAGGACCCGGATGTTCATCACCGATCCGCAAGACGCCGAAGCGGTGGGGCGAGCCCATGCCGAACTGTTCGGTCAGGCAGCGCCCGCGGCGACCATGGTGGTGGTGGCGGCGCTGCTCGAGCCGTCGTGGAAGGTCGAGCTGGAGGTAGAGGCAGTCCGGTCATGAGGCCGATTGTCGGTCTAGGCCCTATCGGTGGTACACTCCCGTCGTTCCCCCCCAAGTGTGCGGTATATGAAGGACACCAAAACCATCATTGAAGAGTTCGGCCATCACGACAGTGACACTGGTTCGCCCGAGGTCCAGGTTGCACTGCTCACCGAGCGGATCAACCATTTGACCGAGCATCTTCGCGAGCACAAGCATGATCACCACAGCAGGCGCGGCCTGTTGATGATGGTCGGCCAACGGCGTCGGCTTCTGAACTATCTGAAGCGAGAAGACGTCGAGCGTTATCGTGCATTGATCGCACGACTCGGTTTACGCCGATAGACTTCGGGGGCGGCTCGGCCGCCCTCCGTCATATCTGGCGTGAGGAACAGCCCATCGGGCAAGACAAGACAGCGAGGGCGAGTGTCCAGTTGTCAGTTGCCATCCCTGTGCGAGAGGGTTGACCACTGGTAATTGGGCCGCCCTCCGAAAGGAGACCAGCGTGTCCGAAACTCTCGTGCGCGGAACCGTAGGTGGTCGCGAGATCACCATCGGAACCGGCAAACTAGCCCCCCTGGCAGACGGTGCCGTCACCATACGCCTCGGGGATACCGCGGTGCTGGTGACAGCCACCGCCAACAAGAAGATGCGGGAAGGTATCGATTTCTTCCCGCTCACCGTCGACGTCGAAGAGCGCATGTATGCAGCCGGGAAGATCCCCGGCTCGTTCTTCCGGCGTGAGGGACGCCCCACCGAAGAGGCAATCCTCGTGTGCCGGCTCATCGACCGTCCCCTCCGCCCTTCCTTCAAGGAAGGGTTCCGGTGCGAGACGCAGGTCGTATCGACGATCCTGTCTGTGGACGGGGAGAACCCGTACGACATCATCTCGCTCAACGGCGCCTCCGCGGCGTTGATGATCAGCGGTATCCCGTTCGAAGGGCCTATCGGCGGTATTCGCCTCGGCCTCAAGGACGGCGATTGGATCGTCAACCCGACCTTCCAGGAACTCGAGGAGTGCGTCTTCGAGATCACCGTCGCCGGCCGGCGGAACGCCGCCGGTGAGATCGACATCATGATGGTCGAAGCCGGCGCAACCGAAGACGGGCTCCGGCTGATCGCCGAGGGCCAGCAGCCTTCCGACGAAGAGACCGTGGCAGCCGGACTGGAAGCCGCCAAAGAGCCCATTGGTCAGCTCATCGACTTGCAGCTCGAGCTCGTCGCCCAGGTGGAGGTCCCTGAGCAAGAGTGGCCGATCGCCGTCGACTACACCGAGGAGATCTTCGAGAAGGTTCAGGCGGCAGCCACAGAGCGGCTCGCCGAGGTGATCCGTATCGCCGACAAGCGGGAGCGTGGCGCGGCCGAAGATCGCGTCTTCGAAGAGATCGTCGCCGAGCTCGGCTTCGATGAAGAGGAGCAGCCGCAGGCGAAGCGAGCCTTGAAGAAGGTCGAGAAGGCAATGATGCGCCAACGGGTGCTGGACGAAGGAGTCCGCCTCGACGGCCGCGGCCCGAAGGACATTCGGCAGCTGACGGCTGAGGTTGGCCTGGTGCCACGCACTCACGGTTCTGGCCTGTTCCAACGCGGCGAGACCCAGGTGCTGAACATCACCACCCTCGGCATGCTCAAGATGGAGCAGATGCTCGACACCCTCGGTATCGAAGAGAGCAAGCGCTACATGCACCACTACAACTTCCCTCCCTTCTCCGTGGGGGAAGCCGGGTTCATGCGCGGACCGAAGCGGCGCGAAATCGGCCACGGTGCCCTCGCCGAGAAGGCGGTTCGCCCGGTCGTGCCGCCGGAGGACGAGTTCCCCTATGCGCTGCGGCTCGTCTCTGAGGTGCTCTCGTCGAACGGTTCGACGTCGATGGCTTCGGTGTGCGCATCGAGCCTGTCGTTGATGGATGCCGGTGTTCCGATCACCGAGCCGGTGGCCGGTATCGCCATGGGGCTCATCTCCGACGGTGATCGGTTCGTTACCCTGACCGACATCATCGGGGCCGAGGATGCGCTCGGTGACATGGACTTCAAGGTGGCCGGGACCGCCGAAGT
Organism: Acidimicrobiia bacterium; assembly: GCA_024763085.1. Lineage (GTDB taxonomy): Bacteria > Actinomycetota > Acidimicrobiia > Spongiisociales > UBA4744 > JANTGE01. The sequence continues at coordinate 27,983 of JANTGE010000004.1, forward strand.
CATCACCGCGCTGCAGCTCGACACGAAGATCGAGGGCCTGCCGTCAGATGTCCTGGCCGGCGCTCTCAACCAGGCGAAAGAAGCCCGGCTCGCCATCTTGGACGTCATGCACGGTGCCCTGGCCGGACCGCGGCCTGAGCTGAACCGCTGGGCGCCCCGTATCGAGGCGGTGCGGATCCCGAAGGACAAGATCGGCGAGATCATCGGCCCCAAGGGCAAGCACATCCGCGAGCTCGAAGAGGAGACCGGCGCTTCGGTCGAAATCGAAGAAGAGGGCAACGAAGGCATCGTCCGTATCGGTTCGCCGGACGGCGAGTCGCTGGCGGCCGCGAAAGAGCGCGTGCTCGCCATGGCGTTCCCGCCGGAGCCTGAAGTCGGCAAGGAGTATGACGGCGAAGTGGTGAACATCACCAAGTTCGGTGCCTTCATCAACATCTTGCCGGGCCGTGATGGCCTGCTGCACATCTCCAAGATCGACTCGTCTCGTCGGGTCGACCGGGTGGAGGACTACCTCGATCTGGGCGACAAGGTGAAAGTGGTCGTTCGCGAGATCGATCGGGCCGGCAAGGTCAACCTCGACCTGGCCCAGGAGCTGGAACCGAAGCCCGGCGCCAAGGTTGGGGCCTCCCGGCCAGAGCGAGGCAACGACCGGGGTGGCAACGACCGAGGTAACGATCGAGGCCGTGATCGTGGCCGCGATCGGGGGCGTGGCGATCGGAACCGAGATCGGGAACGGGGAGCGCGCAGCGAACCGAAGCCCGAAGCCGGCGACAAGCCGCAGCGGAAAGTCGTCTCGTTCGAGGATGAGTTCGAGAAGGGGATGTAGCGAACCCCCACCAGTTCTAAGGGCGGGCCTTCGGGCCCGCCCTTTGCTATGACAGGCCGAGGCGGTCGGCCAGAGACCTGACCGCGGTTGCGACACCCGGGACATGACGGAGCAGCAACCATCCGAGCCGGGCGCCGACGGCCCCGTACAGCAGGCCTCCAAGAACGTCCGACGGGAACCAGACTCCGGCGATGATGCGTAGCAGGCCGAACATCGTTGCGACGGTGACGATGGTGATCCCGACGGGCCGGTGGGAGCGATACAGCGAGAGTCCCACCGCGGTGAGGATGGCGACCGGGTGTGCGGGAAACGAGGGGTCGCGCGGTGGGTAGAAGAGCAGACGCGCATTGGCAAGAGCATCGAACGGGCGGAGTCGTGGCCAGACGGCGTTGGTGACCTGGACGAATACGGTGACGAAGGCCATGGCGATCAACGCGACGAGTGCCGCTGTCTGAAACCGCTCAGCCTCTTCGTCGTCACGGCCTGCGAACCACAGCCAACCGAGGGTCAGCGCTACTGCGACGGGGATGAGGTAGTCGTTGATGAGGAAGGCGACTACCTGATCGAAGATCGGGCCGTGGAGACCGTTCAACCATCGAAAGACTTCGATGTCGCTCATCGGTGGAGTCTCCCTGCAGCCCTGGCAGTGAAGGCCGCGGCAAGGAATGCGACGGAGAAGTAGAGCGCCTGCCAGTAGCCGGCGAGACCACCGTTGAGATCGTTCACGTTGCGGGCTGTCTCCAGAGTCGCCCAGGTGGCCCGCCCAACGCCCAGAGGACCCCACGGGCCGGTGGTCCATAGCGGTTCGAGGAAGAACGAGGCGACACCGACGCCCACCAGAGCCAAGCCGAGAAGGGCGCTGAGTCTTCGGTGCGGGAACACCCAAAGGTGCCTACGTCCGGACCTGACCGCGGCGAGTTGGATCACGCCGAGGCCTGCCACATAAACCATGAGCAGGTACTGCCATGTGAACAGACCGAACACGGCAAGCCGGTCCATGATCCGAGTCTACGTCCGTGGTCGGCGGTCCCTCCAGCGAGCGGACCGAGGTTGGTCCCCCCAGCGAGCGGAGCGAGCGTTGGGGGAAAGTACCGCAGTGCCGAAGGCGCTGGGGTAGGGGGGTAACCTCCCAACCATGCCGGAGCTTCCCGATCTCGAGGTCTACCTTGCTGCACTGCGCAGAGACGTTGTCGGATGTGACCTTCTCGGTGTCCGGATCGTCGCACCGTCACTGCTACGGACCGTGGAGCCACCGCTCCCGGTCGGTCAGACAGTCGCGACGGCGCGACGGATCGGCAAGCGGCTCGTACTTGGCTTCGACGACCGGCAGGTCGCCATCCATCTCATGGTGTCTGGACGGTTGTCGTGGAAGGATCCCGGGGTCCGCGTGCCCGGGAAGGTCGGGTTGGCTGCCTTCGATTTCGATGGCGGGACACTGCTGCTGACCGAAGCGTCGTCGCGGCGCCGGGCGTCGGTCCATGTGGTGAACGACCTGGCCGAGATCGACCCGGGAGGGGTCGAGCCCCTGGAGGTCGACCTGCATGGATTTGCCGAAGTGCTGGTGGCAGAGAACCGTACGCTGAAGAGAGCACTGACCGACCCGACTGCGTTCGCCGGCATCGGGAACGCCTACTCGGACGAAATCCTGCACCGGGCCGGGCTCTCGCCGCAGCAGCGCACGAGGAACCTGACGCCGGAGGAGACACACCGACTGTACGGAGCAATGCAGAATGTACTGACCGAGTGGACCGCGCGGCTGCTCCACGAGGCAAGTGGTGGCTGGCCGAAGAAGGTGACTGCTTTCCATCCTGCGATGGCGGTGCATGGAAAGTTCGGTGAACCGTGTCCGGTGTGTGGAACGCCGGTCCAACGTGTGGCCGTCGAACGCGAGTACCAGTATTGCCCGACGTGTCAGACACAAGGTCGGTTGCTTGCCGACAGGGCGACGTCGCGATTCCTCAAGGGCGACCGGCCGCGGCGGGTCTCCGACCTTGGCGCGGCCGTCGAGGAGGAGACGTAGGCTCGCCGTCAGGACAGACAAGTGCTGGTGGCTTCCCGGGCAAAACGTGACTCGGCCCGTACTAGTGCCTCGGGGCGAGTTCGCGATGGGTCGCAAGCGCAGGGGTCGGGATACCGATGTAGAGGCGCGGCATCAAGGAGGAAGCGTGGCAATCGGCAGACACCGTAGGACTCCAAAGCACCGGAGAGGGAAGAGTTGGTGCGAACAGGGAGTTCATCGACTCGAGTATGCGGACGACGGGACGTTGTCCTGCGGTAGATGTGGGCGGCGGTTCGGCACGAGCCAATTCATGGTGCAGCCGTCGTCGTCGCCTGACCCTTGGGTGCCACCGGTTCCCGAACCGAGCGGTGTAGCGGGCAACTAGCCATCGCTCGCCGCTCGAGACACGCGTCAGTCGGCAAGGGAGGCGCACCGTAGGTGCCGGCCGCGGAGATGGAGTGGTCATGGGCGAACGCTGAAAGCCGATGGTTCCTAAGATGCCGGCATGAAGTTCGGCATCGTCATGTTTCCCACCGATCGGTCGATTCAGCCGGCCGAGTTGGCCCAAGAAGTAGAGGCCCGCGGGTTCGAGTCCCTGTGGTTTCCGGAACACTCCCACATTCCGGTGAGCCGGCGGACACCGTGGGGCGGCCGCCCAGACGCTCCTCCGCTGCCGGAGTATTACGCCCGTACGCACGACCAGTTCGTCGCCCTCGCCGCGGCCGCCGTTGCCACCACCTCGCTGCGACTCGGTACCGGCATCACCCTGGTGGCGCAACGGGACCCGATATGGCTCGCCAAACAGGTCGCGTCGCTCGATGTGATCTCGAATGGTCGGTTGCTCTTCGGGATCGGCTACGGATGGAACAAAGAGGAGATGGCCGACCACGGTGTGGCCTATCGGGAGCGGCGGGCAATCCTCAGAGAGAAGATCCTCGCCATGCAGGAGTTGTGGACGAAAGAGGTGGCGTCGTTCGACGGCGACTACGTTCGTTTCGAACCGAGTTGGCAGTGGCCGAAACCGGTCCAGCGGCCGCATCCGCCGATCATCCTGGGCGGGGCTGCCGGACCGCGAACGATGGCCGACATCGTCGAGTTCTGTGACGGTTGGATGCCGATCTGGGGTCGCCACGATCTCCTCGGGAGGATCGATGAGCTCCGCGCCGCGGCCGAGCGGGCAGGCCGTGATCCCGACTCGATCGAGATCAGTGTCACCGGGCCGAAACCCGACTCGGCGGTGATCGGGGAGATCGCCGCAGCCGGCATCGATCGCGTCGTTCTGTCGGTGCCACCCCGCGATGCCGACGACGTGCTGCCGCGGCTCGACGCGTATCATCGGCTGGTGGAGGAGTTCGGGAGCCGGTAGCAGCCGACCGTTCGATGCTTTGCCGAGCGGCAGGTACACCATTTGACCTACAGATTCTGGGTACTTCTGCCGACAGGAATGCAATGCAGACGCGTGCGCTGGGCCGGCAGGCCCCCTGGACGATCGCCGCGATAGGAGTCTTGGTCGTCGGTATCGCCGGCGCCGCACTGCTTGCCTGGGTCATCGGCACGATCGAACACCAGCAGTTCGAAGCGGTCGTCGACACGACCCGAAGAAACATCGCCCGCAGTTTCGACGACGCCGCCTCGACCGCCGAGCAGTTCACCTATGCCATGGCAGCCGGGCTCGACATGAAAGAGCTCGCCGAGGCCGCAGACTCGTCCATAGCCGGCAACCTCGGATCCATAGCGGATGGACTCGTGTACCAACCGTTCGCAGGACCGGGGTTTGCGTTCCCCATCGGTAGGCAGCCGGTCGCCGAGCTCTCGCCTTCAGAGGTCGACACGGCGAAGGCGGCTGCGGGCCGCCCTGTGCTGACCCGGCGGCCAGGCGGAAGCTACGCGGTGCTGATTGCCAGCCAGGCAGGGGTTGGCGGGCTCGTCATCCGCATGGACGACCTGGTGCGAAGGAGCGTGACGGGGCTCGGCCAGCTCGTCGACCTCGAGCTCGAAGATGCGGGCGAGCTCGTCTATTCGCGGACGACGTCCGGAACGCCCATCGAGGAGACCGTTCCGCTGGATCTTGGAGGGAGACGCTTCGGGCTCACCGTCCACGCAGGGCCCGACTATGCCCAATCGGGAGTGCGACCGGCGTTCATCTCGGTCGTGGTGTTCTCGTTCATCCTGGCAGGGCTCATCCTCGCTCTCGGTTCGGTATGGAGATCACGCATGCGGGAGGCTCAACAGAGGGCGGAACTCGCCGAAGGTCTCTCCGACGCGAAGGACCGGTTCATTGCTTCGATCAGCCACGAGCTGCGAACCCCGCTGTCCGCCGTCTTCGGATTCGCGAATGAACTGGTGGAACGCGGCGATCACTTCACCGACGACGAGCGCGATGAGTTGATCGCGGCGGTGCTCGACCAGAGTCGCGTCATGGCCCGGATCGTCGAAGACATGCTGGTTGCGGCTCGACTGGACGCAGGCACGCTGACCGTCCTGCCGTCCGAGACCGACCTTGCGGCCGAAGTACGCTCGGTGGTCGACGAACTCGTGTCCGATGGTCGGGTTGCGTGTGACCTCGAGCCGGTGCATGCCAACATCGATCCTTTGCGTCTTCGCCAGATCGTTCGAAACATCGTCGCCAATGCCATCGACCATGGAGGGAAGCGGGTCAGAGTGGAGCTGCGTCGAGTCGGGCCCGAGGCGAGGATAAGGGTGATCGACGACGGTCCTGGGGTGCCAGATCCGGATGCCGATCTGATCTTCCTGCCGTACTACCAGGCGGGGCGAAGCGAGTCGGTCCCGTCGACGCTCGGGCTGGGACTTCCGGTGGCACGCGAACTGGCCGCCATGATGGGTGGAGATGTCAAGTACCGGCGAGACGACTCCTGGACCGTCTTCGAACTCGTCGTACCGGTGGCGGCGATGGTCCCGGGCACCGTGGCCGCTGCCGACGCCGGTCGAGGCTGAGCCTCGTCGCCCTTGCCGGCACCTCCTGCGAGGCCTCTCACCTGGGTACTGGGGCATCGCGCAAGAGGCGCACGTTCCGTCGCACCGGGACAGGCACGAGGTAGGTCAGGGTTTTGTGTCGACAAGGCACTACCGTCTCTGGCATGACCGATACCGGTATCCACGACGAACATCCCTTCGCGACCCCCCCGGAGCAGCGCGACCCGGCACGCCGGCTTCGCGGCCGGCTTGCCAGCCCGGTCACCGTGTTCACCTCCGGCTCTGGCAACGAGGCTGTCGGCCTGACAGTGTCGTCGGTACTGGTCTCGGAAGGGCCTCCGGCGAGGCTCATCGCGCTCATCAACGAAGCCACCGACCTGTGGGAGGAGATCGAGGCCGGAGGACGCTGGGTCACCCATGTGCTCGACGAGTCCGACCAGTCGATTTCGGACCGCTTTGCCGGTATCAGACCAAGCCCCGGAGGTCTGTTTCGCGGTCTCGACGTCGAAGAGAGCTCCTACGGCCCCGTGCTGACGTCGATCGGAACGCGGGCAGCATGCCGGCTGGAGCGATCCGAGGCCGTGGGCCACCACCGACTGGTGATTGGCCTCGTCGACGAGATCACGCTCGACGACTCCGCGCCGCTCGTCTACTTCCGCGGTCGGTACCGGCGACTCACCGACGGCGAGCTATGAGCGCTACCGCGGTGAGGATGATCGGCAACGCCAGCCACACCTGACCCGTCACCTGCTCCGCGCCGATGGTGATGCCCAGGATGACGGCGACGACCGGGTTCACATACGCATAGCTGGTGGCCAGCGGTGCCGGGACGGTGCGCAGCAGGTAGGCGTAGGCGGTGAAGGCCACAATCGACCCGGCGCCGATGAGGTAGATGAGAGCGATGACCGAAGCTGCCGACGGGGACGCCGGTAGCCGCTCGCCGAACGCGAACCCGGTGACGGCAAGAACGACGCCTCCGCCGATCATCTGCACCGTGCTCGACATGAGCCCATCGGGAAGGTCGACGTACTTCGACCAGACCGACCCGAACGCCCAGAAGATCGGCGAGATGACGATGAGGAACAATCCCAACGGGGCGCCTTGGAAGTCGCCTTCCCGGGAGAGCAGAACGACACCTGCAAGGCCGATGGCCAGACCGACCCATTCGCGGCGAGTGGGCCACTGGCCGAAGAAACCCGAGATGAGGGCGGCCCATACCGGGACCATGGCCACCGCGGTGGCGGTCACCCCGGAGCCGACGCCAACATCTTCGGCGATGGTGACGAGACCGACCCCTCCGAGGAAGAGCGCGGTGCCGACCGCGAACCCGTAGCCCCACTGGCGGCGTGTCGGAGCAGCGGCACCCCGGAGGCGAAGCCACGGGTAGAGGAGGCCGCCGGCGACGGTCATGCGAATCGCATTGCCGAGCAGCGGAGGGAATCCGTCGACCATGAACCGCAGTGCGAGGTAGGTGGAGCCCCACACGAGGTACACCGCGGTGAGGGCGGCGACGACAGGGAGGCGGGTCCGACGCATAGGAACGGCATGGTAGGGCAGTGAACTCATGCTCTTGCGAGGCGAACATATGTTCGATAGATTGAGGGTCTTGGAGGACGCACCAACGACGACACCTGCGATGTTCTCCGCCCGACCGGGAAGGATCGTCGGGCTGGAGGGGCCGGCCGGGATGGGACTCACCCGGCTCGGTCTGTCGATGCTGGCTCCTGCCGCCAGGATCGCCCCGGTCGCCTATGTGGACGTGCGCGGCTGGTTCCATCCACCGGCGGCCTGGGAGGCCGGTATCGAGCCGGAACGACTGGTCGTCGTTCGGAGTCGCGATCGTCTGCGATGGCCGCAGGTGGTGGCAGCACTCGTCGAAGGCATGGGTGCCGTCTACGCCGAGGTGCCGGCGAAGGTTCCCGACCAGATGCTGCGCCGGTTGGCGGCACTGGTGCGGTCACGGCGAGCCGCTCTGGTGCTCAGGCCGTTCGCCGGCGGGCTGCCTGCAGGAGTCGCCTACCTGCGGGTACGGGGAACCGGCGTCGCCTGGGAAGGTGCCGAGGACGGCCACGGCAGACTACGGCAACGTCGCCTCATGCTCGAGGTCTCCGGTAAGAACCTGCCGGAGCAGACGCTCCTGGTCGACGATGACGGACGGCTGGTGATCCAGGAGACGGCGGTAACGGCGGCGGGGTAGAGGTCCGTAGCTGCATCGCAGTGTTCACACCAGGGCGGTGAAGCAGGCTCGCCTCGGTGGTGCGGTTTCGACACTCGATGCGCCTGGTCGGCTACCACCACTCGGAGAAGGGGATCGGATCGCCGACCTGATGTGCCTTCGATGACGGCCGTGCCGGGAACCAGGCGAGTTCCCGTCCCGACCCGTCGAACGTGGCCGCCGATCGGCAGTGGATGCCGCGCAAACCAGTGTCGTGGACCGCGACGCCGATCGGTTGGCATCGCTCCCGAGGGATGTGGGTTCCGGTTTCGTCCACCGGGTAGGTCGCCGGCAGTCCAAGCTCTTCGAGACCCTCACTGGTGGTGGCGTTGGCGACGACCTGGGACCGGGGGAGCGTTGCCGTGACGAGTACGAACGGCGGATCGAGGTCTTCGGGATCGACCGGTGAGCCCTCGAGCATGAAGCGGATCTGGGCACGAGCCGTCGCGACGTCCTCGTTGAGATACAGCACCGGAAACGACCGGGGCGGGTTCCAGCGGCCGCCATGGACGGCGGCATAGGTCGGGTCGAGGGGGTCCTTCCACGCCACGTCGGCGACCCGAAACCACGCCTGTCCGTCCCGCAGGCGTTCGGTGATCACGGCTGAATACGGCGCAGATCGAACATGGCCCGGACGGCGTCGACGACCTCGCGGGTCCGGCCTTCCTCGACCAGGTCGAGCAGTGACTTTCCGCCGAGCATCGGCGCCTGACGACGGACCACGGCCGGGATCCGCTCCCGTTTCACGTACCGATCGAGGATGTCGGTTGCCGCGGCAAGGTCGGCAATGGCGGCGGCACGAGCCATCGGGGGGCCTGAGGCGAGCCACTTCGACACCGCCTGGCGCGAGACGCCAAAGACCCGCGCGGCGGCCGACTGGGACAGTCCCCACAGTTCGATGAAGCGGTCCAGCGGCTCGGTGCGAAGCCGCCGGTCGAAGGCGTCGACGAACCGGCGGGCCCAGCCCTCGTCGGCTTCAGAGAGGAGCCGCTCAGCGGCCTCGGTGGGGGAGAGGTCGGTGATCATGAGGCAACCATATGTCAATCGCACCTTTTTGTCAACCGAACATATGTTCGAGTATTGTGAGGGGTCCGTTCGGGAGGAAAGATTGGGACGGACCGTATGTGTGCGCTACCCCGACTGGCCGCTGCGCCGCCCCGACGCACCCACCGACCGGCCCTGCCTGGTCGCCGACGAGGGGATCGTGGTCGCCGTAGATAGGCAGGCGGCAGAGGCCGGGGTGACGGTGGGGATGCGTCGCGGGGACGCAGAGGTGCGTTGTCCGAACGCGATGACCATGGAGCGCGACACCGCCGCGGAGGCGCGGGCGTTCGAACCGGTAGTCGTCGCCATGGAGTCGGTGGTGCCCCGGGTCGAGGTGGCTGAACCCGGCCTGGCGTTCGTTCCGATCGGAGGTGCGGTTCGCTACTACGGCGGCGAAGCGGCGGTGCTCGCTGCGATCGTCGCTGCCGGTGAACAGGCCGCTGCCGGCGGTTGGTATGGTCTCGCCGGAGGGCCGTTCGCCGCCCGCTGGTGTGCGATGCCGGCCCCCGGCAGGATCGTCGACGACGACCTGGCCTTTCTCGCCGGCCTCGACGTGGAAACCCTGGGGATGGACGACCTGGCGGCAACGTTCCGTTGGCTCGGTGTCGACACGCTCGGAGCGTTGGCTCGGCTGCCTCGCCAGGCGATGCTCACCCGGTTCGGCAAGCAAGGCTGGGACGCCCATCGGCTGGCGACCGGAGAGGACCGCGCCCCCGACCCGCGGCCGAT
>JANTGE010000005.1 GCA_024763085.1 Acidimicrobiia bacterium
CCGGCGTTGACGACCGTCAGGCTTCGGACGCGATCAGGATGATCGACAGCGATCTGGAACCCGACCATCCCGCCGAGTGAGAGACCGACGAAGTGGGCGGATTCGATGTGCAGGGCATCGAGCAGCCCGATCACATCTTCGGCGAACATCGGGATGGTGTAGGGGCCCGGAGGTCTGCCGGATCGGCCGTGGCCTCGCAGATCGACAAAGATGACACGGTATCGCTCGGAGAACGGATCCCGCTGGTAGGGCCATCCGGCGCCAGTCGAGCCGAGGCCGTGCAGGAACACCACCGGTTCTCCCGATCCCAGCTCTTCGTAGTGCAGGTCGATGCCTGCGACGGATACCGACGGCATAGCCGGCATCCTATGCGAGACGTCGCCGTCCTGCATCGACGAGCCGGCCCAGGAGACCGGTGGAGGGCAGACGGCGCGGCCCGGCGCCGGTCCGATATGGTGAGGGTGTGTACTTCGCCGAACGGCAGATCGAAGAGGCCATAGAACGAGGCGAGTTCGATGACCTCGAAGGAGCAGGCAAGCCGATTCCCGACCTCGACGGTGACTACGACCCGCTCTGGTGGGTGCGGTCGTTCGTTCAGCGGTCCCGGGCCCAAGAGGCAGCGTGGGCCCTCCGCCGGGAAATCCGGCGAGCTCGCGTCCACGGTGATGTCGATCGTCTCCGAACGCTGCGTGATGCCGTGGCCGAAGTGAACCGGCACCTCGACCCTGATGAACGCCTCGAGCCGTTGTAGGGTGCTCATATGAACATCCTGGTTCTCGGAGGCACGTCGTTCTTTGGCAGCGCCATCGTTCGCCGGCTTCTCGACCGTGGCGATCAGGTCACGGTCTTCTCCCGGGGAGCGGTCCGGCCGGAGTGGTGGGACCGGGCCGACCATGTCACCGGCGATCGGTTCGACGCCGCGTCCCTCGAGCAGATCCGAGGGCGGACATTCGACGCGGCCATCGACAACATCGCCTACACGGGCCGGGACGTCTCCATCCTTCTGGATGTGCTGTCGGCCGGGCGCTACATCCTGACATCGAGCTCGGCGGTCTACTCGACCGTCGCCGGGTATCCGCCATATCGGGAAGACGACGTCGACCTCTCGTTTCGGCCACCGAAGGACGAGGCCGATTCGCCCCGATGGTCCTACACGGTTGGCAAGCTCACCGCGGAGCAGGCAGTGGTCGAACGATGCCACTTGCCGTGGACGATCATTCGGCCTCCGATCGTGCTCGGCCCGCACGATCCCACGTTGCGCGGCTGGTACTACTTCCAGCGACTCCTCGACGGCGGCCCGATCCTGGTTCCCTGCTGCGGTGAGCGAAGCTTCCGGATCGTCTACTCGGAAGATCTCGCCGCGGGGTACCTCCTCGCTCTAGACGCCCCGGTGGCCGCCGGCCGCACCTACAACATCGCCCAACAGGAGATCGTCCGCCTCTCCGACTTCCTGACCGCCGCTGCAGCAGGGCTTGGCGCCGACGTCGAACTGGTGGAGGTAACCAGGAACGAGTTGAAGAACGCCGGGGTGGTCGGGCCGTACGATCGGATGTCCAACTTCATTCCCAATGTGTCCAGTGCCGTCACCGAACTCGGTTACCGGTCGTCGCCGTTCGACGAGTGGGTCGCGGCGACCGCCCGTTGGTACCGGGATGACTACGACGGCCCCGACGCCCCCGGGTATGAGCATCGCGACGTCGAGCTACGGATCGCCGCAAGCCGCTGAGGCCGGCGCGAACCGTATAGAGTGACTCGATGCAGATCGTCATCGTCGGTGCCGGCGCCGTCGGCTCCTATCTCGCCGAACGGTTCTCGCTGGAGGGTCAGGACGTCGTCGTCATCGAGTCCGACCCGGCCCGAGCGGCCCAGGTGCAGGCGGCCCTCGACTGTCTCGTCATTACCGGCAACGGCGCATCCGCCGCCACGATCGAACAGGCCGGTTCCGGCGCCACCGATCTTCTCGTAGCGGTCAGCTCGTCAGACGCCGTCAACGTGCTGGCCTGTAACTCGGCGACGAAACTGGGGATCCCACATACGGTGGCCCGGGTCGAAGACCCCGGACTGAAGCCCGAGGTGGAAGCCCTCGGTGTCGATCTCGTCATCGACCCAGATGAGGCCGCCGCCCGCGATCTCCTGCGGCTGGTCGGGACCGGCCACGTCGCCGAACTGGTCGAATTCGCCGACGGGCAGCTTGTTCTCGTCGGCGCCTACGTCGACGCCGACTCGCCGATCGTCGGTGTGACACTGGCCGAGCTGCGACAGGGTGTCGAAGGGTGGAACTGGTTGGTCCTCGCCATCGTGCGCGGCGGAGAGACCTCGATAGCGAGAGGAGACTCGACCCTGCAGCCCGGTGATCATGTGATCCTCATGGCCACGGCCGAAAGCACCCGGGAGCCGTTCCGGCTCCTCGGGCTCAGCGACCGTCCCGCCGACAAGGTCGTCATCCTTGGCGCAACCAGGCTGGCGCAGGTCACCGCAGCGCTGCTCGCCCGCCACGGCCACCGGACCACCCTCGTCGACGAGGACCAGGATCGATGCGTCCTGCTCGCCGAGTCCCTTCCCGACACGGTTGTTGTCTGCGCCGATCCCGCAGACCCGCGAGTCTTGGAGGAGATAGGCATCGACGACCGTGACGCCGTGCTGGCGCTCACCGGCTGGGACGACCGGAACGTCCTTGGTTGCCTCGTCGCCCGTGCCCTCGGCGCAGGGGAAGTCATCGCGCGCTTCACGAACATCGATCTGGTCGGGGTCCTCGGCGGATCGGGCATCGACGCCATGATCAGTCCCAGGCTGTCTGCCGCCAATGAGATCCTCCGATTTGTGCGACGTGGTGTCGTCTACTCCGCGGTGACCATCCCGGGATCGGATGCCGAAGTCCTCGAACTGGCGGTCGGTCCGGAATCGCCGGCGCTTGGCCGCACGCTTGCCGAGATGAGCCTTCCGAAGTCGGTCGTGATCGGCGGGGTGGAACGTGACGGTGAGTCGTTTGTCCCCAGGGGAGCCACCCGTATCGAGGAGGGAGACCGGTTGATCGTCGCCGCGCTGCCCGAGGGAATCCGGCTGGCGGAAGAACTGTCCGGCTGATGCGGCTTCGGCATCTGCTCCACGTCGTCGGAGCCGTCGTCGCAGCCGTGGGCCTGTCGATGGTCGCGGCCGTCGTGGCCGCTCTGCTCCACCGTGAGTGGCAGGTGGCGCTCGGCATCGGAGGAGCCGCAGTCACCACCGCACTGGTCGGATTGGCGGTGTGGAGGCTGTTCGACCGGCCGGGCGAGTTGAACACCAAAGAGGGCTTCGCCGCCGTCGGCCTCGCCTGGATTGCCATCTGTCTGTTCGGTGCGCTTCCCTACCTGTTCACGGGAACCATCGGGAACGTCACCGACGCCGTGTTCGAGGCGAGTGCCGGCTTCACCACCACCGGTGCCTCGATCATTCCCGATCCGGGCCTACTTCCCAGAGGCATCCTGCTGTGGAGGTCGCTCACCCAGTGGATCGGCGGCATGGGGATCATCGTGCTTTCCATCGCCATCCTTCCGTTGCTCGGCATGGGAGCTGTGCAGCTCGCGAGAGCGGAGAGCCCAGGTCCTGCCCCTGATCGGCTGACCCCACGATTCCGCGAAACGGCCAAGCGGCTGTGGTTGGTCTACGTTGCGTTCACGCTGGCCGAGGTGTTGCTGCTATGGGCCGGCGACATGACGCTCTTCGAGGCGGTCAACCATGCGTTCACCACCATGTCCACCGGAGGGTTCAGCACCGACGCCGGATCGCTCGGCGCCTTCTCGGCCTACTCCCAGTGGGTGGTCATCTTGTTCATGGTGATCGCCGGAGCATCCTTCGCGCTGCACTTCCGGGCGCTGCGCCGACCCTCCGAGTACGCCAGAAGCGCCGAGTTCCGCCTGTACCTGGCCATCATCGCCGCCGCATCGATCATGGTGATCCTCGGCGAGTGGGGAGGTCACATCCATGACACCATTCGGGGCGCCATCTTCACCGCGGTCTCCATCATCACCACCACCGGGTACGCCACCGTCGACTTCGGAGGGTGGGGTCCGGCCTTGCAGATCATGATCGTCGGACTGATGTTCGTCGGTGGCATGGCCGGGTCGACCGCCGGTTCGGTCAAGACGTACCGCCTCGAGGTGCTGTTCGAAGCTTCACGCGCCGACGTACGGCGGCTCATCTACCCGCGAGGGGTATTCCCGACCCGCATCGGAAAGCGAGGCGTCGTCCCCGACGCGATCGTCGAAGCCGTCCAGACCTTCTTCCTGCTCTACATGTTCGCCTTCATGACCGGCACGTTCCTGCTTGCGGTCGTCTCTACCCTCAGTGGATCCCCCCTCGACGTCATCTCGTCGGCATCGGCGGTGGCATCGTCCCTCGGCAACGTCGGGCCGGGCCTCGGCATGGTGGGGCCCAGTCGCCACTACCTTGCAGTGCCGGCGGCCGGCAAGTGGCTGCTGTCGTCACTGATGATCGTCGGACGGTTGGAAATCCTGCCGATCCTCATGCTGTTCAACCGGGACTTGTGGCGCCGCTAGTCGCACCGGCTCCGACCATCGATCCGAGCGACGTCAGACCGGCGGCGGCAAGCAGATGCCAAACCGCATGCCCCTGGAGTGGCGAATCCGGAAAGCACAACGGGCCGCCGGTGCTGCTGGACGCATAGACGAGCAGGCCGGCGGCGAGCAGCCCCAGGCCGGGGAGCGCTCGTCGGCGGTGAGGGCTGCGGAACAGCTGCACGGCGGCGAAGCCGATGGCGAGGCCGGTGACGACATGCCGGGAAGCCGGGAACGCAACCATGAGTGCCGTAGCGGTAGCGGCCCCGGCTATCCACCCCAGGCGCCCGGTACGACCAAGCCGCGCACCGGTCGAGGCCCCGAGCCACGTCGCGAGCGCCACGACCGTCGCCGACTCGATCGGTGCGGTCCACGGCTGTGCCGACGCGTGGAACAGCAGGCTGGACGCGCCGACGGATGCCAGCAGCACTCCGTACCAGCGGCGGTCCCGGTCGGTGGCACGGGCGGCCACCCACACACCGGCGCCGACGAAGCCGAGGGCCGAGAGGGCATCGACGGGCTGGGCGAGCAGCCCGGCGTGGATCGTCTCGCAGTCGCCGGCCTGAGGGATCATGCCCCCATTCTGGCCGGGTAACGTAGGCACATGCAGCGTCCTGGGTTCCTTTTCAAGGTCATCGTTGCGGTCGTTCGCGCCGTGGCAACCCAGATCGTGCATCGACTCCTGTGCGGACCGTTGGTGTCGACCTGGCCGTGGAGCGTCGAGCTGCGGGTGGTGGCGTTGCGGGCCCTCTTCCAGGCCGGGTCGATGGATCGCAAGGCCCGCAAGAGCGCCGAGATTTTCATCGACCCGCCGCTTCCCCGCCGACTCAAGGGGATCATGGAACGTATTCCGGCCGTTCTGGGAGATCGTCCCGGCGAGTGGCTGGTCCGCAAAGGGACCGACCTCGACGATGTCGCCACCGTCCTGTACTTTCACGGTGGTGGCTACTTCGGCGGCAGTCCGGGCACGCACCGGTACTTCACGTCGACGCTGGCGTGGGAGACCCACACCACGTTGTTCTCCCTCGACTATCGACTCGCCCCAGAGCACCGGTTCCCTGCAGCCCTCGACGACGCCTACGCCGCCTACTTGGATCTGCTGGCCGCCGGGACCGATCCGGCCCGTCTGTTCCTCTCCGGGGACTCGGCCGGGGGAGGGCTCGCCCTGGCGCTCTTGCTCCGCCTACGAGACGAGAGCAAACCGATGCCGGCCGGCGCTTTCGTGTTCTCGCCCTACACCGACCTCGCCCACACCGCCGAGTCGATCCGCATGAACGCCAAGACGGACTACCTGTCGATCGCCCCGAGCCTCGATCGGATACCGCCGAACCTGCTGTATCTCGGCGACACCGACCCGCATCATCCGTGGGCGTCTCCCCTCTATGGGGACTTCGCAGGGCTTCCCCGTCTGCTGCTGTTCGCCGGTGGGAAGGAGATGATCCTCGACGACTCGGTGAGGGTGGCCGAGAAAGCCGCGGCTGCCGGGGTCGAGGTGACGCTGCACATCGAAGACGACATGATGCACGTATGGCCGGTGGTGGTGCCGGAGCAACCTGCGGCGAAGCGGGCGCTGGCAATCGCCGCAGAGTTCGTCGCTCGCCGGGAGACAGCCGAGTAGCTGCGGAGGCCGGGTTTCCGGAGGGTCGTCGCCGGCGCTCGACGGCAACGTGAGCGCCGTCTGGGCGATCACGTGCGGCGTCGGCTGCAGCCGTCTTAGGAGTTCGCCTCGTCTTCGTCTTCGCCGCTGCCGAGACGGACAAGGCCGCACTCATCGCACACGCGGCGAACGATCCCGACTCCTGACGTGACGACTCGCCACGTGTGCTGATGGCCGGGCGGGATGTACCTTCCGTTCAAGGCAGGCAGGTGGTCGAGCGGCCAGATGCCGGTCTGACGGAGACCGTCGAGGAGGCGTGCCCATTGCCAACCGAGCTTGGAGCGGACCACCGCCATGCGGCTCGGGCCGTGAGGCAAGGTCGGCTCCGGCTCGGGTTCCGGCGCAGGCTCTGGTTCGGCTGTGGCGGCTTCCTCCCGGGCCGAAGGTTCGGGATGTACGATCTTTCGTCGACGGAATCGAGGAGGCTGAGGAGGTGCCGGCTGCGGGGCCTCTGGTGCGGTTGTGGTCCAGGGGTCGGCGGGCAGCTCTGACGGCGGGTGAGGTGGTTCGAGTTCCGTCGGTTCCTCTGGCGCAGGTGGTGCCGGAGGCTGCTCGACGATCGGGGGCGAAGGTTGCGGCCTCGCCTCGGGTGCCGGCTGCGGCAGTTCGCGGGTCGGTGCGGGTTCCGCCGGTGCCGCCGGCGGTTGGTCGAGCAGGGGTCCAGGGGAAGGCTGGTCGAGGAGCGGCTCGGACGTAGCCGACGGTTGGTCGAGCATCGGTGCGGGTGTCGGCGGCGCGGCTCGTTGATCCGAAGGCGTTGCCGTGCCCGTCGGTTCCGCTTCGAGCCGACGCTGGGCCTTCTCCATCTTGCGGCGCCGCTTCTCCTCCCTGGCGAGACGTTTCCGTTCCTTCTTGGTGAGTGGTGGAGGCTCTTGCACGAGCGGGAACGCCGCGAATGCCGCCGGGTTGTCGGGGAGGAAATGCACCCGATCGTCGCCGATGACGAGTTCGAACCGGCCGTGGCCCAGCCGGTAGATGGTCACCGCATCCTTCGACCATGAGCCCAGAGTCTCGGTTCTCCCGGCGACGGTCAGGGTGTCGCCGTCGACGCGCATGACGGCCGACAATGACGATCCGGGGTCGTCTGGGAGCTCGATCGTACCGGTGAACCTGATCATGGAAGTCCGTTCTCGCGCCTCGCGGCGTCGTTGTCAAGCGCGGCAGCGTCCTCTATGCTGCCGAAGCTTCATGTCCGACTCTTTCATTCTGCCGTCCCCCTGGAGTATGGCGCGCCAGGGTTTCCCCCGCCTGGTCGAGGCAACGCTCGTTCCGCTGGCCCTCTTCTATGGGTTCCTGCAACTCGCCGGCGTCGCCGGCGGTCTGGCCGCGGCGCTGATCTGGTCGTATGCAGCGCTTGGCCGCAGATTGTTGACCGGCAGGCCTGTCACCGGCGTCCTGTTGCTCGGCGTCGCGGGAATCACCGTCCGCACCGCTATTGCATTCGTCACCAACAGCGTCTTCGTGTACTTCCTCCAACCGACCCTCGTTACCGTCGCCATGGGTGTCGCGTTTCTGGTTTCGCTTGCGATGGGCAGGCCGCTTGCGCAGCGGCTCGCGGACGACTTCGTTGTACTTCCGGATGAGATATCGACCGACCCGAAGGTCCGCCGTTTCTTTCATCAGATTTCGATGCTGTGGGGCGTTGTGCTGCTTGGCACCGCGGCAGGGAGCCTCTGGCTGCTCTCGACGCAGCCGATCGGGACGTTTCTCGTCGCGAAGACGGCTTTGTCGATCGGGGTGACCGGCCTTGCGGTCACCTATTCGTGGGCTGTGTTCCAGAGGCTCCTTCGGCGCCATGCCGTCGTCTTCTGATCTCACCCCAGCGAAAAGACGACGGTGAGGGTGACGGTCACCGTTTGGGTGCCCGGTTCGATAGGCGTCACCGTGTCCTCGGCGATGCCCTTGTAGACAGGATACGGCACCGGTCCACCGCCGAAGGTCTCCGAGATCGACATGGCCGGACCGAGGGGGAGGCCCGCGAGATCCGCGAGCTGCTGGGCTTTGGCCTTGGCGTCGTTCCACGCCTGCTCTCGTGCCGCTTTCAAGAGAGCCGAGTCCTCCTCGATGTTGAAACTGACTCCGTTGACGATGGTGCTGTCACCGCCGGCGGCCACGGCGTCGTCGATGATGCGGCCGGCCCGGTCGACGTCGCGGATCTTGACCCGCAGTGTGTTGCTGACCCGGTAGCCGACGATCTGTGGCTGGTCGTTCCGATAGTCATACTCGGGGTTGATCGAGTAGTTGGCGGTGCTGATGTCGTCCCTACCGACGCCGTTGGACGTCAGGGCATCGATGACGGCCGTTGCCAGCTCGGCGGCGTCCCTCGTGGCCTCGCCAACCGACTGCCGGGACAACGAGATGCCGAGGGTAAGCACCAGCGTGTCCGGGGTGCCGGAAACCTCTCCTGTTCCCGTGACGGTGATCCCCATCTGGGTTTGCGCTCCGGCAGGTTGCACATTGACCACAGGGCGCTGCACCTGCGCAGTGGGGACACTGCATGCTGTCGCCACCAGGGCGATCGCCGCAGCCATGGCCAAGGCTCGACGCATGAGGAACCTCCTTCTTCGATCTTTGGACGTCGGGCTGCCGCTCGTCGGTTCCCTCATTTGACGATCTCGGCGTCGAACCGGTAGAGGCGAACGGGTTCACCCGGTGTGATGCCTGCCTTTTGAGACGCGATGGCCACCTGCAGCTTCGGGTCGTCCACGCCGGGCAAGTCGGGGAGCAGCAGGCCTCGTCTGCCGTCCGTGGCCTCGACAATGACCCCGTACCGTTTCGGATCGAGCTCGTCCAGGCTGCGAATCGGCTCAGGTTCGCCGAGCAGATATACGGTGACGTCGAGGTCGTCGACCTCGTCGAGCGTCAACGGACGGAACCGGGGGTCGGAGACGGCCGCGTTGACGGCTTGGCGAGCGATTTCACCGAACAGGGTCGGTTGGGTACCGCCGACACTCCCGATGCATCCTCTGAGAGGACCTTCTTCGGCGCCGGGCGGTGCCGGTTCATGGAGTGACACGAAGACGCCTTGTGCGGGGCGGTCTCCCGGCAGACCGGATACGTCGAGGAGGCGGCCGGTGGTGAGGTAGTGACGGATGGCGTCCCTCGCCAGCCGCACGTACGGGTGTTCCATGGGCAGAAGGCTACCGAAAACACCACGTGGAGCGGTACGAGGCCTAGTCTCGATCTTCGTGGCATCGCGCACGACTCCGCTGATCCGGCCGGGCAACGTCACCGGCATGATGACCGTCTCGGCGGCGGTGGGTGCCGCTGCCGGGCTCGGCGCGGTGCTGCTCATCAAGTCGATCGAATACATCGAAGCACAGGTTGTTCGGCTCGACAACGGGTTCCCCTGGGCGCTCGTGCTGATTCCGGCCGCCCTGTTCACGTCGTGGCTCCTGACGCAACTCTTTGCCCCAGAAGCGGCCGGACATGGCGTCCCTCAAGTGCTGGCCGCGATCACGGTCGCCGGAGGGGCCATCAGGTGGGTGGTCGCACCACTCAAACTGGTCGCCACCGCGATCACCATCGGTGCGGGAGGCTCGGCCGGTCGGGAAGGACCGATCGCCCAGATCGGCGCCGCCATCGGCTCACTCGCCGGACGCTGGCTGAAGATGCACGAAGGAGCGATCATCAGTCTCGTCGCCGCGGGCGCCGGGGCCGGCATAGCGGCGACCTTCAACGCACCGATCGCGGGGATGTTCTTCGCCATGGAGGTGATCCTCGGCAGCTTCGCCGTTCGGCATCTGCATACGGTCGTCATCGCCACCGTCTCGGGTGCCGTGGTGTCGCATACGCTCATCGGGGAAGGGCTGACATTTCAGCTCGGGAGCACGCACCGCATGCACCACCCTGCGGAACTGCTCGCCTATGCGGCGCTCGGGCTGCTGGCGGTCGGCTTCGCGCTCGTTTTCCTGTGGTCGCTCGACTTCTTCGAAGAGCAGCCGGCGAAGCTGCGGAGTTGGCGTCGACCGCTGGTTGTGTCCCTTGCCGTCGCTATCCCGGTGGCGGTCTTCCCTCAAGTCGCCGGCACCGGTCAGCGCTTCATCAACGAAGTGCTGAACGGCAGGGTCTCGGAGGCATGGTGGCTCCTGGTGGTTTTGGCGCTCATCAAGCCGATTGCCACCGCAGCAACGTTTGGGGCCAGAGGATCGGGCGGTATCTTCATGCCGTCGCTGTTCATCGGCGCCCTGGTCGGGACCGGCTTTGCCCAGGTGCTGGCCCCGGTTTGGGGGTTCTCCGTTCTCGAGCCCGCTGCGTTCGGACTTGTCGGAATGGCCGCCGTGTTTGCTGCCGTTGCCCGGGCTCCGCTCACCTCCATCCTCATCGTGTTCGAGATCACCGGCGACTACGGCCTCGTGCTGCCGCTGATGGTGGCGACTTCGATCGCCGTCCTCCTGGCTCCGCGGCTCTATCCGGAGAGTGCCTACACGAAACCCCTCACGAGGATGGGGATCCGTCTCACCCGCGGCGGCGAGATCGACCTGCTGGACACGGTACGCGTCGCGGACGCGATGACGACCGAGGCAATGGCGGTTCCCGTCGACACGACGCTGGCGCAGCTTCAGGGGATTCTGGACCGTCACCGCCTCCACGGGGTGCCGGTCGTCGACCTCGAAGGGAAACTCGTCGGGGTGTGCACGGTGTCCGACATTCTGCGCGCCGGGGGCCCGTCGGACCAGGTGACCGCCGGGGACGCGATGACGCCGAATCCGGTGACGGTCACCCCCGACACGCCTGCGTCTGAAGCAATGGAGCGGATGGCGGCGCTTGGCGTCGGACGGATCCCCGTCGTCGCCACGGACGATCCGACCCGAGTAGTGGGCATGTTCAGACGGGAGGATGCCGTGGGCGCGTATCACCAAGCGCGGGGAGCCCAGGTGCGTCAGGCGGCGGAGCGGGAGCATCACCGCCTGCGGACCAAGGTCGGGCCACACTTCTTCGACTTCACCGTGCAGGAAGGGTCGCTGGCCGTCGGCCGACAGATCAGAGAGATCCCGTGGCCGGAAGGTTGCCTCGCCGTGTCACTGCTGCGAGGCGACGAGGCTCTGGTGGCCTCCGGCGACACGGTCGTGCAGGCAGGCGATCGGATCACCTGTTTCGGGGACGAGGTGATGCGTGAGCGGCTGCTCCGGCGTCTTCGCCCTCGAGAAGGGGAGGCCTGACCTAACCCTCGGGCCAGGTGCCGATCACGACCTCGACCTGGAGGGTTTCGTCGCCGCGGACCACGTCGACCGTCGCCCTGTCACCGGGGCTGGTGCGGCCGACAGCGGCGATCAGGTCGGCGGAGTCGCCGATCGCCGACCCGTCGAAGCCGACGATGACATCGTGGGGTTGCAGGCCGGCAGCGTCGGCAGGGCTTCCAGGAACCACCCTGCCGACGATGGCGCCCGAATCCACCGACAGCTGCAGCTGGTCAGCGATGATCCGGTTGTTGTCTCCCAGTTCCACCCCGAGGAACGGTTCACCGACCCCGGCGGCGAACCTGTCCAGCACCTGTTTGGCCGAGTCGATCGAGATGGCGAAACCGACGTTCTGGGCGTTACCCGCCAGGGCCGTATTGATGCCGACGACTTCACCGGCCGCGTTGAGGAGCGGGCCGCCCGAGTTGCCCGGATTGATCGCCGCGTCGGTCTGCACGGCGTCGTAGATCACCCCTGAGGGGGTTCTGACGGTTCGATGCAGGGCGGAGACGATGCCGGCCGATACGGTCGGCTCCGCGGCGTCGAGGGCAAGAGCGTTGCCGATGGCTATCACCGGGTCGCCGACCGAGAGCGCTTCAGAGCTGCCCAGGGGGAGGGGCTCGAGCCCCGAAACGTCGTCGACGAGGAGCAGGGCCAGGTCCCGGTTCGGGGCCCGGGCCACCACCTGCGCCGTGCGGTCTACCCCGTCGCTACCCGTCACGATGATCGTGGTGGCGCCTTCGACCACATGGAAGTTGGTGAGGATGTGGCCTGCAGCGTCGATGACCACCCCGGTGCCGGCGCCCGCCGGGACCTCCTGCGGGTTGCCCACCATGTCGGTGATGACCTGTTCCTGGAGCACGGCGACGACGCCGGCCCGGGCATGGTCGACGAGCGGGGAGACGTCATAGAGGTCCAGTTCTCCGGGAGGGTTCGTTGTGGGCGGTGACGGCTCGGGGCCGGCTGCGGGGACGGTGCATGCGGCGGCGACGAGAGCAATGGCAGTGACGATCGAGAGCGTACGGCGCATGGGGGCCACGATAGATCGTTCTCGAGTCTTGGGTCTCGGGTCACGGGTGTCGGGTCTCGGGCAAGAGCGCGGAGCGGCTGGGAACCGAGGACCCAAAACTCAAGACTCAAAACCCAAAACTCAAGACTCAAAACTCAAAACTCTGAGCCCAGAACTCAAGACCCAAAGGAGTCCCCGCTCGCTGCTCGGTCACGCCTGGTTACCATCCTCGCCATGTCGTGGGTCACCATCGTTGCGCTGTTGGCAGCCGGGATGGCCGCCGGGTTCGTCAACACGGTCGCCGGCGGCGGGTCGGTGATCTCCCTGCCGGTGCTCGTCGAGCTGGTGGGGGCCAGCGTCGCCAACGGCACGAACCGGGTGGCGATCCTGCTGCAGAACATCGTCGGAGTCTCGTCGTTCCATCAAGGCAAGAAGGTGCCCTGGCGTTTCGTGCTGCCGCTGCTCGCCCCGACGCTTGCGGGTGCCGGGGTCGGTGCCTGGGTGGCGACCCTGCTCTCTGCCGCAGCCATGAAGAAAGTGTTCGCTGTGGTGATCGTGCTGGTTGCGCTCTCGGTGTTGGTCCGGCCAAGCCGGTGGATGCGGGAGGGAGAGTCGAAGCTGCGTGAACCGTGGCGAAGCCTCGCGTTCTTCGGTATCGGGCTCTACGGCGGTTTCGTGCAGGCAGGAGTTGGCTTCCTCATGCTGGCGGGTCTCGTACTCGGCGGAGGCCTCGGTCTGGTGAGGGGCAACGCAGCGAAAGTGGTGTTGATCCTGGCCTACACGCCGTTGGCGCTCTACCTGTTTTTCCGAGCCGGCCAGGTGGACCTCGCGGCCGGGCTCATCCTGGGGGTCGGCAACATGGCCGGAGCCTTGATCGCCTCCCGTCTGGCGATCGCCAAGGGCGCCGGCTGGATCAGGTGGGTGCTGGCCGTCGCCGCGGTCGCCGCCGCAGGCCGGATGCTGTTCTTCTAGGAACCGCCTCTACTTGCGGACCCGTGACGACCGGCGGGCTCGCACCTCCGGGGTGAAGATGTCTTCGAGCGTGACGAACGCCTCCGGATTGATCCGGCGGACGATCTCCAACACCTCCGGCACCCGTCTGCGAGGTACAACCGTGAATGCGAGCCTGACTTCGCCGTTGAGGCCTTCGGCGTTGACGACGGTCACGCCGAAGCCGGCGTCTCGCAGTGCCGGAGCCACCTCGGGTGAGTCATAGGGCGTGATGATGCGCATCACCGCCTTTCCGACGGCGAGGCGCCGCTCAATGGTCGAACCGAGCACGGTCCCGGTTCCGAACCCGAGGGCGAACGCCACCATCCGGACAGGGTCGTCCAGATTGGAGAAGACCAGACCGGCAGCCACGACCCAGGTGAGCGATTCGAAGAAGCCGAGCAGCCCCGCAATCCACCGTTCCTGACGAACCAGCATGACGATGCGGATGGCACCGATCGACACGTCGACCAACCGCAAGGCGAACACCGCCAGGGCACCGAGCAACACAGACACCGAACCTCCTCCGTCGGGACGAGTGTACGCCGTGTCGAGATTGGTAAAGCCCCGCAGTGATGCCAACATTGGCGTCATGCGAACGATGACGCTTCTCCTGCTCGTCGCGCTGGTGCTGTCCGCATGCTCCGGCGGGACTGCGCCGGTGACGGCCACGACGGCGACCGGCGGCGCGTGCGACAATGTTGCCTACATCATCCCCAGTTCCCCCGACGCCCTCCGCATGATGGCCGGCATGTATGAGTTCCTGCAGACGGAACATCCGGAGGTGAAGAACCAGCAGTTCGACGCCGAGCTGCTCCAGATCACCCGGCAACGGGCCTGGGACCTGATGACGGTGCAGTTCAGCAACGACCTTGGTGTCGTCCTGTTTGTCAACAAGCCGGGTGACGAGTGGGCGATCGGTTGGGAGGGTTCGGCGTCGAGTGCCGACGAAATCCGCCGTGCCTTGCAGTCGTCCTACCCCGATCTGCCTGAAGAGCTCCTCGACTGCCACGACTTCTCCCCGTTTCTGGAGGGGTGAGGCGCTAGCGTGACCGCCGGAGGTCACGATGGCGATACCACATCCCAGTTTCACCGTCGGGATCGAAGAGGAGTACATGCTCGTCGATCTCGAGACGAGAGCGCTCGTCCCAGACCCGCCTGAGGAGATGATGGCCGAGTGCCAGGCCTTGCTCGAGGGCCAGGTGGGGCCCGAGTTCCTCAGGTCCCAGATTGAGATCGGCACTCGGGTGGCGTCGACGGTGGCCGAAGCCCGCGAAGATCTGGCTCGGCTGCG
Source organism: Acidimicrobiia bacterium (assembly GCA_024763085.1). Lineage (GTDB taxonomy): Bacteria > Actinomycetota > Acidimicrobiia > Spongiisociales > UBA4744 > JANTGE01. The sequence goes on from JANTGE010000005.1 coordinate 14,684, forward strand.
AAGTGTCGTCGCCACCGTCGCGAAGGCCCATGGCATGGCGCCGATCGCCGCGTCGACCCATCCGTTCACCCACTGGGGCGACACGCTCATCACCGACAAGGAACGCTACCAACTGATCGCGAGGGAGCTCGAAGCCGTCATCCGACGTTTCGTCATCTCCGGGATGCACATCCACGTCGGGATCGACGACGACGACCTGCGCATCGATCTGATGGGACAGTTCACCTACTTCCTGCCTCACCTGCTGGCGCTGAGCACCTCGTCGCCGTTCTGGCATGGGAACCACACCGGCCTGCGCAGCTACCGGCCGGCCGTGTTCAAGGCGCTACCCCGGACAGGCCTGCCGGAGCACTTCTCGAGCTGGGGCGAATACCGCCGCCATGTGGGGGTCCTCGTAGACGCCGGCATCATCGAAGATGCGACCAAGCTGTGGTGGGATCTTCGGCCCAGCGAGCGCTATCCGACCCTCGAGATTCGGGCGATGGACCTCTGTACCCGGCTGGACGACGCGATCGCCATCGCGGCGCTGTCCGTGTCGCTGCTCCATCTGCTCTACCGCCGGCGAACCCAGAACCAGCGGTGGCGGACGTATGCCAACATGCTGATCTCCGAGAACATGTGGCGGGCCCAGAGGTACGGCATCAACGAGTCGCTCATGGACTTCGGACGAGGGGAACTGGTGCCGTTCGCCGACCTGCTCGACGAGATCATCGAGTTGGTACGGCACGACGCGGAAGAGCTGGGCTGCTGGACGGAGGTGCAGTCCGCCAGGGAGATCCTCGTACGCGGGACGAGCGCAGACCGGCAAGTGGCGGTGTATCACGCGGCGCTCGCCGACGGTGCCGACGAGCGCGAAGCACTCCAGGCCGTGGTCGACTTCCTGGTCCGGGAGACGGTGACCGGGCTCTGAGTTTTGAGTCTTGAGTTTTGAGTCATGGGTTGCGCGCTCTCGCTCCTACCCATAACTCACAACTCCAAACTGCCGGCTGTCCGTAAGCGGCAGCCGGCACCGGATCAATGGTCCTTCGTCTGCGCGTCCAGCACCGCAATCGCGGTCAGGTTCACGATGTCGCCCACCTCGGCGTCACGCTGCAGCACATGCACCGACCGGGAGAATCCAGTGAGAATCGGGCCGATGACCTGGGCACCGGCGATCCTCCAAAGGATCTGATAGGCGGCGTTGCCCGCCGCCAGGTTCGGGAACACCAGCACGTTGGCAGGTCCCCCCAGGCGGTTGAATCCATGGAGTCGCTGCAGCAGATCCTCGTCGACCGAGGTTCGGGCGTGCATCTCGCCGTCGAGGGGCAGGTCTGGCCGACGCTTCCAGGCGATCTCGACGGCTTCCCTGACCCGTTCGGGTTCCTCTCCCGACGCCGAACCGAAGTTGCTGTAAGACAGCAGCGCAACCCGAGGCTGCACATCGAACATGTCGTGGGCCAGGTCCGCGGTCGAGATGGCGATCTCGGCCAGCTGGTCGGCTTCCGGCAGGATGTTGACCGCACAGTCTGCGAAGAAGTACGGCCGGCCCTGCACGATCACCACATACACCGCCGACACGATCGAACGGTCCTTTTCCAACGGCAGCACCTGAAGCGCCGGACGGATCGTCGTCGGATACGAGGTGGTCAGTCCGCCAAGGACGGCGTCGGCGTCGCCCTGCTGAAGCATCATCGCCGCATACAGGTCCGGGTCGAGGATGGCTCGGCGAGCATCGGTTGGTGTGACACCCTTTCGGCCCCGCAACTCGAAGTAGACGTCCGCGTACCGTTGACAGGTTTCCGGCTCCTCATGCGGGTCGAAGATCTGCACTCCGTCGAGTTCGATGTCGTGGGAGTCGGCAAGGGCCATGATCTTTTCTGGGTTGCCGAGGAGGATCGGTTCGGCGATCCGTTCGTCGATCACTCTCCTGGCCGCCCGGATGATGCGCACGTCGGCCCCGTGCGGGTAGACCACCCGCATCGGACGCTCTTGTGCCTTTGTCGTCACCGTGTGGGTGAGCCCGTAGGTGGCCTGGAACCGTGCCTGCAACTGCTCTCGATAAGCATCCACACTCTCGAACGGTTTGCGGGCGAGCCCTTCGTCGACCGCCGCCTTGGCGACCGCCGGCGCTACGTGCCACAGCACCCTCGGGTCGAACGGCTTCGGAATGATGTAGTCGGGGCCGAAGCTCAGATGGTCCAGGTTGTACGCTTTCAGCACGGCGTCCGGTACCGGCTCCCGCGCCAGGTCGGCGAGCGCGTGGGCGGCAGCGACCTTCATCTGCTCGCTGATGCTCTTGGCGCGCACATCGAGCGCACCCCGGAAGATGAACGGGAAGCCAAGGACGTTGTTGACTTGGTTCGGGTAGTCGGAGCGGCCGGTTGCCACGATCGCATCGGGTCGTGCCTCCCTGGCAACTTCGTAGCGAATCTCCGGATCCGGATTGGCGAGTGCGAAAATGATCGGCCGATCCGCCATTGAGCGAACCATTTCGGGAGTTACCACATCGGCGACGGAGACCCCGACGAAACAGTCGGCACCTTCGAGCGCCTCTGCCAAGGTCCGTTTGTCCGTGGGACGGGCGAACTCGGCCTTGTGGCCGGTCATGCCTTCGGTGCGTCCCTCATAGATGACGCCTCGTGAATCGCACATCAGGATGTTCTCGGGGCGTACCCCGAGACGAATGAAGAACCGGGCACAGGCGATGCCTGCCGCTCCGGCGCCGTTGAACACCACTTTGGTGTCTTCGATGGTGCGGTCGGTCAGGTCGATCGCGTTGAGGAATCCGGCGCCGGCAATGATCGCCGTGCCGTGTTGATCATCGTGGAACACCGGGATGTCGAGGCGTTCCTTGAGGGTGTCTTCGATGAGGAAACACTCGGGAGCTTTGATGTCTTCGAGGTTGATGCCCCCGACGGTCGGGGAGAGCAGCTCACAGAAGCGGATGATCTCCTGAGGGTCTTCCGAGTCGACTTCGATGTCGAATACGTCGATGTCGGCGAACCTTTTGAACAGAACCCCTTTGCCCTCCATGACCGGTTTGCCGGCCAGGGCACCGATGTTGCCCAGGCCCAGCACTGCGGTTCCGTTGCTGACCACCGCGACCAGATTGCCCTTTGCGGTGTACCGAAATACCTCCTCGGGGTTTGCGGCGATCTCGAGACAGGGTTCGGCGACACCGGGCGTGTAGGCGAGTCCCAGATCCGATTGGGTCGCTGTCGGTTTCGTCGGCCGGACTTCGATCTTGCCGGGGCGGCCCTTGGAGTGGTACTCGAGGGCCTCGCTGAAATGCTTACCTTCCGCCATGACGGCCTCCTCTTGCCACTCGAAGACTACCGTCATCGATCGGGCCCTCCGCCGCCGCAGCGGCAGGAGGCGGAATAGGGTAGGAGCGTGCACGAACCCGATGCCACCCTTGCACTCTGGGACTACCGGCGCAAAGTCGCCGACACATACGCAGCCGTGCGCGCGGCAGGTGGTGGCATCGATGCGTGGGAACGCTGGAGGGCGTTCCGTGACGACCTGTTTCGTACCCACTCCCAATCGCCGCTTTCCCGCGCGCGCAGAGCCGGCTTCGAGGGCGTGCCGTACTTCTCCTACGACCCGATGTGGCGCCTGGAGGTCGAAGTGGTCCCGTTGGAGGATGAACAGGAGTCCCTGGCTCACAGTGGCGCAGGAGCCACCACTTTCCGCCGGTTCGGCCGTGTCGACATCCCGGCGGCGGGCGTCGTGTCCACGCTGACGCTCTACTGGCTCGAGGGCTACGGAGGAGGCGTGTTCCTTCCTTTCCGGGACGACACCAACGGTGAGTCCACCTACGGCGGTGGCCGCTATCTGCTCGACACGGCCAAAGGCGCCGACCTCGGTCATCGGGGCCGCCGACTGGTGCTCGACTTCAACTTCGCCTTCCACCCGTCATGCGTCCACGACGACCGCTGGTCGTGTCCGCTGCCGCCGCCGGGCAACCGGATCAACGGCTTGGTGGAGGCCGGGGAACGGTTGAGACGCTGACGTCCGGCCGCACCGGCTGTGTGGATGAGCATGAACCCAGAACCCAGAACCCGAACCTAGAACCCAAAACTCAAGACTCAGAACTCAGAACTCAGAACTCAGAACTCAGAACTCAGAACTCAAGACTCAAGACTCAAGACTCAAGACTCAAAACCCTTCACCCGTGGACCGGCGTCTCGGAGACTTCTAGGCTCCGACCATGACCACCATCACCTTTCCGGAAGGGTTCCGTTGGGGAACCGCTACCGCCGCGCACCAGGTCGAAGGAGGCAACGTCAACAACGACTGGTGGGCGTGGGAGCATGCCGAGGGCACACCCTGCGTGGAGCCGTCGGGAGATGCCTGCGACCACTATCACCGGTTCCGTGACGACCTTCGCCTGCTCGGCGACCTCGGGTTCGACACCTACCGCTTCTCTGTGGAGTGGAGCCGCATCGAACCGGCACGGGGCGAGTCTTCGCTCGCCGCGCTGCGGCACTATCGGGCCATGGCGGCGGCATGCCGTGAAGCAGGCCTCGAACCGGTCGTGACGCTTCACCACTTCACCAGTCCCCGTTGGCTCGAGGGTGGATGGACGGCCCAGGCAACCGCGGCACGCTTCGCCCGGTACGTCGAGTTTGTCGTAGACGGACTCGAAGGCCTTGTCGACATCTACTGCACAATCAACGAGCCGAACATCGTCGCCACCATGGGCTACCTCACCGGCTTGTTTCCGCCAGGCCATCAGGATCCGGCCGAACGGCTGGCAGCCAACGATGTGCTCATCGAAGCCCATCGGGGCGCGGTCGAAGCGATTCGCCGGCTGGCCCCTCAGGCGAAGGTAGGGCTGACCCTGGCCATGTCCGAATGGACGGCGGTGGACGGGGGCGAAGCCACCCTCGAGATGCTGCGCGAACCGATGGAGGATGTCTTTCTGGAGGCAGCCCGTGACGGCGACTTCATCGGGGTGCAGACGTACTCGCGGCACCGCGTCGGTCCAGGCGGGTACCTGGGGCCCGAGCCGGGTGCAGAGCTCACCATGATGGGGTACGAATACCGGCCGGAGGCACTCGAGGCGACGATCCGGCGGGCTGCTGCCGTGACCGGTCTGCCGGTGTGGGTGACCGAGAACGGCATCGCCACCGCCGACGACCGCCGCCGCATCGATTTCGTCACCGAAGCGCTCCGAGGGGTCCACGACTGCCTGACCGACGGTATCGACGTTGTGGGGTACACCTACTGGTCGGCGCTCGACAACTTCGAGTGGGCGCTCGGATACGCGCCCACCTTCGGGCTGATTGCCGTTGACCGAGACACCCAGCTCCGTACGGTCAAACCGTCAGCGCACTGGCTGGGTTCGGTGGCGAGAGCCAACGCCCTCTGAAGTCGTCGTCGAAGGCCGGGCCTTCTACGATGCCCCCCATGAACGCATACACCCTCTCCGACCAGCTCCTCGACGAGCTGCTCGCACTCTCGCCGATCAGCTGCACGTACCTGGGTGTTCCCGGCAAGGACCATGAGTGGGACGACCTGTCCTGCGCCGGTGTCGCCCGTCGGCGGGGCGTCTTCGAACGGTATCGCGAAGCCTTCGCCGCACTTCCGGAGCCGGAGGAGCGGTGGGAGCGGCTCGCCTACCGGGTGGCCGACGCGATGATCGATGAAGAACTGGACCGCTACGCCCACCTCGAACACCTCCGGGACCTCAACAGCATCGCTTCGACCTTCCAGAACCTTCGAGAAGTGTTCGACCTCGCCGACCTGGAGACCGACGACGGGTGGGACAACGCCATCACCAGATTGGAGACGATCGACCGTCCGCTGAGTGGCTATCGAGAGTGTCTCGACGAGGGGCGGGAGAGAGGCGTCGTGGTCGCCAAGCGCCAGGTGAGGGCCGTGGTCGTGGAGGCGCTGACCACGGCGGGTGACGACGGGTTCTTCCGGCAGCTGCCCGCTCGCCTGGAGGCGACTCCGGCGGCCACCCCGGAGCGGATGGCGCGTTTGCGGGCCGCGGTCGACCATGCCTGCGCTGCGTATGTCGAGTTCGCCGAGTATCTCGAGGAGAGCTACCTGCCGGACGCCACCGACGTCGACGCCGTCGGCGAACAGCGCTACATTCGGGCGGCCCGGCGATTCCTCGGAGACGTCATCAGCCCCGTCGAGACTTACCACTGGGGCTGGGAACAGGTGAAGCGACTCCGCGGACTCATGATCGAGACCGCCTCCCAGATAGACCCCGAGAAGTCGCTGGATGCGGTGATTGGGCTGCTCAAGTCCGACCCCGAACGGTCGGCCCGATCGAGGGAGGCGTTCGTCGAGTTCATGAAGGCACGGCTGGCCAAGGCGGTCGGGGATCTCGACGGCACCATCTTCGAGATTCCGGAGCCGATCAAGCGGGTCGACGTGAAGCTGGCACCTCCGGGCGGCTCGCTGGGTGCCTACTACCTGCAGCCGTCTGAGGACTTCTCGAGGCCGGGAAGTGTCTGGTGGTCGGTCGGCGACCAGCAAGTCTTCCCGCTCTGGGACGAGGTGAGCACCGTCTACCACGAGGGCTTTCCTGGCCACCATCTCCAGGTCGGGATCCAGGTGGCGCTCTCCGACCGACTGAGTCGCCTCCACCGGCTCCTCATCTGGTACCCGGGGTACGGCGAAGGGTGGGCGCTCTACGCCGAGCTGCTCATGAACGAACTCGGCTATCTGGAGCTGCCCGAGTATCAGCTCGGGATGTTGGCCGCCCACATGTTGCGGGCCTGCCGGGTCGCCATCGACATCGGTTCGCACCTCGATCTCCCGATCCCCGACGACTCCGGGTTCCACCCGGGGGAACAGTGGACGTTCGAGACTGCGGTCGAGCTGCTGACCGACTATGCATTTCTCGAGCAGGCCTACGCCGAGTCCGAGGTGACCCGCTACCTTGGCTGGCCCGGGCAGGCCATCTCCTACAAGGTGGGCGAGCGGGTCATCCTCGAGCTTAGGGAGACGCTCAGGGAGCGCCGCGGCCCTGCGTTCACGCTCCGCGACTTCCACGAGCGGGTACTCGGCTCGGGTCCCGTCGGGTTGGCGCTGCTTCGGGAACTCGTGCTCGGCTAGCTGCCGGCCGCCGGGACGCTGCTAGCCGCAGGCTTTCGCCAGCGCCGGGTAGGGGTTTACCGCCGGGCCGTCGTCGGGATGCACTTCGAAGTGCAGGTGGGTGCGGGACCCATAAGCGTTTCCGGAGTCGCCCACATATCCGATGACCTCACCGGCGTGAACCCTGCCGTCGGCCCCGAACCTGTCGAGATGGCTGCCGATGTAGCGGACCCCGTCGTCACCTTCGAGCACGAACTGGTTGCCGCCGATCGAGCCCACGACCTGGCGAACGATGCCGGATACCGGTGCAAGGACGGGTGTGCCCCGGGGAGCGAACAGGTCGTTGCCTTCGTGGGTACGGCCACCTGATCTGGGGAATCCCCAATCGTTGAAGAAGCTCGCACCCGGCACCGGACAGAGCCAGCCGCCGTCGGTGACGGTGAGCACCTGGCCGATGTAGATACGGTTCGGGTTCGAGATCCCATTGGCGTCGGCGATGGCGGTGACGGTAGTGCCGAATCTGGCGGCGATCTTCGACAGGGTGTCGCCGCGCTTCACCGTATAGGTGGACGCGGAGCCGGTCTCTGGCTGGAACGGTGCCGGTGCCTCCCCGGAGATACGGAGGCTGGTGCCGACGTAGATACGGTTCGGATTGGTGATGCCGTTGGCGTCCGAGATCGCTTTGACCGTCGTGCCGAACTTCGCGGCGATGCGTTCCAGCGAATCGCCCGGCTGGACCACATATGTGCCCGAAGATGAGGGGATGATGAGCTCCTGGCCGACGTAGATGTGGTTCGGATTCTCGATGCCGTTGGCCTCCACAAGGGCCGCAACCGTGGTGTGCTGCTCCTCGGCGATCTTCGAGAGGTTGTCGCCGCGCTTGACGACGTAGGAGCCGCTGCCCGCCGCAACGACGAGTACCAGCAGGAAAAGAGCTAGGTAGGTCTTGATCTTGATGGGCACCTATCCAATGTCGGCGTTCGGAGCGGCGGTCTTGAGCTGCTCGTCTGCCTGTATGGCTCGCAGCTGCCCACACGCCGCATCGATTTCCTGTCCGCGATTGATGCGCTTCGTTGCGTTGACGCCCGACCGGCGTAACCGAGCCAAGAACCGGTCGATGCGAGACGAAGGCTGGAGCGCGCTCAAAGGGGTCGGGTTCATTTCGATGACGTTGACGTGGGCGTGCAGACGCCGGGCAATGGCGGCGAGTCCATCTGCCTGCTCGTCGGTGTCGTTCACGCCATCCATGAGCGTCCACTCGATCGACACCCGCCTGCCTTTGGTCTCGAAGTAGTGGGCCGCGGCGGCTTCGACCTCGGCGATCGGGTAGCGGGCATTGATGGGAACGAGGCTGGTGCGCAGTTCGTCGTCGGCGGCGTGCAGTGAGACCGCAAGGTTGACCGGCCAGGGCTCTTCGGCGAGGCGTCGCATGCCGGGGACGAGACCGACCGTGGAGACGGTGATCGAGCGCGCCGACATGCTCATCTCCTCCACGATCCTTCGAATGGCTTCCCGGACCCGGTCGTAGTTGGCGAGCGGCTCTCCCATGCCCATGAACACGATGTTGGTCAGGCGTCGAGGCACTCCGGCGAGGCCGACCGTGCGAAGGTGAGCGGCGGCGTAGGCGACCTGGGCGACGATCTCGCCGGCATCGAGGTGACGCTCGAAGCCGAACTGTCCGGTCGCGCAGAAGGTGCAGCCGAGCGCGCAGCCGGCCTGTGACGAGATGCAAACGGTGGCGCGGTCGGGATAGCCGATGAGAACCGCCTCCATGGCTGCGCCGTCAGGAGCGCGAAACAGCCACTTGACCGTCTGCCCCGCGTCGGCTGTCTGCTCGACCTCGACATCGAACGGCCACAAACGAAGCCGGTTCCTGGCCTCAAGCGGCAGGTTGGTCATGTCGTCGGTGCGCAAGACGGGGGTTCGGTAGAGCCAACGACGGAGCTGCGTAGCCCGGTAGGTCGGCTCTCCTTCGAGGAGATCGCCGAGTCGGTCGGGAGGAGTGAGATAGGGCACCTGTCCATGGTACGACATGCCTGCCCGGAGCACCGTTCGGAGCCCTAGACTGCGCCGGGCATGAAGGGGAGCCGACGCAGACAGATGGCCGTCGCCCGGCCGGGCGCAGAGCTGAGCGCCGTCGATATTACGGCCTGGTGGGCGGCGATGACGATCGGAATCCCCGCCGTTGTGGTCGGCTACCGGATCGGCAGCTCCGCCGCCGGTGGGTTCGGCCTCACCCCGGGACAACTCCTGCTGGTGATTCCACTCGGCGTGGTCATCACCGTCGGCCTGCTCTGGTTGGCGGCGAGGCCGGCGGGAGCCTACACCGAGGGCACCCTGGTGCTGCTACGCCCGTCGCTGGGCTTTCTCGGCGCCTGGGCCTACCTGCCGGTCCATCTTGTCATCATCGTGGTGCTCGCAGCGCTGGAGCTGCGACTCGTCGGGGTCGCCATCGCCGGGGGGCTCGAAAAACTCGGGGTCCTCGTCCCGGTCTGGCTGCCTGTGGTGGCCGCCGGAGCCATCACGATCACGGTGCTGGCCCTCGGGCTGCAAACGGCCCGCCGTCTGCTGCGGGCGGTTGGCTTCTGGGGCGGCCTTGCCGTCGGGCTGTGGGCCCTCTGGCAGTTTGCCTCCTCGGCGACGCTCACCGAAGTGGCTGCCCGGCCCCCGTCTCCATATGCCTGGCGAGCCGTCGACCTGATCATGGGACTGGCGGCGCTCTACTTTCCGTTCATCGCCGATTCCGGAAGGCTCGTCAGGGACGATCGGGCGGTGGCGCCGGGCATCGGTTCCGGCTTCGGGGTGGCTGCGCTGGTGGCGCTGCTGGCAGGAGGACTCGCCGGCGTGGCGACGACCGGCAGCCTCGATCCGGAGTCCGCACTGCTGGCGCTTGCCGGAGGTGGAACGGTCGCGGCCGGGTTACTGCTGATCGCGTGGGCGCTCGCCGGAGAGGCCGACCAGCCGGCCCTCATGCTGCTGCCCGGCACCGAAGCCACGGCCGACCTGTTTCGCGATCTACGACCCGAGTTTCTCCGCGTCGGTGTTCCGCTGGTCGCCACCGCGCTCGCTGTCGCCGTTGGCGGAGAAGATCTGTTCGGCGTGGTCTCCACCGTCATCACGTTGTTGGTGCCGCTGCTCGGAGTGTTCCTCGCCGATGCGCTGCTCGTGCATCGCAATGGCTACCTTTCTGACGGCCTCTACAACCCCCGGGGCGCCTACCGGGGCTTCAACATTCCGGCGTATCCGGCCCTCCTCGCCGGGTTTGTGATGTACCAGTGGGCGTCGCCGTATGGCGGTGACTGGTGGGTGTCATTCGTGAACACCTGGCCGGGCGCCCCGTTGGGGCTGCCTCCGGTGCTCACATCGCTGGCGGTCTCGTTTGCCGTCTACGGGGTCCTGGCCCGGTTCTTCCGCCGCCAGGAGGTCTACATCAGCAAGCTTCGCGTCTGAGGCGCTCCGGCTGCTACAGCACGTTGGCGGCCATCTCTGCAAGTGGTGACCGTACCGTCTTCTCCAGCGACACGTGGCCGAACAGTTCGGATCCTTTGAACCGCTCCACGAGGGCGGCGAGCCCGCCGAACGGAGAGATATACGGGTTGTCTACCTGGGTGAAGTCTCCGCAGAACACCACCTTGGCATCCCGGGACATCCGGGTGAGAATCACCTTGAGCGTCGAGAGCTCGAGGTTCTGGGCCTCGTCGATGATGACGAACTCTCCGGTGATCGACCGGCCCCGCAGATAGGTGATGGCAGCGAGTTCCAGCACGTTGCGTTCGGTCAGTTCGGTGATCGCCTCCCGGGCGGCTTGAGGTCCACCGTCGGAGAAGAGGGCGTAGAGGTTGTCGTGCACCGCCGCCATCCACGGGGCGAGCTTCTCGGACAGGTCGCCGGGCAGATAGCCGACTTCCTGGCGGCCCACCGCGACGAGGGGACGGTAGACGGAGACCCGGCGGTAGACGCCCGCTTCCAGGACCTGCTCCAGCCCGGCGGCGAGCGCCAGAAACGTCTTGCCGGTGCCTGCCATGCCCATGAGCGACACCGCCGGGACCGACGGGTCGAGGAGGAGGTCGAGGGCGAAGGATTGACGGACGTTCTTCGGTTCGACGCCGAACGCCCTCCGGTTCGACGGGACCCGGGCCACGGTCGTGTGGGGGCGGGTCTCGACGACCCGTCCGAGTGCCGACTGGGACGGACCTCCGTGCAGCACCACGTACTGGTTGAGCAGCAGTTCGTTGCCGAGCGGCACCTTGCCGTCCCGGTAGATGGTGTCGACGATGTGGGGATCGACGGTCAGGTCGATGACACCCGAATAGAGCTCGTCGACGGGGACCGTGTCTGCCCGGTAGTCCTGGACGGCGACGCCAAGCTGTGCCCCTTTGATCCTGAGGGCGGCGTCTTTGGTGACGAGTACCGGCTGCCGCCCTGCGTCGTCGAGGTTCAAGCAGGTGGCCAAGATCCGATGGTCGGAGGTTGAGGGGTCGAGCGCCGAGGGAAGCCGGTCGGAGCGAGTCCCGTTGAGCTCGATGCGGAGCGTGCCGCCGCTCGGCAGATCCACGGCGTCGCGGAGCCCTCCACGTTGTGAGGCGCCGAGTTTCTCGAGCAGCCGCAGCGCTGCTCTCGAGTTGGTGCCGACGTCGTCGAGTCGGGTCTTCTTCCGGTCCAGCTCCTCCACGACGACGAGTGGAAGCACGACGTCATGTTCATCGAATCGGAGCGGTGCATTGGGATCGGCCAGTAGGACGCAGGTGTCGAGGACGTAGTCCACTCAAAGTCTCCTTGGTGCCGGCTGGCCCCTAGCCTCGACGGTTGGGCGTCGAATTACAAGGAAATCAGATGTTGGTCTGGAGCTCGGCTGCCTGATCGACCCACGACTCGACCTGGGCCGGTGTCGCCCCGACCTGCTCGGCGAGCTTGGCCGGGTCCTGGACGGCGAGCTGCGCGAACGTGGTGATGCCCGCCTGCTGCAGTCGCGAGGAGAACACCGGACCGATCCCGTTGATGCGAGTGAGGTCGTCGCCGGCTACGGCCAGTTCCGGCCCTGGCCCGACCCGAAAGGTTGGCGGCTCAGGTTCCCGCGGCAGAGCGACCGAGATGAGGCGGTCTCGCATGAGCCAGATGGCGGCGCCGAGGCCGGCGAACAGTCCGGTCAGCTTGAGGAGTCTCTTCATGGGACGATGCTACCGCCTCATCCGTTCCAGCAAGTCCAGTGGGACCAACCGCCGGCGTGATAGCGCAGCCACGCGGCGACCGCGACGTTTGCGTACGGGTCGTAGATGTCGGCGCCTTCCCAGCCGGCCTTGACGCTGCGCTCGGCCCAATAGCGGGGGAGATGCTGGAACAGGCCGGCGGCTTTGGTCTGCTTGTTCGTAGCGTTGGGGTTGAAGGTCGACTCGCACCAGGCGATCTTCAGGGCGGTCTCGACGTCTCGAGGTTTGAAGAACAGCGAGATGAGGCTGCGCACTTCGTCACGGGTGAGGTATCGGGAGGTGTCGATGACCGGCAGGGTCGTTGTGGTCGGAGGGTCGAGGCGCCGATCACCGAGCATGTCGGCCACCACCGGATCCCCGGGAGGGGCGTTCACCGCTGCAGTTGTCGGTTCGGTAAAGGCGTCGGCCGCGGCGCGTGCCAGCACCTGTCCGCTCGTATCGCCGCGGGCAGGCAGGGTGGTCGATGTCGGGGTTGTGGTCGTTTCGGCAGTTGGCTCCGGCGAGAATGCCGCAAAGCCGGCGACTGCCAGCATCGCGACGGTCACCCACAGGACGACCGCCACGAGACGAGACACACGCATGTGATTCACTCCGCCTCTCAGCTGTGACGGGTCCATAGCGCCAGGACCCGTCGACGAAACGATAGAGCACGCGGTCTGGTACCTGCAACCCGGATGCTGGAAGTATGTGGTCGACCTGTAGGATCGGGTCGTGCGCCTCGACTACTACCTTCCCGACGGATTCCCGGACGAGGCCAGATCACATGGTGTGCTGGCGGCGAGGCTCGGCTTCGACGGCATCATGGCGTCGGAGACACGGCACGATCCTTTCGTGACGCTGGCCTCGGCACGGCAGGTCGGCATGGATCTGGGGACATCGGTGGCTATCGCCTTTGCCCGATCGCCGATGGTGACGGCGATGGCTGCCTGGGACCTGGCGGCGACGAACCGGGTCACCCTCGGATTGGGGACCCAGGTGAAGGTCCATGCGATTCGCCGCTTCGGCGTCGAATGGGATCCGCCGGTGCCGCGGCTACGCGGCTACATGGGAGCGCTGCGCGCTATCTGGCAGGCCTGGCAGACCGGCGAACCGCTGCGCTACGAGGGAGAGTTCTACCGGCACACACTGATGACGCCCTTCTTCGATCCCGGACCGATCGCCAGGCCCGACATCCCCATCTATGTCGCCGGAGTCGGTCCTGCCATGCTCAGGCTGGCGGGCGAGGCCGCCGACGGTTTGCATGTGCATCCGTTCCACACCGTCCGGTATCTGGACGAGGTGGTCCGTCCCACCGTCGACGAGGCCGCGAGAGCTGCGGGACGATCCGGACCGGTGTCGCTGGCGGCGAGCGTACTGGTGGCCACCGGCCGAGACCGGGCCGAACTGGCCGCCGCCGTCGAAACCGTTCGACGGCAGATCGCCTTCTATGCGTCGACGCCGTCCTACCGCAGAGTGCTCGAACTGCACGGCTGGGACGTGGGAGCGAGCCTGTCGGCGCTGGCCCGACGTGGACGGTGGGAGGAGATGGTCGTGGACGACGAGATACTTCACACGGTCGCGGTGGTCGGTTCTCCCTCCGAGGCCGGGGCCGAACTGCGCCGCCGGTACGGAGAGCGGCTCGACCGGGTGGGCATCTACCCGGCCTTCGGACTTGCCGAGGATGTCTGGGAGGAGGTCCTACGGGGCCTTCGAGGGGGTTGACGAGGGGATCGGCCTTCGTGTCATGTTGGCAGGTGACTAGATCTCGACCTGCACGCCGATCTCGAGGCTCTGCTTCGCCGGTAGATGGAAGAACAATGCGGCGTTGGTGGCGTTGCGCGCCATGAACGCGAACAGCCGTTCCCGCCACATCGCCATCCCTTCCTTCTCGGTGGCAAGGATCGTCTCCCGGCCGAGGACGTAGGTGGCGGCGTCCCAGTCGATGTCGAGGCCGGGGTGGCTCACCCGGCGAAGATCGTCGGGCACGTCAGGCTCCTCCATGAACCCGTAGGTGATGGTGACCTGGAAGAAGCCCATCCCGAGTGGCCACAGTTTCGTGCGGCGCTCCGGTTCGACGCGGGGGACCCCCGCGGTGAGCACGGAGACGGCGAGCACCGTCTCATGCAGCACTCCGTTGTGTCCGAAGTTGTGCAGCAGCGCCGGCGGGGTCGCCCCGGGCCGGGACGACAGGTAGACGGCGGTTCCAGGAACCCGGGTCGCCCTTTGCGCGGCAATCGTCCCGATGAAACGTTCGATAGACAGCTCGCCGTGGTGAAGGCGCATGGCGAGGAGTTCCCGGCCTCGCTTCCAGGTGGTGACGATCGCGAAGACAATGCCGCCCATGATGATCGGGAACCACCCGCCGTCCGGCACCTTGAACAGGTTGGCGCCGAAGTACGACAGGTCGACGAACAGGAACGCGGCGGTGGCGCCGACCGCCGCCGCTGTCGGCCACTGCCAGAGGTTCCTGGTCACGCTGAAGAAGAGGAGAGTGGTGATCACCATCGTCGTCGCCACGGCGACTCCGTAAGCGGCCGCCAGATTGCTCGACGAACGGAAGCCGAGCACCAGGCCGACGGTGGCGATCATGAGTGCCCAGTTGATCGACGGGATGTACACCTGACCGATCTCTCGCGCCGAGGTGTGCAGGATCCTGACCCGGGGGAGATAGCCGAGCTGGACGGCCTGCATGGTGAGCGAAAACGCACCGGAGATGAGCGCCTGCGAGGCGATGATGGTGGCGACGGTGGCAAGCACGACGAGGGGATAGAGCCCCCACGATGGGGCCATCCGGTAGAAAGGCGAGTCGATCGCCGACGGATCGGTGATCACCAGGGCTCCCTGCCCGAAGTAGTTGAGAACCAGTGCCGGCAGCACGATCCCGAACCATCCGATCTGGATCGGGCGTTTCCCGAAGTGGCCCATGTCGGCGTACAGCGCCTCCGATCCGGTGACGACCAGGAAGATCGAACCCAACGACAGGAACGCGTGGAATCCGTTGTCGGTGAAGAACCGGAGCGCGTGGATCGGGTTGAGGGCGGTCAGCACCGTCGGTTCGCGCACGATCTGGGCAATGCCGAGAACCCCGAGCACGGTGAACCACAGGAGCATGATGGGTCCGAAGATCGACCCGACCGTGCCGGTGCCGTGCCGCTGGATCGAGAAGAGACCAATGAGAATGGCGATGGCGGCAGGGATGACGTACGGCTCGAGGACCGGGGTGGCGACTTTGAATCCCTCGACGGCGCTCAAAACCGAGATGGCGGGGGTGATCATGCCGTCGCCGTAGAGGAGGGCGGTGCCGAACAGGCCGATGAGGATCAGCAGCCGTCGGCTCGATCGAAGATGCCGTCGGGCGCGCGGCACCAGCAGCGAGGTGAGGGCGAGGATGCCGCCTTCACCGTTGTTGTCGGCGCGCATCACAAATGCCAGATACTTGATGGAGATGACGATCATCAGCGACCAGAAGATCAACGACAGCACGCCGAGCACGTTCTCTCGGGCTACGGCGATACCTTCGTGGGCGAGGAACGACTCACGCAGCGCATAGAGCGGGCTGGTGCCGATGTCGCCGTAGACGATCCCGAGCGCGCCCAGGGACAGCAGCGCGAGGTACCCGGGGGTCTGCTTGCGGTTCTCCATGGCGGAGGAAACCCTAGTAGCAGAGGGTCTCGGGCTTTGAGTTCCGAGTTTTGGGTTTTGGGTTTTGGGATTAGGACCGGGGATCAGGTACCAGGTACCGGGTACCAGGTACCGTCTAGGGGCGTTGCAGGAACGGCATCTCGGCGTCGCCGAGGAGGTCGGGAGGCAGGTGGCCGACGTCGTTGAAACCGACGAGGGTGGGCCCGGGGAAGCCGAGCGTGGTGATCGAGGCGTTCCAGGGCAACGACAGGCGGACCTGATAGAGGTTGCCACGCGGGCGAAGACCGACCGCCCACGAAGCAGCGGCAAGGGTGGGTCCTCCATGGGTGCCGACGGCAACCAGCTCGCCGTCACCAAGGTCGTCGGCGTGCTCCCGCAGGGCGCCGACGACCCTTCTGCGGACGTCGGCCCACCGTTCACCGCCGGGACGGGCCACGTCGTCGCCGGCCCGGTAGCGAGCCCACACGTCCGGCCAACGGGCAGCTACCTCGTGGGCGTAGAGTCCCCGCCACTCGCCGTTGTCGATCTCCCGCAGCCTTCGGTCCGTCTCGATCGGGACGCCGAGCTGGTCGGCAGCCGGAGCGATCGTGTCGACCGCCCGACGCAGGTCGCTGGCGATGAACCGGCGAACTCCCAGGGCGACGAGTCGTTCCGACACGGCTGCCGCCTGACGTCGACCACGTTCTGACAGCGGTACGTCCATCTGGCCGATGAACCGGTGGTCGCGGTTCCCGTCGGCTTCGCCGTGGCGGACGAGCAGGAGGGCTCCCATCAGCCCACCGTCGCCGAAGTGGTCTCGACCCTCGGATCGGCGGCCGCAACGTACCGGCCTTCGGGGCTTCGCCTGATGATCGACACCGGACCCCAGCCAGGCTGCAATCCATCGAGCCTTTGGACCCGGTGCCCTCGGCCTTCGAGCTCGTCGAGCGCCGGTAGGCCGGGTTCGGCGAGAACCGCGGACGGCGCCGAAGGGCCAAACTCCTCGAGGGTCCATCGAGACAACGACTGCGCCTCGGCCGGATCGAGCCCCAGCAGAAAGACGGCGGCGGCCATTTGGAGGAGAAGCTGCGGTTGGTAGGCGCCACCGCGTGTGCCCAGCAGCGTGTCGAGCCGGCCGTCGACGGTCCACAGTGTCGGCGCGAGGGTGTGGAGGGGCCGCTTGCCGGGAGCAAGACGGTTGGGATGTCCCGGTGCGAGTGTGAAGCCGGCACCTCGATTCTGGAGGAAGAACCCGGCTGCCCCGATGCCGCTGCCAAACCCCGTGTAGTTCGACTGGATGAGTGACACCCCCATCCCATCGGTATCGGCAGTGCACAAGTAGGCCGTGCCGCCCGGGGCCTCCTCGGGGCTCGGCCATCGTCCTGCCCGTGCCGGGTCGACGGCTTCGACGCGAGCGCGCAGGCGGTCGGGAGCGACGAGGTCGTTGGGTGGCAGTGGTGCGAAGTCGAGGTCGGCTACCACGTCGTCCCGTTCCCAGGCGACCGACCGGTAGGCCTCGATCTGGAGGTGAAGGTAGTCGGGATCATCGGCTCGCCGCGGCGGTTGGAGCTGCTCGAAGATCCATCCGGACGCGAGGGCGAGGTAGCCCTGCGAGTTGGGCGGGATCGTCCAGCCGGTTCTCCCGAAGACCTCGGCGCCGAGCGGTTCCACCCAGTCGGCCTGTCGTCGAGCCAGGTCGGCTTCGGTGATGCGACCGTCGACGGCTTCGATGATGGCCCGGCCGGCGGCCCCGGCATAGAAGCCGTCCCGTCCCCGGTCGGCGACGGCCTGCAAGACCGCGGCGAGGCGGGGCCGCCTGACCGTCGCACCTGCCGCCGCAGGCGTCCCGTCCGGATAGAACTCGGACGCGTCGAGCCTTCTTCGGACGAGGGCCCGGGCCAGCTCCGGTGACACTTCGAAACCCCCGGCAGCAAGTTCGATGGCCGGCTGCAGCAGCGTGGCGAGAGATTTCGTGGCGAAGCGGTCGGCGAGTGCCACCCAGCCGTCGACGCACCCCGGAACGGTCACCGATAGAGGATGGTCGAACGGGATCCGTGACTCGTCGGACAGCTCTGCCGGATCGACCTTCGACCCCGCTCTCCCCGACGCGTTGAGGGCGGCCGCCCGGGCGTCGCCGGGGCGATAGATGAGCGCAAAGAGGTCCCCGCCGACCCCGCATGTCTCGGGAGCGACCACTCCCTGGACGGCGTTGGCGGCGATCGCCGCGTCGACGGCGTTGCCTCCTTCGGCGAAGATCTGATTGGCCGCGTCGGTCGATGCGGCATGCGGAGTTGCGACCGCGTCGCCGAAGCCCTCGGCGCGGCGCATCAGCGTCGCAGCTGCGGGATGTGCCGGTTGATCGCGTCGAGGACGGCCCTCACCGCCGCCTGGGAGGTCTCTTTGCCGACGAGCGCCGACCCGACCATCGTACGCTCCTCACCTGCCGACACGACGACCACCTGGGCGATGGCCACCTGCCGGTTGCCCACCGTCGGGGTTTCCAGGGCGGCGAGCGCCAGGCCGATTTCTCCGCCGATTGCCGCTTCGAGGGCTCGCAGGGTCGCCTCGCCGATGAGCCGCAGGCGGGTCGCCGACGCCGCCGGCCCGGCCGCCTCGCCGACGAACACCTCGCCCTGCCAACCGAGGGTCACCGCAGCGTCGAGACGGGCACCCTCAGTCGTCTCGCGGATGTCGAGAATGGAGGGGCGTTCCCCACCTTCTCGTTCGCCGCGTTCGATCTGCACCACCGACACGGTGCGCCGGTCGATGTTGATGCCGTAGGAGGCCATGGCGAGGGATTGCACGTCGCGGACGACCTGTTTGGCGGGCTTCGCCGGGGCCGCGAGCACATGGACTTCTTCGATCCTGCCGTTGGTGCCGACGATCCGCACCGCGTCGACGGACGGCAGCCGGCAGAGCGCTTCTTCGAGTTCGTGGTACTGCACGGCGTCAGCGTAGCCCCGCCGGAGGTGGCGATGGTGAATTTGAACCCTTGTTTCCGCACCCGGTGTGCTGCTAACTTATCCACAGTCGCCACACTGCGTGGCGGGTTGGTGCGCTGCCAACCGGTGAGGTGGGAAGTAGGGGCCTCTCCTTGACAACAGAGTTTCCCCGGGAGCACCGGGGAGGCAGGGCGCCCGGGCTCGCACGACTGCCCCCGAGTTCAAGCGAAGCGAACTGCGCGTCGGACCCACGGTTCGGCATTGCAGACGTTGGAGGAACTCCATTTGAAGGGCAAGATCGTCAAGCTGATTGCGATTGCCAGCAGCCTGGCGGCGATGATCGTCGCCGGCAGTGCCACATTCAAGATCGGGTAGACGAGCGGGCCCGGCGCACACCAGGAGGAACGCAACGGTGGCGAGGCGCACAACGAAGATACGTGTGGCGACGGTCTACGCCCTAGCGGGCGCAGGGATGCTCGCCTATTTGTGGTCCTCTGAGACCCCCCCGCCGCTCGGCCTCTGGGCGCTCTTCGCCGCCGCGTTCGCCTTCCTCGACTGGCGCTCTGTCGAGGTGAACGAGCGACTGCTCATGAGCCCAACCGTGATGGTGGCCCTCACCGCAGCGGTCGCTTTCGGTCCCGGCCACGCCGCCCTGGGGGTGGCCACAATGGCGGTGCTCGGGGCGGTGAGTGCCCGGGACGTCAGGCAGCGACGTCTGTTTCAACCGGTAGCCAACTTCGGCCAGATGGTGGTCACCGCCGGGACGTCGGCGCTCGTGCTCGAGCAGTTCCTGGTGCGGGCCGAGGCCGCCGGCGGGGGCGCCTTCTGGAGCTGGGCCGCACTCGGAAGCGCTGCCGCGGCCATCGTGTATGTCGTCGTCAACTATGCCATGGTGGCCTTTGCAGTCCGGGTGGTGTTCCGGCAGAACCTGAAGGCCTGGTCACATCTGGGCGAGCTGCTTCCGTCCTACGTCGCCATGGGCTTCGTGGGCGGTTTGCTCGGCGCAACCATCACCCGGACCGAGGTGGTGCTGCCTCTCGTGTTCATCGTCTTCCTCATCGGCTACCAGAACATCGCCTCCTTCGGGCAGCTCCGCGAAGCCCACGCCGCCACCTTGCGCGGCTTCGTCAAAGCGCTCGAAGCCAAAGACCTCTACACGCGGGGTCACACCGAGCGGGTCGCCGAGTTCAGCGCGCTCACCGGCCAGGAGCTGGGATTCCGAGGCACCCGGTTGGAGCGGCTCCGCTGGGCGGCGCTCATCCACGACGTCGGCAAACTCGCCGTCCCCCGCGAGCTGATCCGCAAACGGGGCCGGCTCACCACTGACGAGTACGAAGAGTTGCAGCGGCATGCCCACATGGTCGAAGAGATCCTCGCCGAGGTCGACTTCCTGCAGCCGATGGTGGAGATCGCGTCGGCGCACCATGCCAACTACGACGGTTCCGGCTATGGCGGACGCGGGCACAACGAAGGGCAGCGCCCTTCTGTCGAGGCGTCCATCCTTGCCGTAGCCGATGCCTTCGATGCGATGACCAGCACCCGTTCGTACCGGATGGCCCTCAGCCAGTCCTACGCCTTCTCGGAGCTGCGCCGCAACGCCGGCAAACAGTTCGACCCGGAGGTCGTGGAAGCGTTCATCCGGGCCATCGAGAAGACCGGTCACACGTTCGGTTCGCCGTTCCTCGACGATCCGGAACAGGCGCGACTGCTTGCCGAAGGGAAGGTAGACGCCCATGGGTGAACCACGGTTTCGGATCGGGCTGCCCTTCGTCCCGATCGCTGCCGGCGTAGGCGCCGTCGCCCTCGTCGTGTTGCTGCTCCCGCAGGCTGCCGTCTCACCCATCGTGCTCGCCATCTGGGCGCTACTGTTCGCCGAAGCAGGGCTCGTGCGGGTGCCGGCGGCGTCGGGCAACCGGCTGTCGCTGGCGTTCATCATCGGCGCCGCCATGCCGATCCTGCTGCGCGCACCGGACAGCTTCCTCCCCGACGCGGCATCGGTCGGGGTCGTCTATGCAGCCGGCGTGTTCCTCCTGGCGATCGTCAGGCTGCTCCGCCACGATGACCTGTCGCGGGTGAGCGCCGACGGCCTGCGGCTGGGTTTCGGTCTGGCCGTCTACGCCACGGTGTACTCGCTCGTGCTCCTGTCGCTGGAGATCTCGGTGGAGGTGCCGTGGTCGGCCGATCCGTGGAACCGCTTCGCTTCGTTCGCGGTCGCAGCCGCGCTGTGGGTGATCACCGAAGCCGGCCTTTGGGCGCTCATGACCGAAGCTCGGGACGGCATCTCCAAACGGTACCTGTGGCTGCTTGGCCTTGGCGACTGGATGGTGATGCTGAGCCTACTCGCCACCGGAGCCCTCTTCGGGTTCGCCTGGGATGAGATGGGGATGTGGGCGATCCTGGTCGCCGGCCTCCCGTATGCGTTCGCCCATGTAGCGTTCTTCCGCTACCTCGAGGCTCGGTCTACCTACGGACAGACGATCCGGGCGCTGTCCCGGATTCCCGAGGTGGCCGGCCTGTCCCTCGATGGCCACTCGGACCGGACCGCCGGGTTGGCCGTAGAGACCGCCCAGGAGCTCGGGATGACGCCGCGTGAGGTCGACGAAGTCAGATACGCGGCGCTCATGCACGACATCGGGCGGATCACCCTCAACGAACCGAACATCCTGCGGCGGGGTTTCACCGATGAGGACCTCGCCCGGTGGGGGGCGGAGATCGTCGCCGAGGCGCCCTATCTGCGAAAGGTGGCCGGCCTCGTGAGGCGCCAACACGAGCCGTACCGCCGACCGGGAGAGGAACGCGACCCTTCGCTGCCGATGGCGTCCAAGATCATCAAAGCCGCCAGTGCGTACGATCAGGCGTCGATGGAGCTTGGCTTCTCGTCGCTGGAGGCGCTCGAGGTGCTGCACCGAGGTGCCGCCTACGACTTCGATCCCAACGTCGTGCGGGCGGTGCGGAAGGTGCTGACTCGCCGGGGTGTGGTCTAAGAGCCGCCGGCTACCAGCTACCAGCAGGAGGCCTTGCTCGGCCACCGTTGGTGGGAACGCTCCGCCGGTCGCCGGCTGCTGGCCGCCGGCCGCTGGCCGCCGGCCATCACATCCGGGTCGCGCTTCCGCCCTCGGTGCTGAACCCTTCCTTGAACCAGCGAACCGGCTTACGGAGTTCGTCTTCGAGGAACCGGCCGAGCCCGACGGCAAGCAAGACGTCGCCGAGAGAGATGACCTGCCCTTGCCCGAAGATCCGGAGGGGGATCACATCTGCGAGGAATGCCAGCTTCGTCGAAAGGTCGAGCGGCAC
>JANTGE010000006.1 GCA_024763085.1 Acidimicrobiia bacterium
ATCGGCGAGTTCTATGAAACCCATGGCCCCGTGATATTTCCGCAAGCCCCGCTTTCGTTTCCCCGCACCCGTGAAGACCTGAGGGAGCTCATCAGCCGGGTCGGCACCCAGGCGGCCATGTTTGGCTCCAACCCCGAACTGGGCAACGCCCGCTACTCACCGGCCGGCATCGAATCGGCGCTGCAGGAACGGTTCGGTGACACTCACCTGTCTGACGCGATCGTCGAAGTGGTGGTCACGTCCTACGACGTCCGTTCATCTGAACCGGTGCTATTCCGTTCGGCCGACGCCCGACAGAACCCGGATGAGGACTACCTGATGCGAGACGTCGCCCGAGCCACCTCTGCAGCTCCCACCGCGTTCCCGCCGCTGCGCCTCCCCACGGCCGATGGGTCCTACCGGATCTTGATCGACGGCGGTGTTTTCGCCAACAACCCGTCGATGATCGGCTACGCGGAGGCAATGCAGATGGCAGGCTGGCGGGGCATCCGGGTGAAGAGCCTGCAGATCGTGTCGGTCGGCACAGGGATGCCGGCACCCCAAAGCGTCGACTACGAGGAGTTCGTCACCCGATCGTGGTTCCGCCTGGCCGAGGACATCTTCCAGGCGGCCAACCGCGGCCAGGCCGGCCTCTACGATTCGCTGCTGCACTCCCTCCTCGACACTCACTACACCCGGTTTCAGATCGAACTGCCGCCGGAGGCGAGCTTCGACATGGACGACGTGTCAGAGCGGAACATCAAGGCGCTCCGCGCTGCAGGTGACGAGCTCGTGCATACCCGCCTCGACGACATCACGCGCTTGGCGAAGGAGCTCCAATAGCGCGCAGGAACGCTTCAGCGGTGTGTCGAGAGGTTGTCACCGGGATCGGCGGCAACGACTGCAACAGCACCCTCCCGTAGCGTCGTTTCATGAGTCGGGAGTCGAGCAACGCAATGACCCCACGGTCATCGACGGTTCTGATCAGTCGTCCGGCTCCCTGCGCCAGCAGGGTCGCAGCGTGCGGCACGTCGACCGTCATGAACGCCGACCGTCCTTCCTTCTCGGCGGCTTCCCTGCGCGCTTGCCACAACGGGTCGTCTGGACGGGGAAACGGCAGCTTGTCTACGACCACCAATTCGAGGGCCCGCCCGGGGATGTCGAGCCCTTCCCAGAAACCCATCGTCGCCACCAGCACCGAAGTCTCCTCGCCGGCGAACCGTTCGACGAGCCGCCGCTTCGGAAGGTCGCCCTGGGCGAGCACCTCATAGGCGATGTTCTCTCGAAGATGCTCGGCAATGGCTTCGAGCATGCGAAAGCTGGTGGTCAATACGAGCGCCCGACCCCCGGCCGCTTCAACGAGGTGTTCGATCTCGGAGAGAGCTCTGTCCAGGTAGTCGGGCGACCGGGGCTCCGGTAGCCGCGCGGCGACGTACACCTTGGCCTGGGCAGGAAAGTCGAACGGGGATGCCACCCGTACGGCACGGTGTTCGACCTGATCGAGGCCGAGACGATGCACCGTCGATTCGAGCGATCCCGCCAGGGACAGCGTGGCACTGGTGAAGATCGCCGGGGTCCTCGACAACAAGTGATCGGCCAGGAGTGAGCCGACTCTGATCGGCGCCACTTCCAGAGCGGAGGTCGCGCCGTCGCGTTGGATCCACGACACGTACCCTTCGGGTGCCTCCACCGCCCACGCGGCGTCTCCCGCGAGGTGGCCGGCGAGGCGGAGCACGCGGGCCCGGGCCCCAAGGCCCCCTGGTGAGGTCGGTTCGAGGTCTCTGACCGCCTTGGCCACCTCCCCCACTTTCGACGCCAGCGTCGAGAAGGCCGACCCGAGCTGGTCGCCGCCGACTCGCCCAGGTCGGGCATCGGCAAGGGTTCGCTGGACTGCTCTGGCCGCTTCGCCCAGCGCCCGAGCCGGCGCCGTCGAACCGCCGTGCGTTTTCAGAAACCGATCGGCCGCCCGCTGCACCTGCCAGACACGCCCTTCGGTGAGTTCAACGCCAAGGGAGGACGACAGACTGTCTTCGAGTTTGTGGGCTTCGTCGAACACGACGAGGTCATGTTCGGGAAGCAGCGCCCCGTCCATCGCCAAGTCGTTGCCGTAGAGGTGATGGTTGACGACGACGATGTCGGCTCCGGCGGCTCTGTCGAGGGCATCCATGGCGAAGCAGTTGCCTCCCTGGGGACAGTCGTCGCGACCCGGACACTCCATGCCGGAGACGGATACCGACTCCCACAGTCCCTCGGGGAGGCGGTCAGGGAGGTCGTCTCGATCGCCGGTCGGGTGGACGTCGGCCCACTCGGCGAGCAGCTGCAGATCCTCCGGGAGGTCGTAGTCGAGCCCTTCGAGTGTGGCCTGCTGAGCGAACACCCCTTCGGCTTCGAGACGCTCAACGAGCTTCGAGCGACACAGGTAGTTCTGACGGCCTTTGACGACAGCCCAGGACACCTCACGATCGAGCGTTTCGGCAAGGAACGGCAGATCCTTGGTCGCCAACTGGTCCTGGAGGCTCTTCGTGGCGGTCGCGACCACGACTTTGCGTCCGCTTTCGATGGCCGGCACGAGATAGCCGAACGACTTCCCGGTGCCGGGACCCGCCTCAATGACCAGGTGCCGTTCTTCATCGATGGCTTCGGCGACTTCGCGAACCATCGCCACTTGACCGTCGCGACGCTCGCCACCGGGTTTGGCGGCGACGACGCGGTCGAGGGCGGTTTCGGAAAGATCGGCGAGGGACACCAGGGCATCGTACCGAATGCCCCCACCGTCGGGAAGCCGCCTAGAAGATGAGGCCGAGGAAGAAGCGGAGCGCCACGAGAACCAGCCAGCCGACCAGGAGGGTGCCGATGGCTTTTCCGGTGGACACGTCGAGGCCTTCCCTGGCTGCCACCACGGCTGCCACCAGCGACCAGACGGCTCCGATCCAGCCAAGGAACGGGATGATCCCTAGCGCCTGCGGCGCCTGGGCATAGCCGAGCACCCGCAGCATCTCTCCGGTGTCGGTGGTCGCTCCGAAGAAGGACGTGCCGATCCAGGCGGTGAGCCCTGCCCAGATGAACCAGCCGGCAAGCCCTGCAATCGCACTCACGATGAAGGTGGAGAAGAACCCTTGCGAGCCTGGGGTTCCCCAGGCGGTACCAATGGCCGACAGAATCGACACGATGAGCACCAGCACCGCTGCTCTTGCCGTGTAGGACTCGTCGTGTTCGATGGTGTTGTAGAAGTCGACGTCGAGTTTCGCCGCACGCCAGGCATCCTGCAGCATGGTTGCTCCTTTCGCTCCTCTGTCAGCCTACAGGGACCGTTCCCGCACCACGGTGGCGATGTCGATCTGCTGGACGGCCTTCAACACGGGACGCTGGGAGAAGAACGCCGCTACGAGCACCGCCAGCACGGTGAACAGGTACGTAGTGGGACGGATGTACAGGTCCCACTTGAACAGGTCGCTCGAGTAGGTGGCGAGCCCTTCGAGAGCGAACACGTAGCCGAACAGCAAACCGGGAACGACGCCGATGAGGGTGAGCAGCACGTTTTCGCCGGTGATGAGCCGTGAGATCGTCCATCGGGCGACGCCACCGGCACGCATCATGGCAATCTCCGACGAGCGCTCGGCGATGTTTGCCGAGATCGTGTTGTAGATGAGCGCGAACGCCATCACGCCGCCGAGCGCCAGCATGATGCCGATGAACACGTAGAACAGCCCCATGTACTGGTCGGCCATCGCCTCGAGAGCGCGGGCGTCGATGAACGCACCGACGTAGGGCAGCTCACCGAACCGGTCGCGCATCGCCTCCCGGTCGACACCGGGTGTGAACTGCACATAGACGGTGTTGGCGACGTCACCAACTCCCAGTTCGGCGGCGAGCCGGGAGCGGTTCACGTAGGCGAACGTCCCGAGTGGTTCGTGCACGAAGCCGGCAACCGGCAGCGTGAACGAGCCGGCGTCGGTGCTGATGGTGACCTCGTCGCCGACCGACACCCCGAGGAGGTCGCGCAACGAGTCGCCAAGATAGACCCCGTCGTCGGGCAACGGTTTCACGTCTCCATCGATGATGAACTGGTGCATCTTCGTGGTCTGGTCGAACGCGACGAGCTCGGTGTGGTACTGGTCGGCGTTCGACCTGACGGTCGCCGGCAGGTCCGCCACCGGCTCGGCCAAGGCGACCCCATCGAGACCCTGGAGTTCGTCCAGAATGCTCGAGTCGACCGGCACGGTGAGGTACAGCTGGGCGTCCTGCCGGTTCACCTGGTGGAACTGACGGTCGAGCAGCACTTGGATGGAGTCGAGCATCGCCCAGAACGTCAGTACGAGGGTCACCGCGAGCACAACCCCGACGATGGTCGAGATGGTCCGGTTGCGGTTGCGACCGACGCCGCGGATCACCATCTTCCACCGGGCGGGAAGGCGTCGGAGCGGAGGGAGGATCCGCTCTGCCAGCGACATGCGCCCTTTGCCCGGCGGCACGAACCCGCGCATGGCGGTAGCGGGCGAGATCTTGGCGGCGCGCATCGCCGGTGCCAACGCAGACACCGCCCCGGCGACGAGTCCGAAGACGACTCCGATCGCAAGGGTGGAAGCGCGCACGTGAATGATGGTGATGGGGATGTCGATGGCTCCCGTGTAGAGGCGACTGATTTCACCGCCGAGAAGCAGTCCGAGGGGGGCGCCGATGATGGCTCCGAGGCCTCCGGCGAGCAGCCCGAAGCGCAGGTAGTGGCCGAAGACGTCGCGCTTGCTGAAGCCGCTGGCCATGAGCAGCCCGATCTGACCGCGCTGCGACAGGACGAGACGGGTGAGCAGCACATAGGTGGCCATTCCGGCTGCGGCGAGGAACAGCAACGGGAACATCACCGACATCTCCTGGAAACCGGCCAGGTCTTCACTGAGAGCAGCGTTCGACGGTAGGTCGGCCAAAGTGGTCGTGTCGAGGGCACCATGCTGCACGGCCGCGGCCTTCACCTCTTCGTCGAGCGCAGCCCGGTCGGCGTCTGGTCGGTAGTGAACCAGCACCTGTCGCTGTGCAACGGTCGCCGGTACGCCTCCCAGCGCGTCTTCTGGCGCGAACAGGACGCCGAAGTCGTCGAAGGACGGGATGATCTGCTGTCGACTCGGCGCGGGCCACAGGTACTCGGCTGAAGCGGCGACCCCGGCGACCGGTACCCGGAACCATCCGGTGGGGCCGAGCACCTCGATGGTGTCGCCGGGTTCGAGTTTGAAATGTCCCGCCATGTGCTGTTCGACGAGCACTTCGGTGCCCGAGCCGAGATAGGAGCCGTCGAGCACGAGCACCTGGTCGACGGGCGGCTGTTCGCCAACCGGCATGCCGATCAGTCGGCCAAGCATCTTGTGGTGACCGTCGATCCTGACGGGAACGTCGGCGACGGTGCGGGTGGAGACCGCGTCGATCCCGTCGATCTGTTGCACATCGGCGACGATCGCGTCGATGTCGCCGCCGGTGATGGTCATGTCGGCGGTGTTGAGGAGGTCGAACATGTGGTCGTAGGAAGCTTGGAGGTTGAGGAACGCGTCATACGACCCGCCGAAGAGGGCGATGCCGAGCACGATCGTGACGACGACGGCGATGAACTGCCCTCGCCGGTTTGCCAGGTCGCGTCGCAGCTTCCGGTCGAGGATGCTCACCACTCCACCTCCTCGGGGGTGAGTGGCCGTTCGTTGCGCTGGATGGAGGCAATCGACCCGGAGTGCAGGCGAATCACCCGGTCTCCCATGCCGCCGATGGCCGTGTTGTGGGTGACGAGCAGCACGGTCCGGTGGTGCACATCGGAGACTTCCCGGAGCTTGGCGAGCACCTGCCGCCCGGTGTCGAGGTCGAGCGATCCGGTCGGCTCGTCGACGAGCAGGATGGGTGGCTCCTTCACCATGGCACGGGCAATGGCGACCCGTTGTTGCTCTCCGCCGGAAAGCATGCCGGGGAAGTGGTCGGCCCGGTCGGCAAGCCCGACGACGGCGAGCGCCTGGAGGCTGTCATCGTGATTCTTTCCGACGAGTTCGGCCATGAGCTGGACGTTCTCGAGAGCGGTGAGGGTCGGAATGAGATTGAAGAACTGGAAGACGAATCCGACGTGGGCGCGGCGAAACTCGGTTCGCTCGTCTTCGCTCATGGTTGTCAAGTCGATCCCGTCGACGACGAGCGATCCTGAGGTGGGTTCTTCGATGGCGCCGACGAGGTTGAGCATGGTGGTCTTGCCCGACCCGCTCGGGCCGAGCACGACGATGAACTCACCCTGCTCGACTTCGAGGTCGATGCCTTTCAACGCGTGGACGGCGGTAGGTCCTTCGCCGTAGGTCTTCGATACGTCTCGTAGTTGGACAACGCTCACGGTGTCTCCTTCGTGGCAGCTCGTAAGAGGGTTCTGATCGATTCGAGAGCGGGTTCGATGTCGAGGTCGGGGTCGGCGAGCCGATAGAGGAACAGCCCGTCCAAGATCGCTCCCAGCAGGAGGCCGACGCCCTCGGGGTGGTCGACGCCGGCCGCCCGTCCGGCTTCGGTGAGAACACCCAGATACCCTTTCCAGATTTCGATGATCCAGGCGCGGACTTCGTCGTTCCTGCTCGCCTGCCTCACCGCTTCGAGGGTGACGACCGTTGCCGTCGAGTGAGCACCGGACTCCAGCAGCCACGAGGCGATACGGTCGGCGAGTTCCTCGGCGTTGCGGACGGTGAGCAGCGCGGCGGCGGACTCGTCCATCTCCGACGTGAGCACGAACTCGGCGGCGGCTCGCAGCAGGGCGTCTCGGGTCCCGAAGTAGTAGTGGATGAGCGCGTTGTTGACCCCGGCCCGTTTGGCGATGGCCCGGGTGGTGACCCGGTCCCAGCCCTGCTCGGCGATGAGTTCGCCGGCGGCGGCGAGAATCTTCTCCCTGGTCCCTTCACCATCTGCTTTAGGCATATGCCCAAACTTTAGCACCGGCTACGCTCCCCCGATGCATCGCCCGACCTTCCTCGAAGGCGTTCGAGATCTGACCCCGATCTTGCTCGGGGTAGTGCCGTTCGGGCTGATCGCCGGCATCGCCGCGGTCTCCGCCGGCCTGACGCCGTTCCACGGCGTCGGCATGTCGCTCATCGTGTTCGCCGGAGCCGCGCAGTTGGCTGCCCTCGACCTCATCGGCAACGCCGCCCCGGCGCTCGTCGTCATTGCCACGGCGCTGATCATCAATACCCGGTTTGTCATGTATTCGGCTTCCTTGGCGCCGTACTTCCAGGAAGCCTCGACGCCTCAAAAGGTGGCGGCGTCGTATCTGCTCACCGATCAGGCGTACGCCTTCTCGATCAACCGGTTCACGTCTAGACAGGAACCGACACGAGTTCGCATGAGCTACTACTTGGGGGCCGCGTTGACGTTGTGGGTCACCTGGCAGGTTTCGACGGCTGCCGGCGCGTTTCTGGGCGCGGCGGTGCCGGAGGCCTGGTCCCTGGACTTCGCTATTCCCCTGGTGTTCATCGCGCTTTTGGTTCCGGCGATCCGCGACCGGGCCGACGCCGGAGCTGCTGCCACCGCGGCGATCCTGGCGGTTCTGCTTGTTGGCTTGCCGTACAACCTCGGGCTTCCCCTGGCCGCTACCGCCGGCATCATCGCCGGCATTGCTGTCGAACGGGTGGTCCCGTGAGCGGCTCGGCGGCGTGGGCCGTCTTCGCGATCATCGGAGCAGGCACGCTGGTGTTGCGCGGCGCGATGATCGTGCTGTGGGGCCGACTGTCGGCGATCCCGCCGACCGTCGAGCGGGGCCTTCGTTTCATCCCGCCGGCGGTGTTGGCCGCGCTCGTGCTGCCCGCCTTGCTGGTGTCCGACGGAGTGTTCACGGTGGGACCGCGGCTCGTCGCCGGGACGGTGGCGATCGTCGTCGCGTGGAGAACCAGGAACGTGCTGGCAACGATCGGCGTCGGCATGGTGGTGCTGTGGATCGTGCAGGCTCTGACGTGAACGAACGGCCATCGACCGCAATCCGCCTGGGGTTCTGGTTGCTGCTGGGCATGCTTTCGACGGCATCGGCGGAGGTCACCGTGTCGTCGCAGGTCGCCCCGTTCTTCACCCCTCACGGATGGCTGCTCGTGTTCCCGGTGTACCTGCTGCACATCCTGGTCCTTGGCTACTTCGTGGTGGTGCGGTTTCGCCCGACGGTGGCCCTCGTGTGGAGCGGGGGGATCCTGTTCGGCATGTATGAGTTTCTGATCACGAAGGTGATCTGGAATCCCCCGTGGACGGACAGTCCCCTCATGATCGCCGGGGTAGCCATCCCCGAGTTCGTAACCTTGGCGCTCTTCTACCACGCGTTCTTTGCGTTCCTGTTGCCGCTGTGGGTTGCCGAACGGACGATGACGACGTCACGAAGCGTGCCGCTGCCGGTGTTCCTGTCCAGGTTCCTTCAGGGTTCAGGGGCATGGTTGCTGCCCGCGGCATGGGGCCTCGTGTTGGGGGCGACCGCCGGGATTCGTATCTGGCTGTCGCTGGCAAGTTTCGGTGTCGTGGCAGGCGCGATGTGGTGGTGGCGCCGCCGTGGCCTCGCTCGTTGGACCCTCGCCGACCTGATGCCGCAGCACCGTGAGGCACGGTGGCTGATCGCCGGCCTCGCCGCGTTGTATGTCGCCACGACAGTGGCGCTTCGACCGGAGGCGCTCCCTGACCCGGTCGGTTGGGTGAGCCTGACTGTCCTCTATGTCGTCTTCATCTGGCTGTTCGTGCGGGTTTCGAAGCGTCCGGCGGCGCCAACGTTCGAGCCGGTGCTCCGTTATCGGCCGATGCTGATCGGCGGTCTCGTCGGCGTCGGACTCGGAGTACTTGTGTCTGGCTCTGTCGGCCCGGTGCTCACGATCCTGCTCATCTGGGGTGGCGGCGGGATCTTTGGTCTTGTCATGCTCGCAACCGTGCTTCGAACGGCAAGACGGTCACTTGGGAGCGACGCCGGGGCCGGCCAGGAGTTTTGAGGTCGGCTACACGACCGAGGCGTCGAAGACCGCCGACATGTCTCTGAGGCGCAACATGGCGGCGACGCTCGATGGGCGGCCCACCCAGACATGCACCGGCATCCCTAGTTCGAGGCGGTCTTCGAGCCAGTCCATGTCGTCCATGGGCACCCGGACGCAGCCATTGGACGCCGGTTGGGGGCGAGCAATCCTGCTGCCGTGGATGGCGTAGCCGCCGATGAAGTACCACGGCCGGTAGATGGGCCCGTAGGAGCCGTGGCGCCATCCGGCGACGTGTCGGATAAGTTCGAAGTCGCCGACCGGGGTGTGTGCCCCGCCGGACCGTCGCCCAAGCCGTTCGTAGGTGTCGCCGCGGCCGGAGACGATCGGGAAGACAGCGGCGAGTTCGCCGTCTTCGATCAGAAACATGACCTGGCGGTATAGGTCCACTTCGATCCGGTCAGGCTCCCCTGTCCGGTCCGGCAGGTCGTAGCCGTAGCGTTGCAGGCCTCGCAGGTTGTCCCAGTCGTCCCGGGACCATCGATTGGTACGTTCGGCGCCGACGGTCTTGTGAAACGCCATGATGGCGTCCTGGAGGTTCTTCCCGTCGATGCCGTCGATCGGGCCGCGGTAGAAGCCGGCTTCGGCGAGCGCCTGCTGAATGCGGACGGTGCCGTCGATGTCGGGGCTGTCGGTTGCCGCCTGCGCCGCCGGGGCCAAGAAGGCCACGGCGAGTGCGGCGATGAGTAGGAGTGCCGGAATTCGGCGCGTTGCAATAGTCATGGTTTCTCGAAAGTCGGGGGATGTCACGAATGTGACGGCGCAAGTGTAAGCAGACACCGCCGGCAAGGAGCAATTCGCCGATGGCCCGCCGAGCGGTTGCTATCTCAATGTGCCGACCAGCAACAGCGCCAGCAGGACGACTGCTGCCACGAGGGCGATCGCCGCAACAGCGTCGCCGAGCCGGCTCCTCCGGAGCCGTACGACCAGGACTCTGATCTGTTGATCAATGGGGACGTCCGACACCTCGGCACTCGGCCCGTGACCGGCCTCCACGGCTTGCTCCCCCATCCACTCTCCAGTCGCGCCTGCTGTCCCGTGGCAACACCCCGCCGGTTACGCTCCATCACGAGACCGACGCTGAAAGCGGACCCGCCACGTAGACGGGGCCCGGCACCGCGCCAGACCCCGTCTTACGAACGGAAGTGCCGTATTGCTACGAACACGCCCCGGTGGAGGTGCGGGGATTCGAACCCCGGTCCTTCGAGGTTTCCTCATCGGCGTCTCCGAGCGCAGCCGACAGCGAGCTTTCGGAGCGGTGGAACTCTGTCGGCAAGTTCTCCACCGTCCTATCCGGAGTTGTCTTACCCCGTCGGTCCCGGAATCCCGACGGGGGCACCCTGCATTGCGACGCCCGACCCTGGCGAGGCAGGTACCCACCAGGCGGACGAGCTGCGCTATTTAGGCAGCCAGTGCGAAGTTGTCTTCGGCACCTATTGGTGTTGCCGGCTCTTTAACGAGGACTCCGGCGACCTCGGCTCGCTTCCGATGTGTCAACCCTCGAAGTCGATTCCGTATCACCCCCGTGGATTGTTGCCTCCACGATAACGCATAACGCTTCTCTGCGATTCCTCCCGAGAGCCGGTACCGTAGATCCATGCCCGAACTCGACAACCCTTTCGGCACCTCAACGCCGACCCCACCAAAGCGCGGCTTCGTCGCAATCCTGGCCACCATCCTGGCGGTGGTGTCGCTTGGCGCCAACTTCCTGCTCTTCCAGCGGCTCCAGCAGGCAACCGAAGACGTCGACATCCTCACCGACCAGGTGGTGCGGATCTCCCAGTCCGTCGCCGCCACCGAAGGCCGCTTGCAGGTGCTCGAGTCCTCCCCAGCGCCTGGCAGCTCACCGGCCGACACCGCCGGTACCGCCGGCAGCACCGGCCAGTTCCTGCCTCGCTACCAGAGCGGAGCCCCCGACGCCGCCGTCGGCCTCCAGCTCGCCCCGGTGACCGGCACCTGGTACTCCGACGGCGCCGAACACACCATCGACCCGGCCGACGGGAAAGCACGAGCCTGGATCATCTGGGCGCACTGGTGCCCCTACTGCCAGCAGGAGCTGCCGGACGTGAAGGCATGGTACGAGCAGCATGCTTCATCGATGTCCAACATGGAGGTCGTCTCGATCACGACCTCCATCGACGAAACCAGGGGCAACCCGCTCGTGCCCTACCTGGAAACCCAGCAGTTCCCGTTCCCGGTGTTCGTTGATACCACCGGCGAACTGGCTGCGCAGTTTGGGGTTTCCGCGTTCCCATTCTGGGTCTTCACCGGACCGGACGGGGTCGTCCTCGGCCGCACCGCAGGGCTGATCGGGCCCGACCAGATGGCCGGCCTCTTCGAACAGCTCGAAGCCGAAGGCGCCAACGGCTAGGTGGTCCCCCCTGGTGAGCGAGCCACGTTTTCTGGTCCCCCCAGCGAGCGGAGCGAGCGTTGGGGGGAAGGCACCGCAGCGCCGCAGGCGCTGGGGTAGGGGGGTAAGGGGATCCTGGGCGCACGCAACCCGCCGGCCGGCCCCTTCTTACCGCCGTCCCCGATGGCGCATCGCCCGTTCCATCTCCCGCTTCTGTTCCTTCTCTCGAAGCGCCCGCCGCTTGTCGTACTGCGCTTTGCCCTTCGCCAGCCCGATCTCCAGCTTGGCGAGACCATGGTCGAAGTAGATCCGCAACGGCACGGCGGTCAGGCCGCGCTCGGCGATCTTGCCGGCAATCCGGTCGATCTCCCGTCGATGCAGCAGCAGCTTCCGGGTCCGTTCCGGGTCGTGACCACCTTCGCGGGCAAATGAGTACGGGGCTATGTGGGCCCCGATGAGCCATGCCTCACCGTCCCTGATCTGCACGTACGAGTCCTTCAGGTTGGCCTGGCCTGCCCGGAGACTCTTCACTTCGGAGCCGCGCAGTTCGAGGCCCGCTTCGAACGTTTCGAGGATCTCGTAGTCGTGCCGGGCCCGGCGGTTGACGGTGACGACCTTCACGGCAGATATTTCATCGGATTGACCGGGGTGCCGTCCTCGCGCACCTCGAAGTGCAGATGCGGACCGGTGCAGTAGCCGGTACAGCCGACGTACCCGATGACTTGGCCGAGCTCCACCTGCTGGCCGACCTTCACGATGATGCTCGACTGGTGGGCATACAGCGTCGACAATCCTCCCCCGTGGTCGATCACCGTGGCTCGCCCATAGCCTCCGTAGGTTTGGGCGAGGATCACGGTTCCGTTGGTCGCCGCCTTGATCGGCGTCCCGTAACCGACCCCGATGTCGATGCCGGTGTGCAGCTTCTTGGTGCCGAAGATCGGGTGGGTGCGGTAGCCGAACGGAGACGTCACCCGACCGTTCACCGGCCAGGCCAGTGTCGAGGGAGCCTCGCCACCGGCGGCCTGACGGGCAGCGATCTCGGCTTTCACCTGTGCCGAGTCACGCTCGAGAGCAGTGATCTCGCCCTCGATCTCCCGGATGTCGCTGGTCACGGAGTCGAGCAGTTGTTGCTGCCGTTCCATCTCTGCTTCGGCTTCCTGCCGTTTCAGTTCGACGGCGGCCCGGTCGGCTTCGAGGCTCGCCTTCACCGCCTCCAGGTCGACGAGGATCTGCTCGGCCTCCGCTTTGCGGGCCAGCACCGCGGTGCGTTGTCGCTCTTCCAGCCCGCGGAGCCCCTCGAGGTTGTTGACGAGCACGGCGCTCGACGCCATCACCTCCTGGGCGTAGGAAACGCCCAACGCGGCCTCGGAGACGTCGCTTGCACCCAGCACTACCGTCTCCAACCCGGGCAGCCCCTGCATGTACATCTCGACAGCCCGCTCCTGAATCTGATCGCGGGTGGACAGGATCGACGACCGGGTTTCGGCAAGCTGCAACTCGAGTCCCGCAACCTCATCCTCGATTCGGGCGAGCTCGGCCTCCTGATCGGCAATGCGTGCTTCGGCTTCGGCGACCCTCGCCGACGCGGCCTCGAGCTCGCTTCTGATGGCGGCGAGGCGCTCCTGGGCGGCGGCGAGCTCCTTCTGGACAGCGGTACGTTCGCCCTTCTGCCGGGCGATCTGCGCATTGAGATCGGCGATCTCCTGCTCGATCCGACTCAGCCGTTCCTCCGGGCTCTCGTCGGCTGCCACAGGTGCCGTCATGAAGATGACGGTGAGCACGAGCAGAGCGGCGCCGACACGTCTCATCTCATACCTTCAAGAATCGACGGACTCCCATGGCGCTGCCGGCGATACCGGCGAGCGCCCCGAACAGCAGGATGGCGATGCTCCACTGGACCATGAACGCGTCCGGAACCGAGAGCCTGATCAGGAACTCGTCGGGCGCGTTGGACGACACATACCCTTCGGCCAGCCAGATGGCAGCGACAGCGAGCCCGGCACCGACGAGTCCCTGCACCATGCCTTCGAGCAAAAACGGTATCCGAATGAACCAATTGGAGGCGCCGACGAGACGCATCACCGCCACCTCGTCTCGGCGAGCGTAGATCGCCATCCTGATCGTGTTGGCGATGAGCACGACCGACGCGATGCCGAGGAGAACGGCCAGCCCGATACCGAGCCAGTTGAGGGCCCTCGTCACCGACGTCAACTGGTCGAACCGCTCACCGGCGGTAACGACCTTCCGAACCGCCGGGTTGTCGATCAGCCGGAACGTCACATCTTTGTAGGTGGAGACGTCTTTCAGTTTGATCCGGATCGACGCCGGCAGAATCGAAGGGTCGACGTCTTCGAGAATGGCCGGCTGGTCGGCGAACATCTGCGAGAACTCTTCGAAGGCACACTGCTTGTCGCAGTAGGAGGTCTCCTGGACTTCGTCCCAGCTTTCGATCTCCGACTGGAGGCCGAGCTGCGTCTCCAGCGGCACGTCGTCTTTGAGGAACACGATGACGTGCACGCCCTCCTGCCATCGCGAGGTGTTCACCTTGACCAACTCGTTGAGGACCAACGCGCCGAACACCAGCGTGAGCGAGATGAACACCGCCACCACCGCGGCGGTCACGACCAGCAGGTTGCGGCGGAGGCCCTTGAGTGCCTGGGAGACGAGGTAGGTGGCCCGCCGCATCAGAGTTCCTCGATGCTCTCGTAGGTGCCGCGAGTTTCGTCCCGCACCACCTTGCCGCGCTCGAGCTGGACTACCCGCCGCCGCATCGCGTCGACGATCGCATGGTCGTGGGTGGCCATCAGTACGGTGGTACCGGTGCGGTTGATGCGGTCGAGAACCCGCATGATGCCGACCGAGGTGGCCGGATCCAGGTTGCCGGTCGGCTCATCGGCCAGCAGGATCGGCGGACGATTGACGAAGGCGCGAGCAACCGACACCCGTTGCTGCTCTCCTCCGGAGAGCTGACGTGGATAGCGGTCGCCCTTGGTGGTCAAACCCACGAGTTCGAGCACCTGCTGGACCTGACGTTGGATGACCGACTGTGGACGTCCCAACACTTCCAGGGCGAACGCCACATTCTCGGCCACGGTCTGGTTGGGCAACAGCTTGTAGTCCTGGAACACCGTGCCGACCGAGCGTCGGAGATGGGGAACCTTCCAACCGGGCATCTTGGTGATGTCTTTGCCGGCGACCCATATCTTGCCCCGGGTGACCCTTTCTTCGCGCAGAAGCAGCCGGATCAGGGTGGACTTTCCCGATCCTGACGGGCCGACCAGGAACACGAACTCGCCCTTCTTGACGTCGAGGTCGACGTCGCGCAGCGCGACCGTGCCCCCTTCATAGACTTTGGTAACACCTTCGAGAAGAATCATGGACCACTCGTTTCGGCGGCGGGTCGAACCATAGGCAACACCTCCGGCCCCGTACTCCGCGCCAGGCGGCAGGTTACCAGGCGCTTACCGCCAATCATGCATCCGCCTGCTCTTTCCGCTCCCGTCGCCACTGCAGGTACGACTCGACGAACGGATCGAGGTCCCCGTCCAGCACCCCTTGGACATTGCCGACCTCCAGACCGGTCCGCAGATCCTTCACCATCTGATAAGGCTGCAGCACATACGAACGGATCTGCCGGCCCCATGCTGCGGCTTCCTGGTCGCCGCGAATCTCGTCGAGGTGGTCCTGCTGCTCTTGCCGTTTCGCCTCCGCCAGCCGGGCCCGGAGTATCGCCATGGCACGGTTGCGGTTTTGCAACTGGGACCGCTCGGCCTGGCATACCACCACGATGCCCGTGGGTAGGTGCGTCAACCGGACCGCCGAATCCGTCACGTTGACGTGCTGGCCGCCGGCTCCCGACGACCGGAACGTCTCGATCTTCAATTCGTCCCGGCTGATGTCGACTGCTTCCTCCTGGACTTCCGGGATCACATCCACGCCGGCAAACGACGTGTGACGCCGATGCGCGGCGTCGAACGGACTGATCCGAACGAGGCGATGGACGCCCCGTTCCCCCTCGAGCACCCCGTAGGCATGGTCCCCTTTGACGGTGAGCGTTGCCGACTTGATGCCTGCCTCGTCGCCCGGGGTCACCTCGTCGACTTCGACCGCAAAGCCTTTCCGTTCCAGATACCGCAGGTACATGCGCAGCATCATCTCGGCCCAATCCTGCGCGTCGACACCTCCGGCACCGGCATGCACGCTGAAGATGGCCGGAAGGTCGTCGTACTCGCCGAAGAACAGCGACTCGGTCTCCAGTGCCGCCAAGTCCCGTTCGGCCTGCATCAGCATCTGCGCGACTTCCTCCGCTACCGCCTCGTCGGCCTCCTCCTCGGCGAGGCCCAGCAACACCTCGGCGTCGTCGAGGGTGGAGGTGAGCCTGTCTACCTGAGCGAGGAGCTGCTCGTACCGGGCCAGTGTCCGGTTCACCTCGGCAGCCTTCTGGGCGTCCGCCCACAGATCGGGTGACGAAGCCTTCTCCCTTAGTTTGGGAAGCTCCTCGGCTTTTGCGTCGAGGTCAAAGGAACCTCCGGGCGTCGTCGAGACGGGCGCGAAGTTCACTCAAGAGGGCTCGAGGGTCGATATCCATAGAGGCGGGATGGTAGCCGAGCGGAAGTACTGAGTTCTGGGTTCTGAGTCATCAGTCGTGGGGGAAACGTGCGGCACACTGCGCTGGTGACCGGTTCGTTCAGCGCGACGACGCCTCCTACTCAGAACCCAAAACCCAAAACCCAAAACCCAAAACCCGACACTCGAGCCGTCAGGCTCGCTTCCCGTGGCAATGCTTGTACTTCTTGCCCGAGCCGCACGGACACGGGTCGTTCCGACCGACTTTGTCGGACACGGCCTGCCGGGTGGAGGGGCCACCGACCGCGGCGGCTTCTTTCTGGTGCTGGAGTTGCTCCGCCTTGGCACGCTCGGCTTCCTGCGCCACCTGCACATGGAACAGGTAACGAAGCGTGTCCCGCTTCACCGAGTCGACCAGTTCGGCGAACATGTTGTAGGCCTCGTTCTGATACTCGACCAGCGGGTCGCGCTGTCCCATGGCCCGCAGGCCGATACCGGCCCGTAGGTAGTCCATCTCCGCCAGGTGCTCACGCCACTTGTTGTCGATGACGGCGAGCACCACCGTCTTTTCGAGCTGCCGCAGCGTCTCGGCACCGAGTTCCTTCTCCCGCTCTTCGTAGAAGCGGTGTGCCTCATCGATGAGGTAGTCGGCAACGTCGCCCAACTCGACGCCTCGGCCGTCGTCGACGGTTTCGATGCTGACTTCGGTGTCGAAGAACACACCGATCTGGCTGCGAAGCTCCTCCCAGTCCCACTCGTACGGGGCGACCTCGCCGAACACCCCTTGCACCGTCGACTCGACGATCTCCTCGATCCAGTCGCGAACCAGTTCGTCGGCGTTCTCCCCCCGCAGCAGTCGGTTCCGCCATGCGTAGATGACCTCACGCTGACGGTTCATCACCTCGTCGTATTTGAGAACGTTCTTGCGAATCTCGAAGTTCTGCGACTCGACCTGCGCCTGCGCCCGTTCGATGGCTTTGCTCACCATGCCGGCTTCGATCGGCATGTCGTCAGGGATGCGGAGCCGCTCCATGATCGCGTTCACCCGGTCGGAGGCGAACCGACGCATGAGGTCGTCGCCGAGCGAGAGATAGAAACGGGACTCCCCGGGGTCGCCCTGCCGTCCTGACCGGCCCCGCAGCTGGTTGTCGATTCGGCGGGACTCGTGCCGTTCGGTACCGAGCACGTACAGCCCCCCGGCAGCGAGCACCTCGGCCTTTTCGGCTTCCGTCTTGGCTTTGAACTCTTCGAAGGTCTCGGCGTAGGCGTCCTCGTACTCTTCGGTGCCCGGCTCGTAGCCGGCTCGCTCAAGCGCCGTTTTGGTGAGCGCCTCCGGGTTGCCACCGAGCATGATGTCGACACCACGGCCTGCCATGTTGGTTGCCACGGTGACCGCGCCCTTGCGGCCCGCCTGAGCGATGATCACCGCCTCACGAGCATGCTGTTTGGCGTTGAGCACCTCGTGAGGTATCCCGCGGCGACGCAGGGCGGCCGACAGTCGTTCCGACTTCTCGATAGACACGGTACCGATCAGCACCGGCTGCCCTCGTTCGTGGCGTTCGACGACGTCGTCGATCAAGGCGTCGAACTTGGCATCTTCGGTCTTATAGACGAGGTC
Organism: Acidimicrobiia bacterium; assembly: GCA_024763085.1. Lineage (GTDB taxonomy): Bacteria > Actinomycetota > Acidimicrobiia > Spongiisociales > UBA4744 > JANTGE01. The sequence continues at coordinate 17,504 of JANTGE010000006.1, forward strand.
CGGCTGGTCCATCCGAATGACCGGTTTGTTGGTGGGGATCTCCGCCACCTGCAAGTTGTAGATCTGGGCGAACTCGGCGGCTTCCGTCTTCGCCGTGCCGGTCATTCCGGCCAACTTGTCATACATGCGGAAGTAGTTCTGCAGCGTGATCGTGGCGAGGGTCTGGTTCTCCTCCTTGATCCGGACGCCTTCTTTCGCCTCAATCGCCTGATGGAGGCCTTCCGAGTAGCGGCGGCCTTCCAGAACACGGCCGGTGAACTCGTCGACGATCTTCACCTCGCCATGATCGACGATGTAGTCGACGTCCTTCAGATACAGCTCCTTGGCGCGCAACGCTGCGTCGAGATGATGGACGAAGTCGACGGCGGTGTGGTCGTACATGTTCTCGACCCCGAGGATCTGTTCGACCCGGGCGACCCCCTCCTCGGTGGTCAGGACCTGCCGCTTCGCCTCATCGACGGTGTAGTGGACGTCTCTCTCGAGCCGACGGACGATCTTGGCAAACTCCCGGTACCACTTCGCGGTGTCGGCGACCCGGCCGGAGATGATCAACGGGGTGCGGGCTTCGTCGATGAGGATCGAGTCGACCTCGTCGATGATGGCATAGTGGTGGCCTCGCTGCACCAGATCGTCGACGGTCATCGCCATGTTGTCCCGCAGGTAGTCGAAACCGAACTCGTTGTTGGTGCCATAGGTGATGTCCGCCGCGTAGGCGGGACGCCGCTCAGCCGGAGTCATTGCCGCCTGGATGAGCCCTACTTCGAGGCCCAGGAAGCGGTGGATGCCTCCCATCCACTGGGCATCACGGGCTGCCAGATAATCGTTGACCGTGACGATGTGCACCCCTTCGCCGGTAAGGGCATTGAGGTAGGCAGGCATGGTGGCCACGAGCGTCTTGCCTTCACCGGTTTTCATCTCGGCAATCATGCCGCGGTGCAGGGCGGCGGCACCCATGACCTGGACGTCGAAGTGGCGCTGTCCGAGGACTCGCCGGGCGGCCTCGCGAACCACGGCGAACGCTTCCGCCTCGATGTCTTCGACACTCTCGCCGTCGGCGAGCCGTCGGCGGAACTCGTCGGTCTTCGCTCTCAGCTCCGTGTCGGTGAGCGTCTGGGTGTCGGGTTCGAGGGCATTGACGCGGGCGGCGACAGCCTGGAGGTCTTTGATCGCTCGCGACTCACCCGCATGGAGAATCTTGGTAAAGAGGGACATGGCGTCACCATCTTATCCCTCCGCACGAATTCGGTGAATCACACCGTCGTGACGATGACCCCGGCTTGCTCCAACAGTGCCGGCGGATCGACACCGGCCTGTTCGGGCAGTACCTGGTCGACGACCTCTTGGTCTTCGAGGGACCACGGGACCGGATGGTCCGGATAGGAGCCATCGGCCATGCGCACCAAGACGACGTCGGGTAGATCTCCGGCTGCCTCCGCAGGCTTGGTCACCATCGCGGTGGATCCATCCCCGAGGGTGAGGAGCGAACCGGGCGGATAGACACCGACCATCTCGATGAAAGCACGGACGAAGTCCGGGTCGTACATACTGCCGGCTCCGTTGAGGAGTACGTGGAGCGCCCGGTTGGGCGTCTCGGCGCGCCGGTACGATCGACGGGTCGTGATCGCGTCGTAGGTGTCCGAGGTGGCGACCAGTCGGCTGTAGAAGTGCAGGTCGCGTTCGCGACGCCCCGCAGCCGGATATCCGGCGCCGTCGTAGCGAGCATGGTGCTCGAAGGCGACAGTGGCGGCGATCTCCTGGTACGGCGCCGACGCGGCGAGGATGGCTGCCGCCCCCTCTTGTGGATGGAGTTTGATCTGACGCCACTGGGCAGGGTCGAGCCTGCCAGGGAACTGAAGGATGGACGGCTCCACTCTGACCTTGCCGATGTCATGGAGTAGGGCACCCATGGCGAGGGGAGCCATCTGATCGTCGGGCAGGGAGATGAGCCGACCCAGAGCGATGGACAGAATGCACACGTTCACCGAGTGGAAGAACGTGTACTCGTCGTGGCTCTTCATTGTCGACAACAGCAGCGCCGCCGACGGCTGCGAGATCGTCTGCTCGACGAGCTGCTCGACTGCCCAGGCGGCTCCACTCAAGTCGAAGTCGTCCCCGGACTCGATCGACGCGGCCATGCCTCGAAGCACGTCGAGCGAGCGTCCATACGAACGTCGCAGGCCGCCACTCTTGGCTGTTTCGAGCTCAGATCTCGAGAAGGGCGACTCGTTGAGACGAATGGTCCGTTCAGCAGGAACGTCACCGCTCAGCCCGGCGACGAACGCGCCGAGGTCGGCAACATCACCACCGGAGATCGGAGACGTGAGCGTGATCGATTCGATCCCCCGCGACTGCATCGTTCTCAGCAGAGCGCTGAACTCGAGCGACGCATGTGGCAGCAGCCGTCGCCCCAGATAGATGGAGTCACCGAGAAACGTGATCACCGCTTCGCCATCTCCCTCGGAGGCCAGCTTCTCGAGGGAGGCTTCGCCGTGGAGCAGGGCCTCCCCGACGGACGGGTGTCCAGTCGGGTACAGGCTCATCTGTCTGGCGAGCGCCTGCAGATCACGCAGCGCTGCCCTCGCTTCGAGTTCCGAGTTCATGTCATGCCTCCGAGAGCTTGCCTGGCCACAGTACGCAACGCCCGCTTCCGTGCCGACAGCACAAACCGTTTGCCGGCAAGCTCCTCGAGCGCACGACGGGCGTCTTCACCGCCGCGGTCCGCGAGGTGACGGACGACTTCTTCGTGTTCCTCGGTCCGCATGGACGATCCGAGCGCATCGATGAGGTGCTGCTCGGCTGCCGGCGACTCGTTGACTGCCAACAGGCCGATGGCGGTACGCCGTACGGTCCCGTGCTCGTCCTGCAACGCAGCGCCCAACGCATCGACGGCACCCTTCGGAGCGAGCGACGCGAGGCCCCTCAAGGCTTCGACCCGGACCCGATGATCCCCATGGTCGACGAGCCTCCGGAGCGCCTCGACGGCCTCTGGGCGGCCGGAAGAGCGCAACACAGCCGCAAGATTGCGGGTCACGAACCAGCGTTCGTCGTCCAGAGCCGACAGAAACGGAGCCGGGTCTTGCCGGGCCACGTCGCCGGCGACCTCGACGAGCACTCGGCGACGAAGCCGGTCCTGCTCGCCGGCGAGCATGCCGATGACTCCGCCCGGGTTATAGACGGCCAGCCCCTCCAGCAGCCGCCGCGCCGCAGGCGAGCCGTCACTCGCGGTCGCCTCATCGAGCAGCACGGCCATCACATCGAGCGACGCGGCCGAACGGAGCGCTTCCGCCACTTCGCCGGCGCGCTCCGTTGGGAACGTTGGTCGATCGGTGACGCTGTGCATCCATAGCTCGGCACGCCTGAACCGACGTTGACGAATGTTCGAAGCAACCTTGCCGGTGAGCAATCGCATCAGCCGGCGGAATCGGTCGTTTCGATCCTCGACAGCGAGCAGCGAACGGAAGGTATCCAATGTCGTATAGAAGAACCGCCGAGGATCCGGGATTTGCGCGGTCAGCTCCGGATACGGCGCGGCTTTCTCTCCGGCACCGGCCACCTCGAGACGCTCTTGCACTCGGGCGGCCACTGCCTGGACCGCACCCGTCGCCCCTGCATCTTCGGCGTCGAGGAGCCGGATCAGCTCTTCCGGGCGGTGGTCCGTCTGGTCGGTCGCGATACGGGCGTAATCGAGCAGGAGTGCGAACCCTCGGGAGTCGAGCCGCGGAGCTATGCGCGCCAGCTCGTGACCTGCGAACTGGTCCAGAAACAGCCGATCGAGCTCATCGTCGTGCGCTCCGAGGAACAGTTCCAGTGACGGCACCCGGTACTCGTCTTCGAACTCGAAGAAGGCATCCACGAAGACGCGCACGACCTCTTCACGGGCATCGATGTCTCCCGGGTCCACGGCCCCGTAGACCGCACGGAACCGCTCATGGAAAAGCTCGGCAACCCTGGCTGGATCTCCGCCTGCTTCCTCGATGATCCCCTCGGCAAGACCCTTGGGATCCTCAACGAAGTGCAGCACCTCGACCACCGAGGCGTCTCGCTCCGGTTGCTCCTCCGTCTCGGCCACCGTGAGCGGCGGTCGGCTCACGACGGCAATCGAGCTCACGCCATCTTTGAGGAGCATGGCGTGGATGCCGCCCTCGGCGACCGCCTCGTCACGGTCCATGGCGAGCGTACCCATGAATTTCGCGACATCTCGGTCGGTCGGCGGGTCGACCAGCCCGATGGTGGCGATGTTGTGAATGAAGCATCGCTGGGCGAATCGCCCGGCTGCTTCCCCTTGAGCCTCGACCTCTCGATCGTCCAGCAGAAAGAACCCTGGACCGACGTCGAGCCAAATCGCCTCGATACCCGCGGCGTTACGCAACGACTCTGCGATCCGGTGGAAAGCAGGCTGTGCCTCCGGGTCCGGATACAGATTATGGACCGTCCAGGCGCCGGCAAGCGCCTCCACGACGGCCACTGCGGTTGCGTCTTCGACCATGGTTACCTGTCGAGGCTGATGAGTTCCTCACGCAGAGCGTACAAGACCGCTTCGTTCCGCGAGTGCAATCCGAGCTTGTCGAGAATGTTGCGTACGTGATTCTTGACGGTGTTCTCTGAGATGAAGAGCTTGTCACCGATCTGTCGAGAGGTCATCCCATCGGCGATGTGTCGTAGCACTTCGAGTTCACGGCCGGTCAATGCCGGCTTTCGCGACGACACGACTTCCCGATGGCGGAGCAACTGAGCGACGGTTTCGAACAGCTTCGCACCCATCCGCGGCGACACGACCGCGCCACCTTCAGCAACCGACCCGATCGCATTCACGAGCCCTTCGAAGGGTGTGTCCTTGACCACGTAGCCGACAGCCCCGGCCTTGATTGCTGCGAGCAAATCCTCCTCGGACTCCGACGAGGTCAGCAACACGACCTTTGCGCCGTTGGTCGCCGAGATGATCGGTGCCACCACTTCGAGGCCGGACATGCCCGGCATCAGGACGTCGAGCATCACGATGTCCGGTTGGTGCTCGCGAGCCATGGTCACCGCGGACATGGCGTCCTGCGCCTCGCCGATGACGTCGAACCCGGCGTTGCGGAGCGCGGCTGACAGCCCTGCGACGAACAGGGGAGAATCGTCGACTACGAGGACTGAAGTCATGCCGGTTCGATCAACCCATAGGCACCGTCGCGCCGCCGATACAGCACGCTCGGCAGATCCGTCTCTGCGTTCTGGAAGAAGAAGAACCCATGGCCGAGCAGATCCATTTGCAGCGCTGCTTCTTCAGGCGTCATCGGCTTCATCACAAACTGCTTCACTCTCACGATGCGCGGACCGTCTTCCACCTCGGTTTCGGCAGGCTGAGAAGCGCCATTGAGGTGTTTCTCCGAGGGTCGCCGCGTTCTATCGATGAGCCGTTCCTTGACCTTGCGAAGCTGCAGGGCGAACGTGTCCGATGCCGCGTCGAGCGCCTCTTCCGGCGTAGAGCCCCCGGCCTCGACCCTGACCGTCGATCCGGCGGCCCGCGAAGTGATCTCAACCCGGTACTTGTCGACCACCCGCGGGTTCGTCTCCTCCATGATTTCCACCCGCGCGTCACTGATCCCATTGAAGAACTTGGCCGCTTTGGTGACCTTCTTCTCGGCCAGATCTGCCAACCGATCATCGATACGGAAGTTTCTACCTTGCAGCGTGATGTCCAAGAGACACCTCCTCTGGGTGGGCGTGCCGCGTCGGCGTCCTGGTGAGCGTCGACCACGTACACAGGATCACCCTCGTACTCTACCTGCCGCCGTCGCTGTGAGGCCGACTACTCGGCTGTCCGCCAGGGCCTCCCGGGCCGACTCGAGCGTGCGGCCCGTCGTCAGCACATCGTCGATGAGCACAACCGATGCCGGCGGCACCCCCCGAAGCCGATACGACACCTGCCTGCGCTGCATACGGCCCCGACCGGCGTGGCGCGCCGCCCACAGCGGCGAAGCCAGCACGTCGGCGACTACTCCCCCAGTCTCGACAGCGAACCACTTGGCCAGGAGGCGAGCCGGGTCTACCCCGTAGCGGACGAGGCGGACCGTCACTCTCGGGATGGGGACCACGACCCCAGGGGGACTCGGTTCGACGACTGCCATACGCTCGGCAAGCACCCGGGCCGCCGCCTCCACGCCCTCGTACTTGAGGCGACGGATGAGTACCCGCGCCGGTCCCGCATGCCGATATCCGGCTCGCACATAGGTGCCGTCAGACAGCAGCACATCCTGAGCCGGTTCGAGGCCGCGACGACACCGCCTACAGAGGCGACTTCCCGGTAGTGAGCACACCAGACACACCATGGGGCGAGCGTATCGCGCACCACCGACAGGACCACCCACTGCGGTACTCTGTGAAATAGTCCTGGCGCCTGACCACTCTGCGTGACTATGGTGGACTCATGGCGGTTGGGAGTGTCAGCGAAGTTCGGGAACGTCTGCGAAGACGTCGACTACGGAGAGTGGCGTTCGCCCTCGCTCCGATCGCCCTGTGGATGTGGTGGCGACTCTTCACCGGAAAGAACCCCTGGCCTTCGCTTCCCCACATCCCCTCTGACTCCCTCTACTGGCTGCCGGCGGTACTCATCATCCTGCTGCTGGCGGTGGTCATCGTGGCCCCGATGCTGGGGAATCGTCGCTCGCCACACGTCCTCTACCGCCCCGAACAGCTCGAAGTCAGTTTCTCCGATGTACGGGGCCTCGGAGAAGTTCTCAACGAGGTACGACACACGCTCGGTGTCTTCCTCGACCACGAGCGGCTCAGGACGGTGATGGGGGGATCTCCTCGACGCGGCGTCCTGTTCGAAGGCCCGCCGGGAACCGGCAAGACGTACGCGGCGAAAGCCCTGGCAAAGGAGGCGGGAGTTCCGTTCCTGTTCGTGTCGGCGACGGCGTTTCAGTCGATGTGGTACGGGATGACGGCTCGGCGGATCCGGTCGTTCTTCAAGGCGCTCCGGAAGACGGCCCAGGTGGAGGGCGGAGCAATCGGCTTCATCGAAGAGATCGACGCCATCGGCCTCGCCAGACCCGGAAGTGGATCCAAAGATCCATCGACAACCGTCAACCGGATGATGAGCACCGATACCGGCGGCGTCGTGAACGAGCTCCTCATCCAGATGCAAAGCTTCGACGAGCCGCTCACCAGAACCAAGGTGGCCAACTGGTTCCGCGAAAAGATCAACCTGTACCTGCCGGAACACCGGCAGCTGAAAGCACCGCCCACTCCCTACAGCAACGTGCTGCTCATCGGAGCCACCAACCGCGCCGACGCGCTCGACCGGGCACTGCTTCGGCCCGGAAGGTTCGACCGGGTTTTCACCTTCAACCCTCCGGGGCGCACCGGGAGACGCGAACTCATCGACTACTTCCTCGACAGGAAGGCGCATGAGGCGGCACTCGACGAGGAGACGCGCCGAGAGGAGCTGGTGTCCGCCACGCTCGGTTACACACCGGCAAGTCTCGAACGCCTCTTCGACGAGGCGCTCCTGTTCGCCCTGCGAGACGGCCGCGACGCCATGTCCGTCACAGATCTGCACCGTGCAAGGATTGAAGTCGAACTCGGGCTGCCCGAACCGCTCGACTATCCGGAGGATGAGCGCCGCACCATCGCCACCCACGAGGCGGGCCATGCCACGATCGCCTATCTGGTCGGCAAAGGACGCCGTCTCGAGGTGTTGTCGATCATCAAGCACCGCGAAGCGCTCGGATTCCTCGCTCATCGGTTGGAGGAGGAACGGCATACGCAGCGAGCCAGCGAACTGACAGCCCTGCTGCAGATCTCGCTCGGAGGCATCGCCGCGGAAGAACTGATCTTCGGCGAATCGGGCACCGGACCGGCCGGCGACCTTGCCTCGGCGACTTCGCTCGCCGCCGAGATGGTCGGTTCGCTCGGATTAGGGGGGTCGCTCATCTCCTACCGAGCCCTCGACAGCGGCCCGCTCGGTGGCAACCTGGTCGCCAGGGTGCTCGGCGACGGCGATGGACGAAAGCGGGTCGAGGAGATCCTCGACACGAACAAACGTGCCGTCGACCAGATGCTGGCCGCCAACGTCCGGATCCTGGAGGGGCTACGCGACGCCCTGCTGGAACGCCATGAGCTGTATGACCAGGAGATTCTGGACGTCATCCATGCCGCCGAACAGGCACCGGAGACGGTGATCGACCTGGCGAGACCGGAGTAGCCGGTCTGAACTCGTAGTACCGGGATACCTCGCACTCAGTACCTAGTACCTAGTACCTAGTACCTTGCTATCGCGTGATTACGAGGTACCTGGTACCGGTCGGCAGCCCCGCTGCCGACCTATGTTCCTTCTTGCCACGACGCCAGGTACTTGATTTGCTCTTCGGTCAGCGGTTCGATGTCGCCGCCCATGTCCCGCAGCTTGATGAGCGCCACCTCACGGTCGAGCTCTTCGGGGAGCGTGTAGACGGCCGGCTCGAGTTTCCCCCGGTTCTGCAGCAGCCATTCGGCGGCCAGCGCCTGATCCGAGAACGACATGTCCATCACGTCGGCCGGGTGACCTTCGGCGGCGCCGAGGTTCACTAGGCGACCTTCGGCAGCCACAAACAAGCTTCGCCCATCGGCAAGAACGAACTCCTCGAGGTTGTTCCGAACCTCCTTCCGCTCGACCGCCATGGCGTCGAGCGATTCGAGGTCCAGTTCGATGTCGAAGTGTCCGGCGTTGGCGAGAATGGCGCGATCCTTCATCACCTCGAAGTGGCGCCGCCCGAGCACGTGCTTGTCGCCGGTCACCGTGACGAACACGTCGCCCAGCGGCGCCGCTTCGTCGGAGGTGAGCACCTGGTAGCCATCCATCGCGGCGGAGAGCGCCCTGATGGGATCTGCCTCGACCACCACGACCCTGGCTCCGGCGCCGTCGGCCCGGTCGGCGACTCCGCGGCCGCAATCGCCGTAGCCGATGACGACCACCACCGAGCCGGCCAGGAGAATGTTGCTGGCCCGGATGATGCCGTCGAGGGCCGACTGTCCGGTTCCGTAGCGGTTGTCGAACAGATGCTTGGTTGCCGAGTCATTGACGGCGACAACCGGCAGCCGGAGCACCCCATCGGCGGCCATGGCCCGCAGCCGGATGACACCGGTGGTGGTCTCTTCCGTGGAGCCGATCGGTGTCAGATCCGTGCGTTTGGTGTGCAGCACCGTCACCAGGTCGGCACCGTCGTCCATGGTGATGTGCGGATCGGTGTCGAGCACCGCGTCGATGTGCGAGTAGTAGCGCTCATCGTCCTCTCCTCGGACGGCGTAGACCGGGATACCGTCGGCGACGAGAGCGGCGGCGACGTCATCCTGCGTCGACAAAGGGTTGGAGGCGCAGAGTGCCACTTCGGCGCCTCCATCGCGCAGCGCCAGCATCAGGTTGGCGGTTTCGGCGGTGACGTGCAGACAGGCACCGATACGGAGCCCTTCGAGGGGTTTCTCATCGCGAAACCGCTCTCGAATGGAAGCAAGGACCGGCATTCTGGTCCCCGACCATCGGATCCGTCGGGCTCCGTACTCGGCGAGGGTCGCGTCCGCAATGTCGTAGTTCATAGCTGCTCCGTCAGTCGTCGTTTCAATGCCTCGATGGCATCCACGGGAACCGGGTCCACCCCGGCGTCGCGGGCCAGCGCCAGCGAGACGAGATCCCCCACCACCGCCAGCGACGCAAGGCGGGCCAACGGCGAGTCGCCCTGGGCCCACACCTCTCCGGCGACGCTAGCTCCTCGTTCGAGTTGCTCCAAGGTGGGGGCAAACCTGGCTGCCAAACGTGAAGACTCATGGCGATCTCGCAGTGTCACCACACCCACCCAATTGCGGGTGGCCGATCCCCACGTCGACCATCCGACGATCTCATTGTGGTCAGCCTCTGGCAAGACCGAGCGGAACGCGGGGGCTTTGGCATTTTCGTTGATCTGGGTCTTCCACCGGTAGGCAGCCACGGCCGGCACCCCTTGGCCGGCGAGCACCAACGCTATCCGACCGCTGAGAGCCTCGGCGAGGTCGTCGGCAAGGGGAACGGCCGGTCCGTCCATCGCCTCGCCGAGAAGTGTGGTGACGATCGTCGCCGTCTCTTCGAGGCCGGTGTCGTCGACGAGCCCGGCTGCCTCTATCAGCCGAAGCGTCGCCCCGGACAGATATCCGAACGCTGCTCGTGGCTGGAGGCCCGTCGGAACGAGTACACGCGGGAGGTCCCGTTCGGCGGCGAGAACCCCGAGTTGGCCGCCGCCGGCAACGACGGCCACATCGAGTCCGGCCTCGAGCGCATCGTCGACGACCGACCGGGTCTCCTCGGTGTTCCCGGAGTAGGACACAGCGATGACCAGCGGCCGGAGTCTCGCAGCCCACCGGGGCAGCCCGTAGCCCTTGTGGACGAACACGGGAGCGTCGTTCGCGACAGCGGCGGCGACGTCGCCTGCGATGCCGCTGCCGCCCATTCCGGCCATTAGCACCGCCGAGCTACGGGGAACATCGGGCGGTGAGAGCGTCGCAGCCCACCGGTATTGAGCGGCCAGCGTTTCGAGCATCAGCGAGTCGCCTCGTCGACGAGCATCACCGGTATACCGTCACGCACCGGGTATTTGAGCCCGCATTGTGTGCAAACGAGCACCGACGCTGCTTCGTCTTGCTCGAGTTCTCCATGGCAGTCGGGACAGACGAGGATCTCTGCAAGTTCGTCAGGTATGAGCGCCATTCAGATTCCTTTCACGATCTCCGACACCTGCTCGACGAGGCCCGCCACCTCATCGTCGGTTGACGCTTCGACGTTGAGCCGAAGCACCGGTTCCGTATTCGACGGCCGCAGGTTGAACCAGCGGTCGGGCCAGGAGACGGTGAGGCCATCGAGCCGGTCCTGATCGGCGTCACCGAACGCGGCACTGACACGCTCGATGGCGGCCTGCTGATCGGCGACGTGCAGGTTGATCTCGCCGGACTGCCGGTACCGTTCGACGTCCCGCCGGAGCTCGGAGAGTGGACGACCATCTTCGGAGATCACCTGGAGCAGCACGAGCATGGCCAGCATCCCCGAGTCGGCCCTGAAGTTGTCTTTGAAGTAGTAGTGGCCCGAGTGTTCTCCGCCGAACACCGCCCCTGTCTCGGCCATAACCTGCTTGATGAACGAGTGCCCCACCCTCGTTCGCACCGGGGTTCCTCCTGCTTCACGAACGATCTCGGGGACGGCCCGGCTGACGATCAGGTTGTGGACGATCGTGGCTCCCGGGTTGCGGGCCAGGAACCAGCGGGCAATGAGCGCGGTTGTGGTGCTGCCCGAGAGCGGTCGCATCTGGTCGTCGACGAAGAACGCCCGGTCGGCATCACCGTCGAATGCGACACCAAGGTCGGGCCGTTCACGCTCCATCAACGCTTCGAGATCTTTGAGGTTCTCAGGTTTGAGCGGGTCCGCGGGATGGTTGGGAAACCGGCCATCCGGATCGAGGTACAGCCCGATGAGTTCGGCATCGAGCCGAGCAAACACGAGGGGGAGCGCCACCCCGGCCATACCGTTGCCACCGTCGGCAGCCACCCGAACCCGACCCACCTTGGACGGATCCACGATGCGGAGAAGATGCTCGACATAGGCACCCACCACATCGACCCGTTCTACGATGCCTGCCTCCGCTGCCGGCTCGAGGTGCTGTGTCGCCAGGTCGCGGATCTCCAACAACCCGCTCTCCACCCCTATGGGAGCGGCGCCTTCTCGGCAGAGTTTGATCCCGTTCCACTCGGGTGGATTGTGGGACGCGGTGATCATCGCGCCCGGTACCCCGTAGGAACCGGAAGCGAAGTACAGCGTGTCGGTGGCGACCAGTCCGATGTCCAACACGTCGGCACCCTGGGAGGTGATCCCCGCGTGAAAGCTCCGGGCGAGGGAGGGCGACGACAGCCGGCAGTCGTGACCGACGGCGATACGCCGGGCACCAGTAAACCGGGCAAAGGCGGCACCGATGCGGTACGCGGCGTCCTCGTCCAGATCGCCAAGGTCGGTGCGTCCTCGGATGTCGTACGCCTTGAAGATGGCAGACAGATCAGACATGCCTCAGAGTGTACGGCACCGGGCGCACGCTTCGGCCGTTCAGGGAGTGTCCTTTTCTCGAATCGGATCGTACAGCTCGGCAACGGTCTCCCAGAACAACTGGTCGTAGCGTGCCTGTGCCGGCAGGCGTTGAAGTGTCGGCCTCTCCAGGCCGCGCAGCATCCATGCAACCGCCGCGGCTGCCGCCAGGGCAGCCACGACGCTGATCACGATGAGCATCCGTGCTCCTTCAGGGCGTCACACTCCCTGTCGGCAGCTCTATCGGATCGGCAAAAGAATTCTCAAGCCATCATTTGCCGGCGTCGATTCCACTGGTGGAGCCGACAGGCTCCCGGCGGACCGGCTGTGGAGAGCGGCCGGGCTGAAAACCAAGGAGGCAACTCATGAAGCGGACCACATTGGTACGCGCCGCGGCCATGTTCGTGTCGCTGTTCATCGTCAGCTTCCTGGTGGTCAACGGATCTCGTGCCGCGTTCTTCGACACGACCGACAACACCGGGAACACGTGGAGCGCCGGAACGGTGTCCATCGTCGACGACGACACCGGATCGGCGATGTTCACCGCGGCCGATATGAAACCGGGCGATACCGTGGAAAGCTGTATCGCGGTCACCTACACCGGGTCGCTGACACCTGCGGATGTCAAACTCTACGGCACCGCTGCAGGCAGCGGCCTCGCCGACTACCTGAACCTGGACGTCGAAATCGGCACGGGTGGCAGCTTCGGGAACTGCACCGGCTTCACGGCAACGTCATCGCTGTTCTCGGGGACGCTGAGCGGATTCGCATCGGCCCACACCGACTTCGCCACCGGCCTGGGATCGTGGTCGCCGGCTGCTACCCCGGAGACCATGACGTACCACTTCGTGGTGACCCTGCAGGACAACAACGCAGCCCAAGGCCTCAACGCGTCGGCGACGTTCACCTGGGAAGCCCAGAACCAGTAGCCCACGCGAGGCTCGGAGACGGCAATGGATGATCAGACCGTGCGTGAGGACCTCATCCAGAGGTCGTCGACGGTCGACCTGCGGCCGCCGAGCGAGGCAACCCTGCCGGCGGTTCCGGACCGGCGGGACGCCGAAGTCCGATTCTTCATCGGCCTCGCAGCTCTGGCCTATGTGGCCACGCTGACGTGGCTGGCTCTTTGGGCAGTCGTCCCGTCGGTTCTCCTTCGGTGGCAGCCGTTTCTGATCACCTCGGGGTCGATGGCACCCGCCATCGACCCCGGGGACGTGGTGGTGGTTCAACCGAAGTTCGCTTCCGGCCTCGGTCCAGGTACGGTCATCACCTTCGAGACCACGGACGGGGTCGTCACCCATCGCATCGTCGGAGTCGACCAGGGCAGGTACGTCACCAAAGGCGACGCCAACCGGGCACCAGATTCCAGCAGAGTCGAACCGGACAAGATCATCGGTGTCGGCCGAGTCCTCGTCCCGCTCGTCGGACTTCCCAAACTGTGGCAGCAGACCGGCAACTGGCCGGTCTTGACCCTGTGGCTCACAGCCACGTTCCTCGCCCTGTGGCTGTCCCGCTATGCGGTAGACCCGCGGTTCGATCCGTGGCCGGACCAGCGCCTCGCCCGCCATGGGTAGCAGGCACAGGCTCACCGCGTTGATCGTTGGGGGGCTGCTCGCCGCCGCCCAGCTGATCACTGGGGTGTCGGGAGCAGCCTTCTCCGCGTCGACCGACAACACCGGAAACCTCCTGTCGGCTGCGGCCTCGTTCGCCACGCCGACCTTCCGGGTGACCACATACGATGTGCCTGGCGGCGTGTTCACCGGCCCTTCGTTCGACCTCGCTTTGCGTCAGAACCTGGCACCCGACTACTTCGTCGTCGTTCGCGGCGCAGCCGGGTCCGGCGGCTCCACCGGTAACCGCTCCCCCGCGCAGGACTACGCCCGGGTGGTCGGCGACCCGTTCGGCAACCTCGGCGTCACCACACCTCCGGCCACGCTCCGCCTGGAACGTGGCGCCGCCGGTGCAGACTGGCGGGGACAAATCACCGTGGTCGAGTCGCTGGCAGATGGCACCCGATCTGGTTTCATCCTGCGAGATGTGCTCGAAGTGGTGATGGGACCGGGAGCCACGGCCGCGACGGCGTCCACGACGTGGACGGACATCGCCCAGGTGGGACTGTATGGGGGAATCCGGGGTGGCGGCGTCGCTACGACGGCGACGAACAGATCAGACCACATGACCGGGTGGGCAAGGCTTTATCCGTCTGGCAGCGGAGCCGTCCACTTGGAGCGCCAGGCCGGCGGAGGCGGGCTCCTCAACGGCTCAACCACATTCACGGTCTACGTGATCGAATGGGGTTCGGAATGGAACATCCAGCATGTTGTCGTATCCGGCACGGGAGGCGGCAACGGTGTCGACCAGGCGTCGGAGTACGTCACCTCCACGATCGCTCCCGTCGTCCGGGATCACACCTTCGTGCTCGGCTACGGGATCACGGCCGACAACGGCATCGGCGACGGATGGGACGGCCAGGTGTGGACCCTGGGTGACGGCGTGACACAAAACGCCACCGAGTCGCTGGTCGCCGTCGGAGCGGAGTATGCCGATGGCCGAACCGCCGACCTGTATGTCCACGAACATCCGGCCCTTCGCGTCGACTATCGGTTCGGCAGCGACGGCGGGACGCCGGGTATTCCCACCGGCGACGCTGCCGGAACCGTGGACATCGACCCGACCGCCGCATCGGAGGCCTACGGTACGACGGCAGGCGTCGAGTGGACCGCCGGCGGACGGTTCACCGTGGTAGCGAACTCGTCGAACGGCACCGGCACCGCCTACCCACGGCCGATCGTCTGGTCGCGACCGATTGCCTCGGCTACGGCGCAGTGGGAGCGTTCGCGCACGGGACAGCCGGGTGCTTTCTGGCTGCAGTCGATCGACCTTTCCGGCGTCACCCACTAGCGGGCCGCCGACCACCGACAAGCAGACCTCTCGGTGCGCAGGGCGCAACGGTCTCTCGGATCGCGCCGTCGGCTCTACACTTGCCATCCATGTCAGACCGTGTCTCCGTCGTGATGCCCGCGTACCGGCTCGCGCCTGTGATCGCCGACAACATTCGGCGTGTCGCCGAGGTGCTTCCTGACGCCGAGGTGATCGTGGTCGACGACGGATCCGATGACGGGACGTACGAAGCAGCAACTCGAGCCGCCGCCGCGCTGCCCCAGGTTCGGGTGCTCCGCCACGAGCAGAACCAGGGCAAAGGTGCGGC
>JANTGE010000007.1 GCA_024763085.1 Acidimicrobiia bacterium
GCCTCGTCGAGGAGCCGGCGCACATGGTCTGCAGGAACTTTGCTGGGACCGGAACCGAACCTGCCGTCTCGCGGACGGATGTCGGAGGGAATGACGATGGCACTCATGGCCGGCTTGGATCTGAGACTAGGGTTTCGCCCATGGAACGGATCTCTCGTCGTGTCGCTTCTCTGACCGAATCACAAACCTTAGCGATCAGCACCCGCGCCAAACAGATGCGGGCCGAGGGGTACGAGGTGATCAGCTTCGGCGCCGGAGAACCAGACTTCTCCACCCCTGAGCCCATCGTCGAGGCGGCAGCTCGGGCGGTGCGAAATCCCCGGTTCCACCGGTACAGCCCCGCGGCCGGACTCCCCGAACTGCGCGAGGCGATAGCGAAGAAGACCATCCGCGATTCGGGTTTCGAGGTCGATGCCGGCCAGGTGGTCGTGACCAACGGTGCCAAACACGCGATCCTGGTGGCGTTCCTTACGCTCCTCGACCCCGGAGACGAAGTTCTGCTACCGACCCCCTATTGGGTGTCCTACCCGGAGTCGATCCACCTGGCAGGCGGGGAACCCGTACTGGTTTCGACCACCACCGAGTCGTCGTTCAAAGTCACGGTCGAGCAACTCGAGGCAGCCCGAACCAACCGGACCAAGATGCTGGTGTTCGTCTCTCCCTCCAATCCGACCGGCACCGTGTACCTGCCGGGCGAGATACGAGCCATCGCGGAGTGGGCGGCGGAACATGACATCTGGGTGCTCACCGACGAAATCTACGAACACTTCGTGTACGAAGACACCCCGTACGCTTCGATGCCCGGGCTGGTGCCGGCGATCCGAGACCGATGCGTCGTGGTCAACGCCGTCTCGAAGGCCTATGCCATGACCGGCTGGCGTGTCGGCTGGCTGGTCGCCCCCGGCGACGTCGCAACCGGAGCGATCAGGGTCATGTCACACTCGACTTCCAACGTTGCGAATGTCAGCCAGGCCGCGGCACTCGCCGCTGTGGAAGGAGCGATCGGTCCGGTGGAGGCGATGCGAGACGCGTATGCACGTCGCCGCCGCATGATGCTGGACCGCCTCGCGACGATCCCCGGGGTGAGGGTGAGTCCACCCCTCGGCGCCTTCTACGCGTTCCCCTCGTTCGAGGCCCACTTGGGCACGTCGATTGCGGGCAAACCCGTACACACGTCGGTCGACCTGGCTCAGGTGCTCCTCGAAGAAGCACTGGTCGCCACCGTGCCCGGCGAGGCGTTCGGGGCACCCGGACACCTCCGCCTCTCATACGCCCTGTCGGAACGGGACCTCGAAGTCGGCATGGAACGGCTTCGGGTGCTGTTCGGGGTCTAGGGATCTCGGTACTGGGTACTGCGTACTGAGGAGCTTTTCGGGGTTTCCGGCCCCCGGTTTACACTCGAACGCCCCAGGGGAACGTGATGACCGGAGCAAGTACGAAGGCCATGTTGCTGGTGGAGCCACAACGGTTCACCCGTACCTCGTTCACCCTTCCGGACATCCCTGTCGGTGGCTGGATCGCCGTCGAAGCCACCGGTGTCTCCGGCGCCGACGCGCAGATCTGGGCAGGCAACAACCGCTTCATCAAGTATCCACTCATTCTGGGCCACGAAATCGTCGGCAGGGTTGCGAAACTCGTCGACGACAGCTTCGACATCGAGATCGGCACTCGGGTGATCCTCGAGCCCGCAATCCACTGTGGTGCCTGCCGCCGATGCCTGTCGGGGCTTCACTCCTGCCGGTTCCGCAGTCCGGTCAACAGCTACGGCCGGCTTCCATCAACTGAACCACCAGCTTTGTGGGGAGGGTTCGCCGAGTTTGTGTATCTCGACCCGGGCGCTCGCATCCATCCGGTATCTGACAACGTCGAAGCGCCCGTCGCCACCTTCGCGCATGCCCTCGCCGACGGCTTCACCTGGGCCGTGGAACTTCCCGACCTGCAAGCAGGAGACTCGATCCTCATCCTCGGCCCAGGACCGCGAGGACTGGCAGCCCTCATTGCCGCCAAGGACGTCGGGGCCGGATGGGTTGGAGTCGCCGGACTGCCCGACGACGCAGACCGCCTCGCCATGGCGAAGGAACTCGGCGCCGACATGGTCGTCGACGACCCGGATATCGCCGATGCGGTGGCCAACAGTCTCGGAGCGAGGCCCCGGGTCGTGCTCGACGTCACTCGCGACGACCCCGAAGCGCTCCACACCTCTCTGGACCTCGTGCGTTCAGGGGGAACCGTCGTGGTCGCCAGTTCGAAAGGTGTGCGGGCGACCAACCAGCTCTTCAGCGACATCATCCTCCTCAAAGAGCTGACGATCAGAGGAGCCTTCGGTGCCAGTGCAGGGGGCTACCACTGGGCGACCAAGAAGATCGAAGCGGACACCCGACTCGACTCGCTCGTCAGCCATGAGTTCCCCCTCGCCGAGGCCGACCGGGCCGTGCAGGCAGCCGCCGGGCTCTTCGGACACGACGAACTCCTCACCGTCGCCGTCACCGTCTGAAGGTACAGTCCTCCATCATGGACCCGTGGATACCGACCCGCCGCAGCACGTTCGCCTGGGTCCTCTACGATCTCGCCAACACGATCTTCGCCGTCGCAGTCGGCAGCCGCTACTTCTCGGTGTGGGTCGTCGACGCTCAGGGGGCTCCTGACGCCGCCTTCGGATACACGACGGCGCTGGCGATGGCCATCGTGATCATCCTTGCCCCATGGATCGGCGCCCGTACCGACCATCGTGGGGTCCGCAAACCCGTTCTCGTTGTCACCACCCTGGTAACGGTTGGCGCCACCGCACTGCTCGCCACCTTCGGGTTGGTTCCTTCACTCGTGCTCTACGTCGTCGGACTCGTGGGATTCAACCTCGGGTCGGTCGTCTACGACGCGATGCTTCCCGACGTCAGCAGAGCCGACAATCGGGGGCTCGTGTCGGGCATCGGCGTCGGTATTGGCTACATCGGCTCGTTCATCGCCATCGGCGTGGGTCTGCTCCTGCTCGAGAGGTACGGCTATGCGACGGTGTTCCGGACCGAAGCGGTTCTCTTCCTGCTCTTCGCGCTCCCCGCGTTTCTCTTCATCAAAGAGCGTCCCCGTCCTCGGCGCGCAGGCCGGCCGCCCGCATTCAAGGCAGCGTTCGGCCATCTGTTCGCGGCGTGGGGGCGAGCCCGCCGCCACGACGGTGTCGCCCGCTTCCTCGTCGGGCGATTCCTCTATGCGGACGCCGCGAACACCGCGTTCCTGTTCGTCTCGATCTTCGCCATCACCGAACTCGGCTTCTCGAACCGCCAGACCGACGTCCTCGCGCTGTCGGCGATCACCTCGGCCGTGGTCATCTCCTTGACGGTAGGTGTGCTGGTGGATCGAGTGGGTCCAAGACGGTGCCTGCATGGAGCTCTCTACGCGTGGATGGTCGCCGTCGTCCTCGCCGTCGTCGCCGCCTCGCTCGGCTGGCATCAACTCGGCTGGCTCGTCGGTGTCGTCGGCGGCGGAGCCACCGGCGCCACGTGGACCGCCGACCGCGTTTATATGGCCCGCATCTCGCCGCCGAGCCGCTATGGCGAGTTCTATGGGCTCTATGCAACCGTCGGTCGATTCGCCACGTTGCTCGGGCCGGTCGCCTGGTCGCTCGTCGCCGACACCCTCGGTCTGGGACGCGTAGCTGCGATCGCCACGTTGCTCCTGTTCTTCGTCGCCGCCCGGGTGGTCCTCGCCGGAGTCACCGACCAGACGGCTCCTGTCGACTAGTCCGGCCGATCGTCCCGACTATCGCCGTTCGATGAGCGTTCCGGTCTCGAGCTCGTAGCCGAGCACCTCTTCGACCGCGTACGGGTCGGGCAGGTCTTCGGTGACGCGGTTCCTCCTGGCAAGCCTTCGCCCGATCTCGGCGAACCACAGATCGTTCGGAATCGGCCACGGCCAGCTGTGCAGGCCGCTCCTCGCCGCGACGATCGCCCCCACGATCGGTGTCAGCGACGTTGTGTGGAGCGCCGTGCCCGCGGCCTCCCGCAGCAGCACGTCGGGCCGCTCGAAACCAGGGGCGGCGAAGAGGACCGCGGCAACCGCGGTCTCTACGATCGATGGCAGGTCCCACGACGCGATCGTTTCGGCGGCCTCACGCTGCGGCACCCCAACGAGCGGGAGCGCGTCGGCGAATGGGTCGGCGAGGTCGGACCGGCCGGTGACGCCTCCGGCTCTCGCCGCCACTTCGACCGCACCCAGGACGAGGTCTCTCCCTGACTGCCCGAACCCCGCGGCGGCAACCGCTCCGGCGACGACCGTTCCGGCGACAGCGGCTTCCGGCAAGGTGTGGGTGACCCTCATCCCGGCGATGGCTGCCTCCACCAGTGCCGCCGGGTCCTTCCGGAACCACACCCCGACCGGCACCATGCGGATGAGCGCCGAAGGCGACTGAAACGGCATCGGTGCCGGCGCGCCGTAGCGAGACGCTTCGAGGAACGCCGAGAACCACTTCTCCGGCCAGCGGTAGACGCTCTTCCGGCCGTCTGCAGGGAAGGCGAACTCGAGTAGATCTGCGGTCAGGCCGGCCGGATCGAGGCCGTCATGACGCATCAAGTGATAGGCGACGAGCACAGCCTGCTGCATGCCGAACCCATAGGCGCCGCGAGTACCGGCGACGAGCAGCTCACCGGCCGCCGCGCCCAGCATCGCCCCCTCACCGCCGGCCTCGTAGGTCGCGGTGTGTCGACTCGTCTCCATGCTGGTGCTATCGGATGCGTCGACTCCCGGCTTTAGGTCGGTAGCCTGAACAGGTGTCGACGCTCCTGTTGGTTGCCAACCCTGCTGCCTCCGGCTTCACCGGCGGGCTCCATCGCGAAGTGGTAACGCGCCTGTCGCAGGCGTTCACCGTCGAGACCGTCTGGCCTACCAGTCCCGACGAGGCCGAGGCGGCCGCCCTCGGCGCAGCTCACCGCGGCTGCTCGGTCGTGGCCGCCATGGGGGGTGATGGTGTCGTCCACCACGTCGTCAACGGCATCGTCGGTACCGAGACAGCTCTCGGGATCATCCCGGCCGGCACTACCAACGTTCTGGCGAGGATCCTCGGAATCCCCGAACGGCCCCGAGCCGCGGCCCGCTACCTGGCATCGCAGCCGCCGGCCGTCTGGATGCCTCTGGCCGGCATCGAGCTGCGTCGGGGAAACACCGAAAGCATCCGCTATGCCACCTTCGCCACCGGCGTCGGCTTCGACGCGTCCGTCGTCGAGGTCTCCAACGCCGAGCCGTACCGGAAGTACTGGTTCGGTGGTGTCCACTATGCCCGCTCGGCAGCGTCGGTGCTGCTCGGTTCGCAGATGCGGCGCAGACCGGGACTGTCGGTCGAGGTGGCAGGGCGTCGGTTCATCGCCGCGTCGGCACTCGTGCAGGTGCACACCCCCTACACCTACTTCGGTGCGGTTCCGCTTCGTATCATCGACCGGAGACCGATCGGACTGGCCGTGCTGGTCATCGAACGGTTCACCCTGCTGCGGTCTGCCGGAGTGCTCGCCGCCGCGCTCGCAGGCCGCGGCCTGGACCGTATTCCCGGTGTTCACGTCGTAGCCGACGTCGACACCGTCGACGTCGCCGCCGACCCCTCGGCGCCACTGCAAGCCGATGGAGAGTTCCTCGGTACCGTGGAGTCGGTGACCTTCTCGGCGCGTCCCCACTCGGTCCGGGTCGTGGCACCGACCAGCGGCTGACTATCTCGCCAACTCGGCGGCCACCGGACGGGTCGCAGCGATCTGGGCGATGTCGTCTGCGTCGAGGCGGCCGATGTCAGAAATCACCGCGGTGAACTCATCCAAGTCGACGATCTCGGACAGCTCTACTCGACCGCGGAGTTTCGCCGTGATGCGAAACAGCCGGTCCGGCAGGATCTTGTCGGTGCCCGCGGTCAGATAGAAAGGGACACCAACCGCCCGGGCGACCGCAGCGATCCTCCCCACACCCGACTTGGTGACCACCTGGCCACGGCTCACCGCGTCGGCGCCGGCAAGAACCAGGTCGACGCCCGCGACCGCTTCGACCGCCGAATAGTCGTCGATCAGCTCCACTGTGAACCCGGCGGCGCTGAGCTCTGCGGCGAGTTCGGCGCCTTCCCCTCCGGGCAGCGCCTCCGTGCAGCACACCTCGAAACGGCAACGGGTGGCCGCCTCGTCGAGGATGGCCCGCACCGACGTCGATGCGCCATGCACCAACACCGTCTGTGAAGAACCGATGAGGTCGGCACCCGCCGCGCCGATCCGCCGGGTCGATTCTTCCAGTCGGGCGGCCGCTCTTGCAGCGACGCCGATGACCGCCTCGGACCCGTCGGGGAGCACCAGAAGGATCTCGTTGCACAGCGTCAGCACCGGAGCACGTACCGCCTGTCGCTCCACCAGCATCTCGACGGCGTCCCGCATGATCGTTTCGAACGATTCGGGAGCGTACTCCGCGGCAGTCCGAGCAAGCGCATCGATGGCCCGGGCAGCGTCGCGCCCGACGACGGCTGCGCTCGACACCGAGTCGAGCGACGCCGCGGCGACGCGACGCCACGCTTCCCAGTCCCGCCAATCGGTCATGCAAGAAGAGTACTCAGTCCTGACGCAGATGGACGGTGCGCTGCGGGAACGGAATCTCGATACCTTCGGCATCGAACCGTCGCTTGAGACGCTTCAGTGCCTCGCGCTTGACCCTCCAGCGGTCTGCCGGTGCAGTGACCAACAGCCCTCGCAGCACCACGGCAGAGTCACCGAGTTCTTGCACGCCGAGCACCTTGGAATCGTCGATCACACCATCATCTTCTTCGGCGAGTGTCGTCAGCACCTCGGCCATGATCGACAGCGCGGCGTCGATGTCGGTCGCGTAGGCGACCCCCACGTCGACCACGACCTGTGCGAAACGCTGCGTCAGATTGGACGACACCGTGATCTCTCCGTTGGGCACGTAGTGGACGTTGCCGTCGAGATCCCGGAGCACGGTGATCCGCAACCTGATGTCTTCGACGGTACCGGAGACCCCGGCGATGCGGACCACATCCCCGATCGAAAACTGGTCTTCGGCGAGGATGAAGAATCCCGCAATGATGTCCTTGACCAGGGACTGGGCGCCGAATCCGAGGGCCACACCGACCACCGAGCCGACGGCGACGAACGATCCGATCGGAATCTGCCAGATCGCCAAGACGGTGAGCACGACGACGGCGAGCACGACGACGAGTAGGACCCGCCTGATGCCCTGCCACAGGGTCGTCAGCCGTTGGGCCCGTTCGGCTGCGTCGATGCCTTCGCCGGTCCGAACCCGGGCCAGATAGTGTTCACCGGCTCTGACGAACAGTTTCCAGAGGATCCAGGTGCCAACGAGCACCACGACACTCTGGACAGCCTGTGCCTTGACCTCGGCGGGAATGGAGTCGAACCAGCTCATGGCGTCGAAGCTTAGGGGCCTTCCCGCCGGGTTCGTGCCTGTTCGGTTTCGATGGCCAGTTCGGCCAGCGCTCCACCGAGCTCTGCCCGTTCCCGGAACCGGGAACGCAGCTCTCTGCCGAGGCGACGGTCAATGGCGTCACCGAGTGCCGCAGCGAAACGGGTCCGATAGTCGAGCACCGACGACAGACCGGCGCGCCGACCACTCCAGGCCGCCAAGCGGGCGAGTCCAAGTGAAGTGACGGCTGCGGCCAGCCCGACGATGATCGGCCACGGCCAGGCGCCGCGCTGCAAGAGGTCTGGACGCGCCCAACCCCACACCACGGAGCCCAGAACGACGAGGGCAAGGACCCACTGGGCGATGGAGACGGTCGTCCACCACCGCCTCGGCCCGGGAACGATCGCCGGAGGTTCCGCTGCGAGCGCCGCCTCGACGGATCCCCGAACCTCTCGCTCCAGACGGTCCCCGGCGAAGCTGCGGCGGATGTCGGCTCCAAACGCTCCGCCTGCGGCGAACGACAGGTCCGCGACCGCCGATGACAGCGTTCCAACTGCTGCTTCGAAGCCGGGGCGTTCGGCCCAATGTCGAGCATGCTCGTCGACGATACGGGACTCCTGTTCCACTCCGACCGCCCGGGCAACCGGGCTCCGCCGCGCCGCGGCGACGGCCATGCCCACCGGCCCGCTCGCGTGTCGCCGTGCCGTCATGAGTCCGGCCCGTTCGGCGGCCTGAGCGGTCTCCGGGCCCGCCACCAGGTCGGCGAGCACGCGGGTGGCATCGGTTCGTGCGTTCGCCCATCTGTCGTCGAATCCGACCCCAACGCCGGGGCGCACACCCGTGACTTCGGCCAGTTCCCTCCCCACTTGCCGTATGTCGGCGAGGAGTTTGCCGATGGCCGTCTGCTTGGCGCGGAACCGGTCGGCCAGATGACCGAGCAACACTTCGACCCCGAGCGGCAGGCCGGCCGGCGGCGCGGCAGCGACCGCGACGACCTGAGGTTGGTCGATCCCGTCGGCTCGGAGCGAACCGGCGAAGTCGCCGAGGACGGCGGAAACGTCGTCGGAGTTGAGCCGATCGACCTGATTCAAGACGAACAGGAACTGATCCTGGTAGCTCGCCAACGGCCGCAGATAGCCTTCGTGGAGCATCCGGTCGTTGTATTTCTCGGGATCGACGACCCACACAATCGCGTCGACCCGCGGCAGGAGCGCCTCGACCCGGGCCCGATGGTCCGTCTCGAGCGAGTCGAAGTCGGGGAGGTCGAGTATGGCGAGTTCCGAATCGAGAACATGGCCGACCCGCCGTTCGACGCCGAGTTCGTCGAGGAGCCGCACCAAACCCGGCTCTGGCGTCGCCGGGATCCATGCGAGTGGTGCGCTGGTCGTGGGGCGCATCGTTCCTACGGCGGCGACCTGCTCGCCGGCGATGGCGTTGAGCAGACTCGACTTGCCGACACCGGTGCCGCCGGCCAGCGCCACGACGACGGTTTCGCCGAGGAAACCCAACCGTCGACGTGCCCAGGCGGCCGTGCGGGCATACGGTTCGATCGTCGCGGGGTCCACGAAGGTCGCCGCTCGGGCTACCGCCAGGTCGAGAGCGTCGAGGGCTCGTTCGAGATCAACGGCCATAGGACTCTCCGGCGACGATGCGGAGCTGCTCCAAAGCGTGTTTCAGCCCGATCGGAGGCGGATAGCCGTCGACGAGCGACAGGAATCTTGCCGCGTCCTGCTCGAAGACGTCCCGCAGTCGGTCGAGAAGACGGCTGCGGGCGCTTTGAATCAACGAGCGGGCCGCGGCGGTGCCAAAGATGTGTTCGAGCAGCTTCTGTTGGGCGGCGGCAGCACCGGCGGCGATTCCGAGTTCCCCTCCGGTGATCCCGCCGGTCTGCGAAAACACGGCGAGCAGCGCGGCGAAAGCCACCACGTTGACGCCCACCGAGGCGAGCTGGGCCCTTCGCCGCTTGTCAGAACCCTGTGCTTCGAGCAGCTCGGCGATTTCGGCCATCCAATCGTCGAGGGTTTCCGCAAGCGCTCGTTCAGTTGAGCCGCCGTGGGTCCACAGGCCCCGACCGGCGTCACGGAGCAGCACGGCACCGGCAGGGTCGAGTTCCCATGCGGTGGCGGCTTGTGTGGCGGCCAGGTCGACTCTCCGCACCACCGACGCAGCGAACTCTTCCCTGGCGTCGCCCTGAACATGCTCCAGCCGTCCCCCGAATACGCGTCTCGCCCATCGTCGAATCCGGCCGGCACCTTCTCCAAGCACTCGCAGAAGGTCGCCAGTGCCGAGGAAGTCCTGCCACCTGCGCAACACCTCGGCCCGGATGAGGGTGCCGGCGGCGAGCGCCCGCTCAACTTCATCCAATTGGTTCTCATAGGCAGCCGCCACCCCGGCTCGGAGCGCCTCTACCTCGGAACGCTCGCGTTCGGCAGCGTCGAGGATGCGTTCCGCTCGCCGCATCACATCGGCGAGCGCTCCACGGAGGGACTCGTCGATCGTCGCTCCACGCGCCGCCGGATCCGCAAACGCCGCCAGTCGTTCTCGAAGCGGTGCGACACTCTCCGGGGCGAGCAGGCCATCCATGAGAACCTGTTCAGGAATCTCGACCAAGGGGGCTTCAATGCCGTGACGACGAAGCCTGGCGCGGAAGTCGTCGACTACGACCTCGGATCCCGCAGCGGGGAGGCGGTTCACGACAAACAGCAGCGGGACCGACCGTTCCTGCATGCGGCGGAGCATCTCCCATGGCACCGCGTCGGCATACCGTTGGGCGCTGGTGACGAACACGACGAAGTCGGAGACGTCGAGGAGCCGCTCAGCGATCTCCCGGTGTTCGGATACGACCGAGTCGATGTCGGGCGTGTCGACAATCGTCGCTCCGGTCAACAGCGGATCGTCGCCTGCGACAACCTCGGCGTCGAGCGGGAGGTTTGTCGACCGTCGGTCAACCCAGTCTCGGTGGGTCCATACGACCGGCCGGGACGTGGTCGGGCGGATGGCGCCCGCAACAGAGATCGCTTCCCCGGCGAGACTGTTCAGCAGCGTCGACTTGCCTGCTCCGGTCGACCCGAGCAGCACGACAACGACCTCTTCATCGAGGCGCACCAGGCGTGGAAGCAGGTAGGAACGAATCGTCCGGGCGGTTTCGTCGCGCAGCCGCAGACGTTCCTGCTGCGACGTGGCTGGAAGCCCGAACGGGAGTCGCTCCACCTCGTCCGCGACGGTGTCCAGCGCGGCACGGAGCCGGGCAGTCGGTTCGATCTCCATCGGCGGCATGATGGCAGATCAGAGGCGGGGAAGGACGACCTCCACCGTCGCGCCGGGTCCCGAACCGATCTCGATGCGGCCTCCGGCAGCCTCCGCCGTTCTCCGGACGATGTCGAGGCCGAGCCCGGTCGACCCTGCCCCGGAGACGCCGCGCATGGTGACAGCTTCGCTGTCGAACCCGGGACCCTCGTCGGCGACGACGAGTCGCAGCGTGTCGGCGTCGCCATCCAGGGAAACGGAGAATCCGACGCCTTCGGGGGTGTGGGCGAACACGTTTCCGAGCAGCGCGTCGAGCATCGCCTCGGCGTCGTGAGCCGCGATCCGCGCGACGAAGCTACCCGCACCGACGTGCAGGGCACCGCGGCGTCCCTGCTCGTCGGCGAGGGCCTGCCAGAAGTTCATTCGTGCTCGCACAACCTCTTCGAGATCGACGCTCGCTCCGACACCGTCACGCAACGGGCGGCGGAGTTCTTCGATGATCTGGTTGACCGTTCGTTCCACCTCGGCGACGTCGTCGGCGAGCCGCTGCATGGTGGACTCGTCGCTGATACCCTCGACGTCGAGCCGCAGCGCAGTGAGCGGTGTGCGCAGTCGGTGCGACACGTCGGCCGCGGCCTCTCGTTCGGCTTCAAGCAGCTCGCCGATTCGACTGGCGAGGCGGTTGAGGGCCTCCCCCACTTCGACGATCTCGGGCGGACCGTCCGGCCGCACCCTGGCCGTGATATCGCCTTCCCCGATTCGGTGGGCCGCCGCAGAGAGTTCCCGAACTGGATCGACGATCGAGCGAGCCAACCGATCGGCGACCAGCCCGGACAGGGCAATCAGCGCGACGCCGAGCGCTCCCAACACCGCCCAGGAGGCGGCGACGTTGCGACCTAGAGCGGACGCCGGCACAAAGACCCTGATCAGCGCCACCCGCGCATCGGAGAGAAGGACGGGTACCCAGACGACCTCTCCGGTGTCGACTGTCTCCCGCAACGCCTCACCGGACACGGCCCGTTGTAACCCAGGAGTAGGTTCGAAGTCTGCACCGATGACTCTCCCGTCCGGGAGCCTGACCGACAACAGCCCGTCCCCGACGGTGGTTCCCTGAGCCACGAGCTGTCTGACCCCATCGAGGTCATTCGCCTCGATCAGGATGCCGAGCGCCTGTGACAGGATCTGGGCGTCGCGTTCTGCTGAAACGAGGACCCGGTCCCTCGCCAGGGTTCTCACCATCGTCGCCAACGGTACGACGAAAGCAACCACCACCATCGCCGTCACCGCCACCGAGACGAGCGCGAGCCGACGCCTCACGGTTCGACGAGTTTCACACCAACCCCGCGCACGGTGTGCAGGTAGCGCGGCGACGCGGCGGACTCCCCCAGCTTCTTGCGGAGCCACGAGAGGTGCACATCGACGGTCTTGTCGGCACCCCCGTAGGGAAGTCGCCAGACCTCTGCCAGCAGCTCACGTTTCGAGACCACTTGTCCAGGACGCTCGGCGAGGTAGACGAGCAGGTCGAACTCTTTCCTCGAAAGACTCAAAGGGACTCCCTGGAGCTTTGCCTCACGCGCGGACGGATCGATTTCGAGTCCGCCAATCGTGACGAGGGTGGGTCCCTCGTCGCCGGCGGACCGGCGCAACACGGCCCGAATGCGGGCTTCCAGCTGTGCCGCAGAGTACGGCTTGACCACGTAGTCGTCGGCTCCGGCGTCGAGGAGCCGCACCATCGAAGCTTCTTCGTCTCTGGCCGTCGCGACGATCACCGGCACGTCGCTGATGGCCCGCAGCATGTGGAGGAGTTCGGCGCCGTCGAGATCGGGAAGACCGAGGTCGAGCACCACGACATCCGGCGTAGCGGACGTCACCAGTTCGAGTCCTGCGATCCCGGTGCCCGCCGATTCGACGTCGTATCCGTGTTCGGCGAGCCGCTCCGCAACCGACCTCCTGATCCTGGGGTCGTCTTCGATGACCAGTATCGATGCCATGACGAAACCCTACCTCCCGGCATCCCCCAACCGGAGCCACAGGGAAGCGCCTTAGCGAAGGCTTAACCTCTGCTTACCGTTTCGACAACCCCGGCTGTGCCATCCTTGCGTCATGAGCACACGACGTCTCGGCCTGTTTGCCGCCTGGATGGTGGCAACTTCCGTGGCTGTGCTGCTCGCCTCCCAGGCTGTGGGGCTCGTCCGGGACCAGGTCACCGACCGGCCGTCCCGGACGGTCTCCACCCTCCTTCAGGCGGTCGATGTGACCACGACAGCCTCCTTCCCCGATGTCACCGACCCCACCGCTCCACCCGCGTCGGGGCCGTCTACTACGGCGACCACCGAGTCGACGACCAGCACGACGGCCGACGGGGCGAACTCCACGACCACGACGACCCGACCCGCCGGGACGACCACGACGACTTCGACGACCACCACACAGCCGACGACCACCACACAGCCGACAACCACCACGACCCCCGTCGACACCGTCGAGTTCTTCACCCTGCAGGGCGGCACCGTGTCGGTGTCCTGTAGTGGAGATGCGATCGCGTTCCGAACCGCTTCGCCGAAACCCGGTTACAAGACCGACATCGAAAAGACCGGACCGGAGAAGGTCGAAGTGAAGTTCAAAGGGTCCGATCACGAGTCGGTTTTCAAGGGCGAATGCCACGACGGATCAGTCAAGACCGACATCGACGAGCACGACTCGAAGGACGACTAGCAGTCTGTTGGGCCTGTCAGGTACTACTCGGCATGTAGTGTTCGCCTAGTCGAGCAGGTCGACGGCAGCCTGGCCCTCTTCACACCCGTCGAGCATTCCACAGTACCGACACCAGGGTCCGCCACGACGCTCCCCGGTACCACCTGACGCCCAGACCGATCGGATCCCGTCGACAACCGCGGCGACGTCACGGGCGGTAGCGGCCAGATCTGCCGCATCGGGATGTGCCACAAACCGTTCTCCACTCCCTACCGACACCGCCTCCACCGCTACTGGAGGTGTTCCCTCCTGCAATGTCCACACAAGCGCGTAGAAGGCAAGCTGCTCTGCGGCGCTGCCGAGCTCGTTCGTCTTCCAGTCGACCAGCTTCACGCCACCTGAGTCATCGAACACGGCGTCGACAGACCCGACGAGGTTGACGCCCGGAGTCGCCTCCACATCCAGTGCGACTTCGGCTCCTCGGAACCCTTCCGTCGGGAACCGCCGGAAACGTTCGTAGAGCTCCTGGACCTCCCCAATGACTCGTTGCAGGCCCGACGGCTTCATGCCTAGCGGACCGAGCTTGTAGTTGAGCGCCGACGAGCCGATCTCCTCTCGGCACACCCGTTGGAGGTCCCCTGCGGCGATAGGGCCTTCACGGAGGTGACGTGCGAACACGCGGTGGGCGAGGTTGCCTCTGAAACCTGGAAGTGTTTCGGGGCCGTAGATCCCCTCGAGCTTCGCCAGGGCGGTGGCGGGACACTGCCGGTAGGTGAGATAGGTAGACGCTGAGAGCCGCAGCTCGTCGCCGTCGCGTACCGGAGGAAAGTCCATGGGGGTATCGTACGCGTGCCAGTCGGCAGATCCCGGCTACACTGCACGCCTCCAGGGTTGCCATGTCACGAACTGCCCGTATCACCCTCCTCGCCGCCGCCACCGTTGCAGGCCTGTTCCTGCTCCTGATCGGCGCGTTCGCCATCGACCGGGCGGTGCACAGCGGTTCGGTGCTCCACCATGTCGCCGTCGCATCCGTCGACCTGTCCGGTATGGCCCCCGATGAGGCGAGGAACGCGCTGCTCTCCTATGAGGATGCACTCGCCACCACGACGGCAACCTTCACGGTGGCCGGAACCGAGGTCGACCTGGAGCCAACCGCGGTCGGATTCGACCTCGACGAGGACCGTGCCCTGGCGCTCGCCATGGACGAGGGCCGCAGTGGCGACCTCGCCGAACAGTTCGGATTCTGGCTTTCCCATGTGTTCGGGTGGAGCGAGCTTCCCATCGCCGGCTCGCTGAATGAGTCCGAACTCGATCGGGTGTTCGACAGCTGGGACGCGGATGTGGTCGCCGACCCCCCGTTTCCAGGCGCCGTCGAGGTACGCAACCTTCGTCCTGTGGCGGTCTATCCCCATCCCGGCACGGGCATCGACCGCGACGCGGCCCGCCCGTTGATCCTGGACACCTTGCTGCAGAAGTCCCGGCCGGTGGTGTCGCTGCCGACTGCCGAGCTCCCTTCACCGATCACCGACGCCGACGTCGACGCTGCCGTCAGTCAGGCGGTCGATCTCATCACCGGCCCGATCGTTCTCGCCATCGACGATCCGCCACTGTCGGTCTCGTTCTCGCCGGACGAACTCGCGTCAGCGCTCACCAGCACCGTCGTCACCAACTCCCCTCCGAAGATCGTCGTCGAGTTCGACCCTGAGATCGTCGCCGACATCATCGAGCCGTACACGGCGAACTTGGTGATCCCACCGGTCGACGCCACGTTCGAAATCGACGAAGACGAGCAAGTGACGGTGGTGCCTTCGCACCCGGGGAAAGTGGTCGACCCGGGCAAGACGGCCGAGGCGTTGCTCGCAGCCGCGCAGCGTCCCGACAGGACCGGAACGCTTCCCTTCCAGGATGACGCCGAACCGGAGTTCACCACCGAAGATGCCGAAGCACTCGACATTCGGCATCTCGTATCCCAGTTCACCACGTATCACAGCTGTTGTCAGAATCGAGTGACGAACATCCACCTCTTCGCCGACTACGTGGACGGGGCGATCGTACCGCCGGGCGAGCAGCTTTCGCTCAATGAGTACGTCGGGGAACGAACCACCGAGCGGGGCTTCCTTCCCGACCACACGATTATCCAGGGAAAGCTGGTCGACACTGTCGGTGGTGGCGTGTCCCAGTTCGCCACGACGTTCTACAACGCCCTGTACTTCGGCGGCTATGAGGACATCGTCCATCAGCCGCACAGCTATTACTTCTCGCGCTATCCGGAGGGCCACGAAGCCACCATCTCGTGGCCGGCCCCCAACCTGATCTTCAAGAACGATTCAGAGTCCGGCATCCTCATCAAGACCGAGTACACCGACACGTCGCTCACCGTGAAGTTCTATGGGAACAATGGCGGACGAACGATGGTCGGCGAGCAGAAGGGCGGACGGCTCCATGTCGAGGTCGTCAACGAGGGCGACGCAACGGCCAGGAAGGTCACCTCAAAGGTGTCGGGTCGGTTCGACGAAACCGACCCTCCGACCGAGTACATTCCCAATCCGGAGTTGGCGCCGGGCGAGGAGATCGTCGACGTGAAAGGGCGGGTCGGATGGACGGTCATCGTGACCCGAAGCATCGAATATCCCGATGGGCACATCGAGACGCAGACGTGGCGGGTTCGGTATCGGCCGCAACCTCGTGAGGTGCAGGTGCACCCCTGCATGATTCCGCCCGAAGAAGGGGAGGAACCAGTCGAGTGTCCCACCACGACGACCACCACCGACTCCACGACCACGACGACCGAGGCGACGACCACGACGACCGCGGCCGGCGGTTAGGCGGCCCGGTCCCCTACGAGTCTGCCGGATAGACCTCGAAGAGCCGCTCGACAATCGTGGCTGCCCGTTGGAGCGATGCTTCGTCCCATCCTCCCTGGCGCCGCGCCGACACCAGGTTGAACTGGACGAACACGTGGTCGATCGCAGGATCGGCGGCGAAGAGGCGGCTTGCGAGATCCGCCGCCACCGTGCCTTCGGCGGGAGCCGAGAACGCCTCGGCGTCCTGGCCGGTCAGGGTACGGTCGGTGTCGAAGACGGCGACATCGCCGTTCACGCTGCTCTGTACCTGGATCGTCTGTCCCACGGCCTGTCCTTTCTTTCCGTCAGGATAGTTTCCCGACGACGTGGATCTTCATCAGATTCGTCGAAGCCCGTCGGTTTGGTGGGGTCCCGGCGACCATCACCGCGCGGGTACCGCGGACACACAGCCCGGCCTCTTGAAGATGGCGGTCGGCGGCGGCGATCATCTCGTCGGTGGTGGGCAACCGATCGAACACGACGGGAGTCACCCCCCAATAGAGGGCGACCCGACGCCGTGTCCGCTGGTCGGGGCTGAACGCCCAGATGCGTCCCTGTGGCCGATACTTGGACAGAAGTCGGGCCGTCCCACCCGTCTCCGTGAACGCCACGATCGTGGTGATGTCGAGGTCCTCGGCGGCGGCGACGGCGGCTTTCGCGGTAGCCGAAGCAATCGGTGCGTCGTCCGGCACAAATTCGACGGAGCCGTGCCCGAGCGGATGCCGTTCGGCCACATCGAGGATTCTGGACATCGTCCGTACCACTTCCGTGGGGTGCTCTCCTGCCGCGGTCTCACCGGACAGCATCACGGCATCGGTGCCTTCCAACACGGCGTTGGTGACGTCGGTGACCTCCGCTCGTGTGGGCCGAGTCGACTGTTTCATCGACTCGAGCATCTCGGTGGCGGTGATGGTGACTCTTCCCGCAGCGTTGGAGCGACGGAGGATGTCTGCCTGCACAAAGGGAAGTTCCTCGAGCGGCAGCTCGACTCCAAGGTCGCCCCGGGCAACCATGATGCCGTCGGCCGCGGCGATGATCTCATCGAGATTCCGGTAGGCGACGGCGCGTTCCACTTTGGCGATCACCGGGACACCGGCGAGTCGTCGAACCTCTTCGATGTCGTCGGCAGACTCGACGAACGAGGCGGCGACGAAGTCGACGTCGAGTTCCTTCCCGAACTCGAGGTCTTCGCGGTCTTTGTCGGTGATGGCGGGCATGGCCAGGTGGCTGTCAGGGAATGCGGCGCCCCGGTGGTCAGCCACGGTGCCACCTTGCACGACGCGCGCCACCAGATGGTCGTCGGTCCGATCGACGACTTCGAGTCGCACGAGCCCGTCGGCCAGCACAACCCTTTCCCCTACGCGCACATCCGAAGTCAACCGCGGATATCCGACGAAGACGAGCGAAGCGTCCCCGACGCCGTCACCAGCCGCCAGACGCACCAGCGCCTCGGCTTCGAGCTCGACCTGACCTTCCGGGAACCGGCCGACCCTGATCTTGGGTCCTTGGATGTCCTGGATGATGGCGACGGCTCGCTTCCGATCGGCCGCTGCCTTGCGGACCCACTCGGCATACTGGCGATGGGTGTCATGGTCTCCGTAGGAGAAGTTGAGTCGGGCAGCGTCCATGCCGGCATCGGCGAGGGCCTCGATGGCCTCGAAACTCCCCACGGCCGGTCCGAGCGTTGCGATGATTTTCGTGTTGCGGGTCACGACAACCAGGGTACCTGGTGGCCATCCGGTAGCGTGTCACCATGCACATCGGCGTATCAGGCTGGTCGTTTCCGGAATGGAAGGGCACGTTCTATTCGGGAGTCCCGCGGGCCCGCTGGCTTCAGCACTATGCGACGGTGTTCGACACGGTCGAGATCAACTACACGTTTCGTCGCACCATGTCGGATACGACGGCGGCCTCGTGGAGGAGCAAGGTGCCTGAGCGATTCCGCTTCGCGGTGAAAGCCCACCAGCGGATCACCCATCATCATCGGCTGGACACGCCCGAAGACGACGTCCCGGCCTTTACGGCAGCCGTGCAGCGCCTCGGCGACCGGTTGGGACCGGTCCTCTTTCAGCTGCCTCCCACCTTCACCGTCGATACCGAACGTCTCTCGCGAACCCTCGACGTGCTGCCGGACGGCTGGCAGGCGGCTTTCGAGTTTCGCCATCCCTCATGGTTCGCCGACCCGATCTACGAACTGCTCGAGCAGGCAGGCGCGGCGCTGGTCGTCGCCGACACCGACGACCTGGAGCCCGTCGTACGAATCACGGCCCCGTTTACGTATGTGCGGCTCCGCAGGACTGCCTACAGCGAAGCCGACCTTCGCTCCTGGGCAGCCCGACTTGGGGCCCTCTCTGCCGAACCATGGGTCTATGTGAAACACGAAGTCGACGCTCCCGAGACGGCACTTCGGCTACGCGACCTCGTCGGTTGAGTAGTCCGGTCAGCCGAGGGCCGGCATCACCTCGGAAGCGAAGAGCCGGTACGAGTCTGGCTGGTACGCGGCATCGGGGAAGTAGAGGATCGCGACTTCGAGACCGTGAGCCGCCCGCTCTTCGAGGCGGGCGACGATCTGCTCCGGGGTGCCGACGAGGGCACTCGTGCGGTATCGCTCGCGGTACTCGGCCGGGTCGGTCTGGCGATAGCCGGCAAACTTGTCGGCCATCCAGTCGAGTTTCGCCTCCACGCCCTGCTCGTCTTCTGCGATGAGGACATCGAAGTTGGAGGTCAGGGTGATGTCTGCCGGGTCGCGGCCCACCGCGGCGCAGTGGCCTTCGAGCACCTCAGTCTTGTGAAGGAAGTTCTCCAACGTCCCGGCGAAGTTCGCATAGTCGGCGTAGCGGGCCACCACTCGGAGGGTGAGCTGTTCGCCACCGCCGGCGATCCACAGCGGAGGATGGGGCTCCTGGAGCGGTTTCGGCCGGCAGATCGCCCCGTCGAGCCGGTAGTGCTTCCCCTGGTAGGTGACGATGTCTTCGGTCCACATCGCCCGCATGATCTCGACGCCTTCGCGGAGCTGCCCGATCCGTACCGATGGTTTCGGGAACGGATACCCGTAGCCGAGGTACTCGTGCTCATACCAGCCGGCCCCGATGCCTACCTCGAGGCGTCCTCCCGAGATCACGTCGATCGACGCGGCTACCTTCGCCAGGTATGACGGCATCCGGTAGGAGTTCGAGGTGCACATCTGGCCGAGTCGGATCGTGTCGGTGGCCGCGGCAAACGCGGCCATCAGCGTCCAGGCCTCGTAAGTCGGCTCCTGGGTGGGCACCGGCACGGTATGGAAGTGGTCGTACACCCAGGCGGATTCGTATCCGGCGGCTTCGAGATCGACGGCAACTCGAAGCATCGTGGCCCATTGCTCCTCGACAGGGATGCCTGCCAGATCGAGTCGCCAGCCTTGGGGTACGAACGCGCCAAACCGCATGGGTCTCCTTTCGACACATCGAGCCTACCTGCCGAACGTCCCGCGCCTGTGTGGCCCCCCGCCCGTGGGTGACGCGGCGACGGCAGGAAGATCAGGCGTCGACCTGTACCCCTCGCCAGAACGCGACGTAGCCGGCGATCTGTCTGGCGGCCGGCTTGGGATCTTCGTACACCCATGCCGCATCCCGGTTCACCTCGCCATCGACCGTCACGTCGTAGTAGCCGGCGAGTCCCTTCCAAGGACATCGAGTGGTGGTCGAACTGGGACGCAGATACCGGTGGTCGATCGACTCGGGCGGGAAATAGTGGTTTCCTTCGAGCAGGATGGTTTCGTCGGACGTGGCGATGACGACGCCGTTCCAGGTTGCTTGAGCCATGGTTTGGCCAACGTCGCGACCGGCCGGCCAATTCCCGGTACCATCGGAAACCGTGATTATCGGTGTCGCCGTCAAACCTTTCACGGTGGCGAAACGCCGCCTCGGCCTTCCGGCCGAAGTTCGCTCTCGGCTCGGGAAAGCTGTCGCGCAGCACACCATCACTCAAGCAGCGTCTGCTGGCAGAGTGGTGGTCGTGACGGACAGTCAGGACGTGGTTCGCTGGGGTCGGGCTCTCGGTGTCGACGCTGTGGTGCAGACGTCGCCGGGCCTGACCGGTGCAGGGCAGGCCCTCATCGACGCCGCATCTGGACAGCCTTGGCTGATGGTGCATGCCGATCTGCCCCTCGCCACCGGTGCAGACTTTGCAGCGCTGGTCGGCGCTCTCGATAACCACTCGACGGTACTGGCTCCGTCCTATGACGGCGGCACCCCCGCCATCGGAAGCACCGGTGGGTTTCCGTTCTCCTATGGTCCGGGAAGCTTCCGACGCCACCTGGCAATGGCTCCGAGCGCCACAGTGGTGGTACGACGAGGGCTGGCGCTCGACCTCGACCGCATCGACGACCTCGCGGTCGCCATAGCCCACGCAGGATTCTTAGAGTCTCTCGCCTGACTCTTTGTCGAAGAAGTGCATCTTCGACGTGTCGACCCACAGCGGCACCCGATCGCCGACTTTCGGAGCCAGATCCGGGTTGACCCGGGCCGTCATCTTCGTGGTGTTGCCGAGCACCGAAGCGTCCTGACCCTGGTCGGCCAGCAGTTCATGGATGTCGGGAGTGATCACCGGGGGAACCGGTTGTTCGAAGTGCACGAAAGCCTCCGATCCGAGCTGTTCGACGAACAACACGTCCACGTCGAGCACCTGATCGTCGGCGGCACCCGGTACAGCCCCCTTGACCTCGAAGTTCTCAGGGCGGATGCCGATGACGATCTCTTCGCCGGCGCGACCGGCGGCACCGGGATGGGCCTCGAGCGCCCGCGGATCGACCCGCAGCCGTACACCGTTGAAGGTGGCATAGAGGTTATCCCCCTGAGCTTCGAGCTTCCCGTACACGAAGTTCATCGACGGCGACCCGATGAACCCTGCGACGAACACGTTCACCGGACTGTCGTACAGCGCCCGCGGGGTGTCGACCTGCTGCAGAATGCCCTTGCGGATGACGGCGACCCGGTCGCCCATCGTCATCGCCTCGACCTGGTCATGGGTGACGTACAGCGTGGTGGTCTTCAGGCGGGTATGGAGCTCGCCGAGCTCGGAGCGCATCTGGACACGAAGTTTCGCATCGAGGTTGGACAGCGGTTCGTCCATGAGGAAGGCCGCCGGCTCACGCACGATCGCCCGTCCCATGGCAACCCGCTGTCGCTGGCCACCGGAGAGCGCTTTC
Organism: Acidimicrobiia bacterium; assembly: GCA_024763085.1. Classification (GTDB taxonomy): domain Bacteria; phylum Actinomycetota; class Acidimicrobiia; order Spongiisociales; family UBA4744; genus JANTGE01. Next base: position 21,358 of record JANTGE010000007.1, read on the forward strand.
GGTTTCCGGTCGAGGAAGTCGGTGATCTCCAAGATGCGAGCTGCCTCTTCGACACGGCGTTTGATCTCCTCCTTGGGCATCTTGCGGAGCTTCAGGCCGAACGCCATGTTGTCGAACACCGTCATGTGCGGATACAGGGCGTAGTTCTGGAACACCATGGCGATGTCCCGGTCCTTCGGGGGAACGTCGTTGACGACACGGTCGCCGATCTTGATCTCGCCTTCGGTGATCTCTTCCAACCCGGCCACCATCCGAAGCAGCGTCGATTTGCCGCAACCCGACGGGCCGACCAGCACCACAAACTCGCCGTCGCCGACCTCGAGGCTGACATCTTCGATCGCTCGCGTGCCTCCCGGATACACCTTTCCGACATGTTCGAACGTAATGCTGGCCACCGAAGTCCTCCGCTTGCCGATGTTCATGCCAAAATAGCAAAGATATCGGAGGGATGATGCAGGCAGATCGAGTGATCGTTGTAACTGGGGGAACCGGCGGGCTCGGAACCGCGCTCGTACGCAGACTGGCCGCCAACGGGAACCATCGGTTTGCCGTCACCTATTTGCGTCCGGACGAGGCCGAAGCATTCGAGCAGGCTGTGGCGATCGACGAGGACCGGATGTTTCTCGCACGGGTCGATGCGACAGACGCTTCGGAGATGGGCGCGTTCATGCATCGGGTCGTCGACCGTTTCGGAGCGATGCATGTGCTGGCTCAACTGGTGGGAGTATGGGCCGGTGGGCGAGATGTGGCCGACACCGACGACGTCCGGTTCGACCGGATGATCGACGTGAACCTCAGGTCGTCGTTCGTGACGGTCCGAGCAGCCATCCCCTACCTTCGGCAGGCCGGCTGGGGCAGGATTCTCTTCATGGGCAGCCGCGCGGCGATGGACCCGCCGGCAGGCCAGGCCGCGTTCAACGTGGCCAAGGCCGGAGTGGTGGCGCTGGCGAAGTCGGTCGCCCAGGAACTCCGGGATGACAACATCACGTCGAACGTGGTACTTCCTTCGGTGATCGACACACCGGCGACTCGGAAGGCTCTGCCATACGCCGATTACATGGATTGGCCGACTCCGGACGAAATCGCCGCGGTGATGGAGTTCCTCATCTCCGAAGCGTCGGCTGCCATCAACGGAGCCGCCATCCCCGCGTACGGCAAGATGTAGCTTCCATCGGGATGCAGACGCACCGAAACCCCCGCTGAGCAGGGGTTTCGCGCGGTAGCCCCGACCAGATTCGAACTGGCGTTACCGGCTTGAGAGGCCGGCGTCCTAGGCCGCTAGACGACGGGGCCGCGAGCGGCGGACCGCTCTCGCTCGGGGGGAAGGACTCGAACCCTCAATAACAGGGCCAGAACCTGTCGTGTTGCCTATTACACCACCCCCGAAAGGGACCATAACGGTACCGAAGACCCAGGGTTTCGGCAACCTCAACGAAGACCGGTGATCTCTCGGATTCCCGCCGATATCAGGTAGAAGCCTGCCGCAAACAGGGACAGGGCACCGGTGGCGGTCAGCAGCGAGTTCCACGGGACGTGGCCGCCGTAGCCGGCGAACGTGATGCCGTCGTAGATCATCGAGCCCCAGTTGGCCGTCCGGGCCGTTTGACCGAGAAACGCGGCGAACCCATAGGCGACGAGCGCTCCCACGACGGCGAGCAGCATGTAGAGCGCCGCCAGCGGGATGAGATGTGGAATGAGGTGGTGGACCACGATGTGCGCTCGCCGTCCACCGGCGACACGAGCCGCGTCGACAAATGGTTCGGCCATCACCTTGATCGCCTGGGAACGCAACACGATGGCTCCGGCACCGAGACCGGTCACCAGCCCGTACACCAGACCGAACGCCAGCGGCTCCAAGTCGACCTGTTCGGAGATGACGAGTACGAACACCGGAGCCGGCAGCAGCAGGAACCCGTCGGACACCCGCGACAGGACTGCGTCGACCTTTCCGCCGAGTCCCGCACCGAACACACCAACGAGCAGCGCTACGCCGGCGGTGACGAACGCAGCCACCAGCGCCACGACCCAGGCGGGGCGAGCGCCGGCCAGCACCATGCTGAGCACGTCGCGGCCCAGGACGTCGGTGCCGAGCAGATGCACCGACGACGGCGACGACGGGTGGGCCAGCGAGAGGTCGAACCCGGTCACCGGGTTGTACATGTTGTGCCGCCATACGGTGGCACGGAGCAGCGGATGGGTGAGAGCCCCGAGGCCGAACAGCACGATGAGCGAGATGCCCGCGGCCGACAGCGGCTCGGTCACAAGCGCTCGAAACCCGCTCCCGAGCCGTCTCAGACGAGGGCGCAGACGTCTCATGCGGGTCTCCCGATCCGCGGATCGAGGGCGGCCTGGAGTACCTCGGCGATGAGCCGCACCGCAAGGGTGAACCCGCCGATGAGCACGAGGATGTCCATGGTGAGTGGCATGTTCTGCGAGTCGATCGCTGCAAAGAGCAGCGAACCGAGCCCTTCCCAGGCGACGGCAGACTCGATGATGACCAGTCCGGCCAGCAGATATGGCAGCCCGACAACGAACCGGGCCAGCACCGGAGGGACGGCGTTGGGCCCGGCATGTCGATCCCGCACACGACCCGGTGGCAGACCTTTCGCCCGGGCCGTCTGGATGTACGGCTGGGTCAGGACACCTTCCATCGAGGTCCGCATGACGAGCAGGAAGTCGCCGAAGGCAAGGATGACGAACGCCAACGTGGGAACGAGCGCTACGACGAGGAGGTCGAGGGCGGAACGCAACGCACCGACCGAAGCCCAATAGCCTCCGGCGACCGCCGCGACCGCGACAGCGGCGAGCGAAGCCCGAAACGAGAACCGGGTGTGCCGGCGAACCCACCGGGCGGTTGCACCGACGACGAGCGAAGCCGCGAGCAAGGTCAGGGACATCGTCGCCAGCAGAGCCGTGCGCTCATCACCGCGGACCGTCGCCGCGCCGAGGGCCTTGCGAACCACGACCAGCTTGTCCTGCAGAAGCACACCGAGCAGGAAGCCGACGAAGGGAGGGAACAGCGTGTAGGTGAACACGCCGAGGAACGACAGCCCCACACCGGTGGCCCGCCGGCGCCACGCGGCGACTCGCCCCAGCCACGACCCGAGCAGATAGGCGATGCCGAGCGAGGTGACGAACACGAGGGCGCTGGCCCACGCCGCCGATGCGAGCTCTTCGGCGTCGCCACCGATGGTGCCGATGTCGGTACTGCCGAAGCCTTCGGTCACGAGTGCTTTCAACCACAGCACATATCGAACGGGCAGAGGTCGATCCAGGCCGAGTTTGGCTCGCAGTTCGGCAATCTCCTGCCCGGTAAGGAACAGCCGGGAGGGGGTGACGTAGTCGCCAGGGATGAGCACCTCGACGAGCACGAACATGACGAAGGTGAAGATGAGCAGGGAAACGATCCCGACGAACAGGCGCCGGGCCCCATACCGCAGCATGGACGGAGCCTAATGTTCCACGGGGCTGCCTCTGCGCCGTCTCGACGGACTCCAGCCTCGGCGTTCGGCCGGCACCCGTCTCACAGCTCGTACACTCCGGCGGATGGACACGCAGCGACGGATCCCGGAGGCGATGGCGCCGCTCGGCATCGGCAACTTTCGATGGCTGTGGACGACGTCGATGATCTCCAACGTCGGCTCATTCGTGCAGACCGTTGCCGCGTCGTGGCTGATGCTGGAACTGACCCACTCCCCCACCTGGGTCGGGGCGATGGTGGCGTCACGCACCCTCCCGGTGCTGTTCCTGGCGCTGGTCGCCGGCGCCGCCGCCGACATGATCCCCCGCACCCGCCTCCTCATCGCCTCCCAGTCGCTGATGGGAGGCTCTGCCCTGGCGATGGCGATCCTCACTGCGTCGGGCCGCATCACACCGGGCCTGCTCCTCGGGCTTGGGCTCCTGATGGGTGTGGGTGTGGCGTTCAACATGCCGGCCTGGCAGGCAACGGTCCCCGACCTGGTGCCCCGCGACCTCGTGGCAAGCGCGGTCGCGTTGAACTCGATCTCATTCAACGTGGCTCGTGCCATCGGTCCGGCACTTGGAGGGCTGATCGTCGCGACCATCGGACCCGCCGCGGGTTTCGGGCTGAACGCCCTGTCGTATCTCGGCGTTATCGCCACCCTTGCGGTGCTGTCCCACCGGATCACCTATCCAGAGCTCGAAGCTTCTTCCGTAGTGAATGCCATTGGCCTCGGTGTGCGATTCGCCCGCTACACGAGGCCGTTCCGCCATCTGTTGCTGCTGGCGTCCCTGTTTGCCATTACGTCGGCATCCGTACAGGCGGTGCTGCCGAACCGGACCAACGACCTCGGCGGCGATGCTGCCGTGTACGGGCTGCTGCTCGGAGCGATGGGTGCCGGCGCGCTCGTCGGAGGGCTCACCCGGTCGCGTGTCGTGCGACTGGGGAGGTTGACGATTCCCGTCGCGATCGCCGTGTTCGGCTTCTCCGGCGTGGCCGTCGGCGCCGCGCCCGGAGTCCCCCTGGCGATGATGGCGATGGCCGTCGCAGGCGCAGCGTGGGTCTGGACCCTGTCGACGCTGAACGCCACCGCGCAGCTGATGAGCCCGGAGTGGGTCCGGGGCCGGGCCATGGGGCTGTATTCGCTGTCGTTTGCAGGCGTGTTCCCGCTCGGCTCCTTGCTGGCCGGGTGGGTCGCCGGCCAGGTGGGAGCCGGACCGGCCATGGTGTTGCTGTCCCTCGGCGCGGTCGTCGTGGGAGTCTCGGCGATCGGATTGCATGTCCCTGCCCTGTCGGAGGTAGAGCGCCCACGATTCGAGACGGGCAGGACCGTCCCGCCACACGCCGACACGCTCGACGGTGGACCGGTGATGGTGTTGAACACGTGGCAGGTCGATCCGGAGCGTATCGACGAGTTCCTCCGCGTGATGGCAGACGTTCGGGCCGTGCGGCTCCGGACCGGCGCGTACCGGTGGCGGCTGTACCGCGACGCAGGAGATCCGACTCGTCTCACCGAAGCCTTCCTGACGACCTCGTGGCGAGAGCACCTCCACCAGCATCAACGCATCGACGACGCCTCACGGGAGTTGCTGCTGCGGGCCCGGTCGTTCGACCGAAACGGTTCCCCGGTGACGCACCACCTGGTAGCGGTCGATCTCGAGCATCCGGCCGACTGGGATCGGCTCACCGAACTCCACGCCGACCTCCATCGGTCCGACGGGTCGATCCCGCTCCCGGGCGACGGACACCCCCCGGCGACGCCGGAGGGTGCCTTCGAGGATCGGTGAGTGCGGCTACTTCTCCATGCTCGGGTTCCACACCTTCCACACGTTGCCGACAAGGTCCGGTCCCGGTTTGAGGGTGACGTCACCGGGCATCCAACCGGCAGGCGTCGCTTCGGAACCCTCTGATGCGCGAACGAGCTGATATGCCTGGATCTGGCGGATCGTCTCGTCGATCCGTCGGCCGACCGGCGGGGTGAGCACCTCCATCGCCTGAATGACGCCGTCGGGGTCGATGATGAACCGGCCTCGCAGCTCGATGCCCTGGTCTTCGTCCCAGACGCCGTAGGCGCGACCGATGTTGCCTGCCTGGTCGGAGGCCATGTGGAACGGAACGCCGCCATCGACCATCTTGGTCAGCTCGTGGTCGTTCCACATTTTGTGGACGAAGTGGCTGTCGACGCTCACCGAGATGACTTCGACGCCGAGTTCCTGAAGATCCGCATACCTGTCGGCGACCGCCGACACTTCGGTTGCTCAGACGAAGGTGAAGTCACCCGGATAGAAGCACAACAGCACCCATTTGCCGGCAAAATCCGACAATGACACCTGGGTGAATCCACCCTGGTAGTAGGCGGGTGCTTTGAAATCGGGGGCTTGTTGCCCAACGGTGACGCCCACGTGAACCTCCTGCGATGTTGTGGTTTCGGGCGGCTGACCCTCGGCCGGCGTGTCGCCGCCGACGGTTCCGGTTACCCGGCCGCATCCGACTGTCTCCTCGGCCATCGTCATCCCTTTGGTGGATACCCCCGAGCCTAGCGACTCCACCGCCCGCACTGCTCAGAACTCCCAGCACCCCACCCGCCATCGGGCCGTAGACACACTGAAACCCCCGCTGAGCAGCGGTTTCGCGTGGTAGCCCCGACCGGATTCGAACCGGCGTTACCGGCTTGAAAGGCCGGCGTCCTAGGCCGCTGGACGACGGGGCCGCTTGGACGGAAGGATGATAGGCGCTCTCGGGCCCGAATCTGCCATTCGGTCGACTTCCCTGGCGATGAGTACCGTCACGCTCGACGCCTCCAACTCCCCGGATGACGCCGAGCACCTCACCGACGAGGTCCGGGTCGAGCCCTCCTGGGTTCTTACCGGTGAGCCTGGTACCAGATCACCCTTCGTCTCGTGTCGGCGGCAGGCAGCCCTTCGACCAGTCCCGGCTGGGAACAGAACCCGTCGACCTGGCAACATACGGGCACCGAAGGGAGTCCTGTGTCACCGTTCACCTACCGAGTCTTCGCCTCCGGTCTGCATGATCAGCCGGCGATCGCACACCTCCTCGCCGGATACCTCGAACGGCTCGCCGCCCTGGGAGGTCGACCGGCTGAACCGCCGGAACCGGCGTCCATCGCCGTGGTCGCCACGGGCGGCACCGAACACCAGATCCTCGACTGGTGGAAGCAACGTTCGGAGGAACCGGCGTTTCTGCTGGCCCATCCCGGCCACAACTCCCTGCCGGCGGCGTTGGAGGCCCTGGCCCGGATCCACCAGCTCGACGCCCGTGGCGCCATCATCTATCTCAGATCGCCTGCCGACGATGAAGGGTTCCGACGTCTCGACGAAGCCGTCGCAGGCCTCCAGGTGTGGCAAGCCCTGCACGCAACGAGCATCGGTCTCCTCGGCTCCCCGTCCGACTGGCTGGTCGCCAGCACCCCTCCTCCCGAAACGATCCGCAGGGTGTGGGGTCCCACCATCGTCGACGTTCCCCTCGACGACGTCTACACGAACATCGGCGCGCTTTCTGCGACCGCCACGGCGGCTGCGGCCGCCGAGCTGACGAGCCACGCCGCCGGCATCGAGGAACCGACGCCACTGCAGATCGAAGACGCCGCCAAACTCGCCGTCGCCCTCGACGACCTGGTAGAGACCCGGCGACTCGACGCGGTGGCGGTCCGCTGCTTCGATCTGCTCGAAGACATCTCGACGAGCGGCTGCTACGCGCTTTCGAGACTGAACGACGCCGGGATCGTCGCCGGATGCGAAGGTGACCCGGTATCGACCATCGGGATCCTGTGGAGCCGGCTGCTGACCGGCGAGACCCCATGGATGGCCAATCCCGCCCAGGTGGACGTCGAAACCAACTCGGTGCTGCTGGCACACTGCACCGTCCCCCGCTCGGTCGTCGACTCCTACCGGCTGCGCTCCCACTTCGAGTCGGACTCCAGCGTCGGCATCGAAGGGGTCGTCCCACCGGGACCGGTCACGCTGGTGCGCATCGGCGGCGCCGACCTCGACCGCCTGTGGCTCGCCGAAGGAGAGATTCGTCCCAGGCCGCACTTCGAAGGGCTCTGTCGGACCCAGATCGACGTGCAACTGTCACGGGGATCGGTCGACGATCTGCTCACCAGGCCGCTCGGCAACCACGTCGTCGTCGTCGCCGGACACCACGCCGACGCGCTGCAACGCTGGTGGGAAACGTTCGTCGCCTGAGGAGTGCTACGACCCGAGCCGGCCCGCCACGTCCCGGAGGCGGCGCAGCGTCCGTTCCTTGCCGAGCGCTTCGAGAGATTCGAACAACGGCGGGCTGACGGACGAGCCGGTGACAGCAACCCTGATCGGTTGGAGACCACGGCGGGCGCCGATCTCGAGATCGTCGAGCATGCCACGCAACGCCGCCTCGATCGTGTCGTGGTCCCACGAGTCGACCTGTTCGAGGCGTTCGATCGCCGCCGCCAGCACACCAGGCGCCGTCTCGTGCCCCAGGACTTTTCGCCATGACTTCTCGTCGTATTCGATCTCGTCGGTGAACAGGAACGTCACCATCGGCGCAACCTCGACGAGGTTCTTCACCCGTTCCTGAATCAGCGGCGCCACATCAGCGAAGACGCGCTTTTCGTCGTCGGTGAGGGTCCTGCCGATGGCTCGCTCCACGAACGGAACCGAGCGATCGGCGAAGTCGTCGGCCGAGAGGTCTCGAATGTACACACCGTTCATCCATTCCAGCTTCGCCGGGTCGAACACCGCCGGGTTCTTCGATACGTCGGACAGGTCGAACCGGGCGATCGCCTCTTCACGGGTGAAGACGGTCACGTCCTCCCCGTAGGACCAGCCGAGCAGCGCCAGATAGTTGAACATCGCCTCCGGCAGAATGCCGGCGTCCCGATAGGCACGAACCGAAACGTCGCCGTGGCGTTTCGACAGTTTTCGGCCGTCTGGCCCGAACAGCAGCGGCAGATGCGCGTACGTTGGAACCGGCGCGCCCATCGCCCGGGTGATGAGAATGTGCTTGGGGGTCGACGACAGGAGATCTTCGCCCCGGGCGACATGGGTGATCTCGTAGTCGACGTCGTCGACGGTCGAGGCCAGATGGTAAGTGGGCGACCCGTCCGAACGGAGAATCACGAAGTCGTCGACGTTGGCATGATCGAATCGCATCTCGCCACGGACCACATCGGTGAAGGTCGTCTCGCCGGGACGAGGAACGGCGAGTCGGAGCACAGCCGGTTCCCCTGCTGCTTTCCGCTCCGCGGCCGACTCGGACGGAATGGTGCGGCAGCGTCCGTCGTAGCCGGAGGGGCGGCCCTCCTGCCGCGCCTGGTTCCGCCGCTCCTCGAGCTCCTCCGGGGTGCAGAAACACCAGTAGGCCTTGCGGTCGGCGAGGAGACTCTCGGCCACCTGCCGGTACCGGTCCAGCCGGTCGGACTGGCGATATGTCCCGTGGGGACCGCCGACGCCGACGCCCTCGTCCCAGTCGAGACCCAGCCACCGGAACCCGTCGAGGGCGTCCTGCTCGTACTCGGGTCGAGACCGGGCGGTGTCCGTGTCGTCGATCCTGACGATGAACACCCCTCCGGTGTGGCGGGCGTACAACCAGTTGAACAGCGCCGACCTGGCGTTGCCGATGTGCAGCAGCCCGGTGGGCGACGGGGCGATTCTGAGCCGGGTGGTCACGGTCCCACCACCGGGTTCATGAGCACCCCGAGCCGTTCCACCTCGACTTCGACATGGTCGCCGGGGACGATCGGGCCGACGCCGGGCGGGGTGCCGGTAAGGATCACGTCGCCGGGGAGCAGGGTCATCACCCCGGTGATGAACTCGATGAGTGTGGGGACGTCGAACACCATGTCGGCAGTCGACCCGTCTTGACGGACTTCGCCGTTCACCCGGCTGATGACCGCCAGCCCTTCGCTCGGGTCGATCTCCGTGTCGATGGCCGGACCGAGTGGACAGAACGTGTCGAACCCCTTCGCCCGGGTCCACTGGCCGTCCTTGCGTTGCAGATCACGGGCGGTGACGTCGTTCGCCACCGTGTAGCCGAAGATCACCTTCTCGGCTTCTTCGGCGGCAACGTTGCGGGCCACCGTGCCGATCACCACCGCGAGCTCGGCTTCATGGTGGACTTCCGACGAGACCGCCGGAAGCACGATCGGGCCGCCCGGGCCGGTAAGGGCGGTGGCAGGCTTCAGGAAGATGATCGGCTCGGTCGGCACGTCGGACTGCATCTCGGCCGCATGCGCCGCGTAGTTCTTGCCGACACCGACGATCTTCGTCGGGAACACCGGGGCGAGCAGCCGAGCCTGCTCATACGGGACGACGGCTTCGGTCTCCTCCCATGCGACGAATGGACTGCCCTGGTAGACGTGAATGCCGTCGGTGTCGGGGACGCCATAGACGATACCGTCGGGCGTTTGGAGCCGGACGACTTTCATGCAGCGAGACGACGGGCCAGCTCGACCGCGGGAGCCGTCAGCAGGTCGTTCGGTATCTGTTCGAGCAGCCAGCGCCCCTTGTCCCGCTCATGCGCTGCGTGATGCAACGCCTGACGCCGCCGCTCTGAAAGCTTCTCCACGACGTCGTCGGGCAGCCCGTCCGGCCGCAACCCGAGGATCGTCAACGCCGCCTCGACATCCCGGAGGGTTGGTCCCCGGCCTATGACAGCGGCCCGGGCGGCGGCAACCGCGGCCACGACACGATCGAGCTCGTCACCATCGGATCGGTCGAAGTCCACCAGGTCGACGAGCTTGAGCGCGTAGCCGGAGTCGGGACCGGGGTGGCCAAACGGTCCTCCCCACACCGCTTCGGCGGGAGACGTGATCTCGCCCGGCCGGTTCTGAGTCCAGCGCGAAGGCTCGGGTTCCGGCTCGGCGGGGGGAAGGTCCGCGAGCTCGATCTCGATGTTGGGCGGTTGTGCCATCTCCTACCTCTCTATGCGAATTCGAGCCAGTGGCGGTAGGCGGGCAGCTCGCCGCGTACCGCCTGGTGGAACAGTTCTTGCGCTCTTCGAGTGATCGGGCCGGGTTCGCCGGTCCCGATGACGCGTCGGTCCACTTCCCGGACCGGTGTCACTTCGGCGGCGGTCCCGGTGAAGAACATTTCGTCGGCCCGGTACAGGTCGCTGCGTCCCAACTCCAGTTCCGTGACCGGGTG
>JANTGE010000008.1 GCA_024763085.1 Acidimicrobiia bacterium
CGACTTCGGGGCGCTGCCGCTGCCGCCTCACCGGCAGACCGTCGCGGAGACCGACGCCGGGGTCCTCGTCATCGACGACACCTACAACGCGAACCCGGCCGGAGCCCGACGGGCGCTCGAGACCCTGGCGTCACTCGGCACCGGACGCCGGGTCGTGGTCACCCCGGGCATGGTGGAACTGGGTTCACGCCAACGCGAGGCCAACGCGGCCTTCGCGGCCGCTGTCGGCGACGTCGCCGACGAACTCGTCATCGTCGGCAGAACGAACCGGGCAGCGCTGGAAGCCGGAGCGGAGGGAAGGCTCCCGGTTAGGGTGGTGGCCACCCGCGAGGATGCCGTCGCATGGGTTCGGAGCGAACTCGGCCCGGGAGACGTCGTCCTCTACGAAAACGACCTTCCCGATCACTATCCCTAGGAGCCAAGCATGACGAAACCGGCCGTCGTGTTCGGAGGACCGTCGCCAGAACACGACATCAGTATCCTCACCGGACTGCAGGTGTGCCGCACCCTTCTCGACGCCGGACGGGACGTCACCGCCATCTACTGGACGAAGAGCGGCGACTGGTTCGCGGTCGATCCCGGGCTCGAAGCAGCCGACTTCGCCGACGGGGTGCCACGAGGAGCGAAGCCGCTCCGGCTGATCGCCGAGCCGGGCGCCGGATTCATGGTGAAGAAGAAGCCGCTCGAAGTGTCGGCCGTCATCAATTGCTGCCACGGCGCACCCGGCGAAGACGGGACGCTCCAGAGCGTGTTCGACCTGGCCGGCCTCCGATACACCGGACCGGGTGCCGCCGGCTCTGCGCTGGGCATGGACAAACTCGCCTTCGGTGCGGTCGTCGCCTCTGCCGGGCTTCCCTCGGTGCCTCGCCGGCTGCTGGCGACAACCGCGACCTGGGAGCTGCCGCCCCCGTACATCGTCAAGCCCCGCTTCGGCGGCTCCTCGATCGGCATCGAAGTGGTCGACGGCCTCGAGACCGCCCATGCGCTGGCCGATACGTCGCCGCATCTTGCCGACGGCGCCGTCATCGAGCCGTATCTGGAAGGCAGCCGGGACTTCAACATCGCGGTGCGCACCTACCCGGAGCTTCAACTGTCGGCCATCGAGGCACCGGCACGGTCCGGAGGCATCTACAGCTACGAGCAGAAGTATCTGGCCGGTGGGGGTCTGGAGGGGTCCGCCCGGGAAGTTCCTGCAGCGATTCCAGAAGCGATCGCTGCTCGGATCAGGGACGCCGCCGTCGTCGTTGCCCACCTGGTCGGCGTACGGTCCGTGGCGCGAATCGACTTCTTGGTACGTGCCGACGACGTGTGGGTCAATGAGATCAATACGATTCCGGGCAGCCTCGCCGCCTACCTGTGGGTCGACCCGCCGGTCAGTCGCCGGCAACTCGTACTCGACCTGCTCGCCGAGGCCGAACAGTCGTCTCCGCGTGGATTCACGACCGCAGGAGCCGACGGCACCGCGTTGAGGAGTGCCGCGTCGATCGCGTCGAAGCTCGGCTGAAGGGTGCCCGCAGTCGCTACAGGTTGACGATCGGGCAGGTCAGCGTTCGGGTAATGCCTTCGATCGACTGGATCCTCGCCACGACGAGCTTGCCGAGCTGATCCACATCGTCGGCGGATGCTTTGACGATCACGTCGTAGGGGCCGGTCACATCATCGGCGTGTTCCACACCGGGGATCTTCCGGGCCTCTTCGGCGACCTGGGCAGCCTTGCCCACTTCCGTCTGGATCAGCACATAGGCTTGAACCACGTCGACCTCCTTTTGTCTTGTGTCTGACTATACCCGCACGCCGCGATCAGGTTCCTTCCGAACCAACCCGTAGAGCACGGGCGACTTGACGTCCGTCCACCGTCTCCACGTCGAACACGATTCGTTGGCCCTGACGCAAGTCCCTGAAGATACTGCCGTCAAGGGAGGCCGAGTCGAGCGCGACTTCGCTGCCGTCGCTGTCGGAGAGGACGAGACCGGTCCCGGTGGACCGGTCGAAGAGTTTCACCACACCTTGCATGGCGGGCAGTGTAGTTGGCCTCGGTTCAGGCTTTTTCCACTTTGCCGGCCTTGAGGCACGACGTGCAGACACGCATGCGGCGCGTGTTGGAACCGTGGCGGACACGGATGCGTTGAATGTTCGGCAGCCAACGGCGACTCGAGCGCTTGTGCGAGAAAGTCACCTGCTTCCCGTACCAGGGCTCTTTGCCGCAGACTTCACAACGATAGGACATGGTTCTCCTTGGGGCGGCGGGCAGGATACCACCCTCCACAGACAGAGGGGAATCGTATACTCGACGCCGATGCGCCTCACCACCCTACAGCTCCGCAACGTTGTCGACCGTTTCCACGATCGGTTGACGACGTACCGCGAGGCGCTCAACCGGCTGAACGTCTTCCCGGTGCCCGACGGTGACACCGGGACCAACATGGAGCTGACGGTACGTTCCGTGGTCGAGGCCGTCTCCACCACCACGGACATGGACGAGTTCTCCGGGGCACTGGCTCACGCCTCTCTCCTCGGCGCCAGGGGCAACAGTGGAGTGATCCTCGCCCAGATCTTGCGAGGGCTTGCGGACGCGTTCCGGGAGAACAGCGACGTCGGCGTCCCTGAACTCGTCGCCGCACTGGAGCGGGCCGCATCGGCTGCCTATGACGCCGTGCTGCATCCGGTGGAAGGCACCATCCTCACCGTGATCCGCGCTGCGGCGGACGCCGCCATCGAAGCCGGAGGCGAAGCAGGCGACGACCTTGGTCGGCTGCTCGGCCGCATCTACCGGCGCGCGGCCGAAGCGCTTGAACAGACACCCGACCAGCTGCCCGTGCTCGGCCAGGCCGGCGTTGTCGACGCAGGAGGCGCCGGTCTGCTGCTGCTCCTCGCCGCCTTCGTCGAAGAGGCAACGGGAGAGACGGTGGATCTCCCCTCGGTCTACGAGGCGACGCCCCGGCTCGAAGGCGTAGAACTCCCGTCGTCGGCGGGGACCCGCTACGAGGTGATGTTCACGCTCGAGGTGTCTGAGGAACGGCTCGACCGGTTTCGGTCCGCCTGGGACCGCTTGGGCGACTCGATCGTGATCACCGGAGGCGACGGCACCTACCGGTGCCACATTCACACCGACCATCCGGGCGCGGCCATCGAAGCCGGCCTCCACATCGACGGAGATCCTGTTGGCACATTCCACGACCTCAGCCTCACCGACCTGCGGGAACTCTCCGACGGCCACGGCAGCAACGGAGTGGTCGCCGTTGCCATCGGCGAGGGCCTCGTCGGTCTGTTCCGGGAACTCGGCGCCGAAGCCATCGTGGCCGGCGGGCAGGGTGCCAACCCGTCGACGCGTGACCTCCTCGAGGCGATCGAACGGGTGCCGGCTCCCCACGTCGTGGTGTTGCCGAACAACAAGAACATCATCGCCGTGGCCGAGTCCGCCGCCGGGTTGTCCTCCAGGGACGTCACCGTGGTGCCGACGGCGTCGTTGGCGGCCGGCATCGCTGCCATGACCGCGTTCGAACCGAACGGAGATCCGGAAACCGTGGCCGAACAGATGGCAGCCTCTTCATCCCGGGTGGTCGCCGGAGAAGTGACCCGGGCGGTTCGCGACGCCACACTGTCGGCCGGCCCGGTGAGGGCGGGACAGTGGCTGGGCATCGTCGACGGAGAGGTCGAGGTCGTCACCGACGACCTCGCGGCGGTGGTAACGGCCACCTTGCACCGTATGGTGGCAGAGGACACCGAGCTGGTGACGATCATCGCCGGTCAGGGCGCCGACGAAGCCGTGACCGAGTCCGCCGGCCGATGGGCGACAGAACGCGGCCTGGAGGTCGAGGTCATCGACGGAGGTCAGCCGTTGTATCCCTACCTGCTGTCTGCGGAGTGAGTAGCCTCGCCTATCTCGCCGACGTGCCGGTCGACCGGGTCAAGGGACTTGCCGGCAAACGCGCCGCGGCACTTCGTAAAGGCGGCATCACCTCGGTCACCGACCTGTTGCTCCATGCGCCCAGACGGTATATCGACCGGTCTCGCGTGACGCCCATCGCGAAGGCGCCGCTGGGGGAAGAGGTCACGGTTGTCGCGGAAGTGACCTCGGCGTCGACTCGCAGACCGAGACGGAATCTCATCATCACCGACGTGTACGTCACCGACGGTTCGGCCACGATGAAGGTCGTCTTCTTCAACCAGGCGTTCCGCGAACGGCAGCTTCCGCCCGGAACCGAGGTGGCGCTCTCAGGTCGGGTGGAGACGTTCCGTGGCAAACGGCAGATGAAGAGCCCTGCCGTCGACACCCTGGGCAAGGAGAGCCTCGTGACCGGCAGGGTCGTACCGGTGCATCCGACCGTCGGGGGGATACCCCCGTGGGTGATGCGGTCCGCCGTCCACAACGCGCTCAGCCGTGCCCGGCCCATTGACGACCCGATTCCGGCCGATGTGAGGGAACGGCACCGGTTCGTCGACCGCGACACCGCCTTTGCCCTTCTGCACTTCCCCGACACGGTCGAAGAGGCCGACGAGGCTCGGCGCCGGCTCGTATTCGACGAACTGTTCCGCCTCGAGGTGGCGCTCGCCCTGACCAAACAGAAGATGGTCGACGAGGCCGTGGGTATCACCCACGATGCGCCGGGCGACCTCGTCGGTCGGTTTCTCGACGGGCTTCCGTTCACCCTGACCGGAGCCCAGAAGCGGGTGATCGACGAGATCCACGCCGACATGCGGACGGTGCACCCCATGCACCGCCTGCTGCTCGGCGAAGTCGGCTCCGGCAAGACCATCGTCGCTATCGCCGCGCTGCTGCTCGCCGTCGAAGGGGGCTACCAGGGGGCGGTGATGGCGCCCACCGAAGTGCTCGCTACCCAGCACTTTCTGTCGGTGGAAGCGATGCTGCAGGAGGCTTCGCTGTCTCCGGGAGACGACACGCTGTTCTCGACGGCGTCGTCGGGTCCGGCGGTCCACCTCGCACTGTTGACCTCGTCACATGCCGAGGTGAACTTCAGGCCGGCCGGCAGCACCACCCGCGACCAGCTGATCGAAGAGATCGCCGCCGGCAACGTCGATATCGTCGTCGGCACGCACGCTCTCATTCAGGAAGGGGTGCAGTTCGCGAATCTCGGCGCGGCCGTCGTCGACGAGCAACACCGGTTCGGGGTTCACCAGCGGGTGTCGTTGAGAGAGAAGGCGTCTTCTGCGGAACCCGACCTCTTGATCATGACGGCCACCCCGATTCCCCGTACCCTGTCGATGACGCTCTACGGCGATCTGGACGTCTCCGTGATCGACGAGATGCCACCGGGACGGCCTTCCGTCGAGACGGTCGCTCTGCCACCGGAACGGATGGATGTCGCCTACGAACGGGTGCGTGAGCAGGCGGCGGTCGGGCGGCAGACCTTCGTGGTGTGTCCACTCGTGGAGGACAGCCCGAAGGTGGAGGCTGCCTCGGCGACGGCAGAGTTCGAGCGACTCCGGGGGGTCTTTCCCGACCTGCGGCTCGGGCTGCTTCACGGCCAGATGCGGCCTGCGGAGAAAGCCGACGTCATGGAGCAGTTTCGGCGCGGCGACCTCGATGTACTCGTGTCGACGACCGTCATCGAGGTGGGCATCGACATCCCCAACTCCACGGTGATGATCATCGAAGATGCCGACCGGTTCGGCCTCAGCCAGCTTCACCAGTTGCGGGGCCGCCTCTCCCGGCACACCGGACCCAACTGGTGTTACCTGGTCGCCGACCCGGGTACCGACGAAGGCCGCGAACGAATCGACGCCATGGTTCGCACCGACGACGGGTTCGAACTGGCCGAGGTCGACCTGGCCATCCGAGGGCAGGGGACCGTCTTCGGGGCGAAACAGTCCGGGCTCTCCGACCTGCGACTCGCCGACATCCTGCGTGATCAGGATCTCCTCATCGCAGCGCGGCGTGAAGCGTTTCGGCTGGTCACCGAAGACCCCGGTCTGCAAGACCATCCTGATATCGCCGACGAAGTCCGGGTGTTGCTCGGCGACGCCGTGGCATGGCTGTTCGTCTCATGAGGATCATCGCCGGGAGTGCCAAGGGAAGACGCCTCGCCGGACCGGGGCCTGGCACCCGACCCATGACCGACCGTGCCAAAGAGGCGATCTTCTCTTCGCTCGGGGACACCGTCATCGAAGCCGCCGTCTTCGACCTGTATGCCGGCACCGGATCGTTGGGACTCGAAGCGCTCAGCCGTGGCGCCTCGTCGGCCGTGTTCGTAGAGAACGACCGCCGGGCCGCCGCGATCCTGCGACGCAACGTGGAGGCCGTCGGGCTCGGTGGCGAGGTCGTCGTCGACGACGTCGGCAGATTCCTCGGCCGGACCGATCGCCGATGCGACCTGGCATTCGTTGACCCCCCGTATGCCGTGTCGCTAGCTTCTGTGTACGAAGTGTTGCGAGGGTTGGACCCACATCTCGCACCAGGCGCCGTTGTCGTGGTGCACCGGCGTGCCGGCGAAGACCTCGCCGATGCGCCGCTTCCGCTTGTTGACCGACGCCGCTACGGGGACACCGAGCTGTGGGTGTTCAGGAAGGAGAACGCATGACCGTCGCCCTTTGCCCCGGGAGTTTTGATCCGCCCACCAACGGCCACATCGACGTGATTCGGCGCTGCCTCGGGATCTTCGACGAGCTGGTGATCGCCATCGTCCGGAACCCGTCGAAGACGCCCCTGTTCGACGCCGCGGAGCGGGTCGCCATGATCGAGTCGTTGTTCAAAGATGATCCGGTCGAGGTCGACTCCTTCGAGGGCTTGCTCGTCGAGTTCGCTCAGCAGAAACGCGTCGACGTGATCGTCAAGGGCCTCAGGGCCGTCTCCGACTTCGAATACGAACTGCAGATGGCGCAGATGAACGAAACCCTCTCCGGCATCAGCACCCTGTTCGTGCCGACCACTCCCGAGAACGGGTTCCTCTCGTCGTCACTCGTCAAGGAAGTCGCCAGATTCGGCGGTCCAGTCGATACCATGGTGCCTGCACTCGTGGCCGAAGCCCTGGCGAAGAGGTTCAGCGATGACCGATGAGACCGCTCCCGATGTCGGTGAACTGTTCGATCTGATCGACCGGATCGAGACGTCGGTACGCGACGCCAAGCCGATCCCACTCTCCGGGAGCGTCCGGGTCGAGCGCGAAGAGTTCCTCGACCTGATGGCGCAGCTGCGGGCCGCCTTGCCTGAGGAACTGCGGGCAGCCCGCTGGATGGTGCGCGAACGTGAGGCGTTCATCGCCCGGACGAACGAAAAGGCGAAAGCCATCGTGGAACGGGCTCGAAAGCAGGCCGAAGAGATGGTGGCCGAGTCGACGATCCTCGCCGAAGCCGTCGAAGAAGCCAACGCGCTGGTCCGGCGGGCCGAAGGTGATGCCAGGAGGATCAGGCTCGAAGCCGAAGACACCGCCGAACGCGACCTCGAGCAGCTCGAGGTGCTGTTCACCAACCTGATCAAACAGGTGCGTGCCGCCCGGGCCGAGTTCCACCAGGCGAGGCCTGCGCCACCACCCGTTCCCGAATAGGGACTGGTGAGTTGTGGGTTGTGAGTTCTGAGTTGTGAGTTTTGAGTTTTGAGTTTTGAGTTCTGCGTGACAGCTGATAGCTGAAAGCCGCAGTACCATTCCCTCCATGTTCACCCACCTCGTCACCGACCTCATCGGCCGTCCAGGCACGCGTCGCGATGTCGACCTGCGAGGGCAGCTGGACATCCGCATGCAGCTCGCGGCGGTCGTCGAACCGGTCGAAGCCCACGTGACCCTCGAGGCGACCTCCGAGGAGATCGTTGCCCGAGGTGTCGTCGAGTTCGTCGAACATCTGACCTGCAACCGTTGCCTTACCGAGTGGGATGAGCCCGCCTCGGTGGAGTTCCTGGAAGTGTTCGACGAGGTCGATCGGTCCGGCCGGATCGATCTGGAGCAGATGCTCATCGACGAAGTCTCGCTGGCCCTGCCGCTCACTCCGCTCTGCCGTCCCGACTGCGCCGGACTTTGCCCAACGTGCGGAACCGACTTGAATACAGACCCCTGCTCCGGGCACCCGGATGAAGCCGTGTCGCCCTTTGGAGCGCTTCAGCAGTTGCTGGAACCTTGAGAGGAGCCGACCATGGCCGTGCCCAAGAAGAAGATGTCGCGGTCGCGTACCCGCCGCCGGCAGGCGATGTGGAAGCTGCGTCGCCCCAGAATGGCGACCTGCCCGCAGTGCCACGCGCCCAAGCTGCCGCACCGGGCGTGCCCCAACTGCGGCACCTACCGGGGACGCGAGGTCACCACGGGAGCCGAGTAGGCGGCTCATGGTCCGCGTAGCCCTCGACGCGATGGGCGGGGACCATGCGCCCACCGAGACCGTCGCCGGCGCCGCCCTCGCCGCCCTCCGCGGCCATGAAGTGGTGCTCGTTGGCGATACCGATGTACTCGAACCGCTCTGCGACCGGCAGTCTTTCGCCTGCACGATCGTGCATGCCGACCAGGTCGTGGAGATGGCCGACAACCCTGCCGCGGCCATCCGCGAGAAGCCGAAATCCTCGATCATCGTGGCGACCGAACTCGTCAAGGTCGGCGAAGCGGATGCGGTCGTCTCCGCGGGATCGACCGGAGCTGCCCTCACGGCCGCGGTCGTCATACTCGGGCGGGTTCCGGGTGTGCGGCGACCGGCCATCGCCGCGGTGCTTCCCACCGAGCCCCGCACGATCCTGATCGATGGTGGCGCCAACCCGGAGGTCGGCCCGGAACACCTCTACCAGTTCGCCGTGATGGGCAGCCTGCTCGCCGAGCACGAATTCGAGATGGTTCGACCTACCGTCGGGCTGCTCTCGATCGGCCACGAAGAGGGAAAGGGACGAGCGCTCGAACGCGACGCGGCGCGTCTTCTGCAGCAGTCGGACCTGGCGTTCGTGGGCAACGTCGAAGGCCACGACGTGATGCGTGGCCACGTCAACGTCGTCGTAACCGACGGGTTCACCGGCAACGCGATCCTCAAGACGATGGAGGGTGCCGTCGCCTGGCTCGCCAAACTGGGTGTCTCCGCCGGTACGCCGCTCGCCCCGCAGATCCTTTCCAAGCTGGACCCCGAAGGCACCGGCGGCGCACATCTCGTCGGGCTGAACGGCGTCGTGGTCATCGCCCACGGCTCGTCATCCCGCGTGGCGATCGCCAACGCCGTCGAGGTAGCGGCGGCCGAGGCCGGCGCACAATATCCGGAGGCACTGCAGAGGCGACTCGCATGAGGGAGCTCGAGACCGCCCTCGGGCACACATTCGCCGATCGGTCACTCCTCGAGACCGCCCTTACCCACCGCTCTTACACCGCCGAACATCCAGGGACCCACAACGAGCGGTTGGAGTTCCTCGGCGATGCCGTCCTCGGTCTGGCGATCACCGAGGCGATCTATCGGCGGTTCGAAGACCTACCCGAAGGAAAACTGGCCAAGCTCCGAGCTTCTCTCGTCAACCGGGACGAGCTCGCCGCCGTCGCGCGGAGACTCGACGTCGGCTCCCATCTCCGGCTCGGCCGAGGCGAAGTGTCCTCCGGAGGGAGAGAGAAATCGTCGATTCTGGCCGACGCGATGGAAGCGCTCATCGCCGCCGTGTACCTCGATGCAGGCTTCGATGTTGCGAAACGGATCGTGCTGGACCGGTGGTCGGATGCGATTGCCCGGCGGGCCACGGCGCCGGGAAAGCACGACTACAAGACGAGGCTGCAGGAGCTGCTCGCCGAGAGCGGCCGGCGCCCGGTCTACCGGACCGAGGGGGAAGGGCCTGACCATGCCCGGACCTACCGGGCTACCGTCACCGTCGACGGGGAAGCGCTTGGCACCGGCGCGGGCGGATCGAAGAAGCAGGCGGAGCAGGCCGCAGCAGCCGAGGCGCTCAACCGGATGGCCTGATGCCGGAACTCCCGGAGGTCGAGACCGTCCGCAGGCACCTCGAAGCCATCGTCGGACACACCATCGGAACGGCCGAGGTGCTCCATCCTCGGGTCGAGCGGCGCCAGGTCGACGGCCGCCTGGCGGATCGCCTCGTCGGTAGGCGCATCGCCGGCACGGACCGGCACGGGAAGTTCCTCATCTTCGACCTGGACGACCGTACCGTCTGGATCGTGCACCTCGGCATGTCAGGCAGGGTGCACCTGCGTGATCCTCGTGAGCCCAGGGATCGCCATACGGTGCTCGCCGTCGGTGTCGGCGAAGTCGAGTTTCGCTTCGTGGATCCCAGAACCTTTGGATTCAGTGTGGTGGTCGACGATCGAACCGAGGTGATCGGTCACCTTGGTCCTGATGCGCTGGACCTCACCCTCTCTCGGTTCGGTGCAGCGTTGGTTGGGCGGACGGCGCCCGTCAAGGCGCTCCTGCTCGACCAGAAGGTCGTGGCCGGGCTCGGGAACATCTATGCCGACGAGGTCCTGTTCAGGGCGGGGGTGCGACCCACCCGCCCCGGCGGATCGCTGACCGAGGAGGAGATCGAGCGAGTCCACGGAGCCATCGCCCCGGTGCTCGCCGAAGCGTTGGCCGTTGGCGGCACGACCCTCGACGACCTGGCGTTTCTGCTTCCGGACGGCGCCGCCGCCGGTGACCTGGAGCGACTGTCCGTCTACGGGCGTACGGACCGGCCTTGCAGGCGGTGTGGCCGGCCTGTCCAACGGGTCGTCGTCCGGGGCCGGGGCACCCACTACTGTGAACGGTGCCAACGATGAAAGCTCTCCACGCCGTCGTTCACGGCCGGGTGCAGGGGGTCGGATTCAGGTATGCGACCGTCCGGCAGGCCCAACGCCTCGGCCTCGCCGGGTGGGTCGCCAACCGGCCCGACGGCGCCGTCGAGGTCTACGCCCAGGGCGACCCGGGAGGTCTCTCCGCGCTTGCCACCTGGCTACAAGACGGGCCCGGAACCGCACGGGTCGACCGCGTCGAGCTGGAGGAACGGGAACCTGACCTGGCCCTGACATCGTTCGTGATCCGGTGAGACCTGCGGCGTGTGATAGCCTCCAGCAAAATCACAAGGGTGTGATTCCGTGTATGTGAGATCGTTACAACTCGTCGGCTTCAAGTCGTTCGCCGACCGGACCCGGCTCGAGTTCGAACCGGGTGTCACCGTCGTGGTCGGGCCGAACGGCTCGGGCAAGTCGAACCTGGTCGACGCGATCGCCTGGGTGATGGGCACGCAATCGACCCGGATGCTGCGCACCCGGTCGATGGACGACGTCATCTTTGCGGGAACCGCAACCCGTCCGGCGCTCGGAAGAGCCGAAGTGACCCTCGTCCTCGACAACGCCGACCGTTCCATGCCGTTGGACCTCGACGAGGTCGCGATCAGCCGCAAACTCGCCCGGGACGGGACCAGCACCTACGCCATCAACGGGGTCGAGTGCCGGCTCCTCGACGTGCAGGAACTCATGTCAGACTCCGGTATCGGCCGGCAACAGCACCTCATCGTGGGCCAGGGGCGCATCGACGAGCTGCTCAACGCCCGGCCGGAAGACCATCGTGCCGTTATCGAGGAGGCTGCCGGCATCCTCAAGCACCGACTTCGGAAGGAACGCGCCGAACGGCGGCTCGAGCGCACCGATGCCGACGTACTGCGGCTTCAGGACATCGTACGTGAGCTGAAACGCCAGATGCGCCCATTGAAGCGACAAGCCGAGTTCGCCGCGCGGCATGAGGAGATCCTTACCGAGGTCCGTTCGCTGCGCCTCTATCTCGGTGGGGAACGCCTGCGCACGGTGCGAGCAGACATCGCTTCCACGTCGACACAGCAGGCCGAATGGGAACGCAAACTCGCCGAGGCGCGGCGAGCCGCCGACCTCCTCGAAGCCGAACTGCCGGCGTTGGCCGACGCCGCAGGCGCGGCCGGCAAGGCTCTCGATCGCGACACGGCTGCCGCCGCTCGTCACGAAACCACCGTCGAACGTCTCCGTCGCATCGGTCAGGTGGCCCACGAGCGTCTCCGGGCGGCGAGAGCCCGCCTCGAGGATGCGGGCGTTCGCCGTCGCGATCTGGAAGAAGAAGCTTTGGGGCTCGAAGCGGCCCTTGGTTCCGGAGGAGCCGAAGCTGCCGTCGCCCAACGCGCCCTCACCCAGGTCGACCAAGAGGTGCAACGCCTCGAGCACGAAGTCAGATCCCTCGCCGACCAGGAGTCCCTCCCTGTCGAAGGGGCACTCGCCGTGGTTCGCGGTGAGCTCCGTTCGCTCGAGGCAACCCTCGAGCGCGACAGCAGGGAGGCCCGGGACCTGGGCCGGAGGCTCGAGGTTCTGCACACCCGGGTGGCCGAGGAGTCCGCCGAAGTCGAACGTCTCCGGGAGAACCTGCGAACCACCGACGCGGCAGCGTCGACGGCGCAGGACTGTTACGAAGCAGCCAGACGAACCCGCGAACGGCGTCAGGCCGAATGGGAAGACCGGCAGGCGCGGCTCGAAGAGGCCCGCCTCGTGCTCACCGCCGCCGAGGCGCGGCTCGCCGCTCTCGAAGACGCCGCCGGCGGCGACCCGGAGGTGCGTGCCCGAGCGTTGGCGGTGCAGGGTGTCGTCGGCACCGTCACGGCAGCGCTCGACGTTCCCGAAGCCTGGGCCAAAGCCGTCGACGCCGCCCTCGGCATGTGGGCCGGCGGATTGGTTGCCGCCGACGGAGCCTCGCTCGAGACGGCCGTCGCCGCGATCAAGCGAGAAGGCCTCGGCGGCCTGGCACTCTTGTATGCCGGCGACCGGCATGGCACATCTGCGGCCGAAGCAGCCGGGAGGATGGGTCTCCCGCGGCTCGTGGATCGGCTCGGACCAAACCAAGACCGGCGCCTCGCCGAAGGGCTCCTGGGTGATGTGGTCGTCGTAGAAGGCTGGTCAACCGGCATGCGGGTCGCCGACGGTCAGATTCGGGCCGTGACCCCAGAAGGCGACGTGTTCGCGGCAGGCAAGGTCTATGTTGCGCATCCGGACGGCGCGACCCCGGCGATGATCGAACGAGCCGAGGCGCAGGTGGAGGCAGCCGGCGAAGATCTGGCCAAGGTGACCAGTCTGGTGGTGACAAGTCGCCGGGCGTTCGATATGGCCAGAGAAGACGAGCGGCAGGCTTTGGAGAATCTCGAGCAATTCGAGGCCGACCTCGCAGCGAAGACCGAGGCGCTGCGGCTGCACGAGCACGCCCGTCGATCTGTAGAAGAAGAGATCGAGCGGCTGCAGGAGCGCCGCGACGCCGTCATCGACAGCGCCGGACAAACCGAACAGCAGCTGGAACGACTCAGGGGTCGCCTCGAAGCGCTCGAAGGCGAAGAAGCGGAACGGCAGCGGGCGTGGGAAGAAGTAGCCGAGCGCCGTGCCGAAGTGGAACGGCGTCGACAAGCTGCCGTGGAGCGCCGCCAGGCGGCAGCGGAGGCGCTCGGAGCGATCGTGGAGCGGCGGCGGATGCTCGAGGAACGTCTCCGAGCGGTACGTGGCGAACTACAGAGCCTCACCGACCGCCCGATCGACCCCCGGACGGTGGCCCGGCTGGAAGCCGTAGAGACAGCGTCCTCCGAGGCGGTAACCATCGTTCGAGCCCACATCGAGGCGCTTCGCGAGCGACAGCGCAGTCTCCGGGTCGAGGCCGGCGAGGCGGGGCGTCGCCTTGCCGAAGCCAGAGCGACCCTCGAGGAGCTTCGCCGGGCGGCCGACACGGCCCGCGACGCCTCGGCTGCGGCCCAGATTGCGTTGGTCGAACTGCGGGCCAAGGAGGAGGCAGTCCTCGAGGCGCTCCGAAGAGATGCCGACGCGACTCCCGAGGAGGCGCTCGCCGCTCCCCGTCCCGACGTCGACGAGGATCTCGAAGAGCTGCTCACACGACGAGTCGCCGAGCTGCGACGCATGGGGCCGGTGAACCCACTCGCCGCGAGCGAATACCAGGAGCTCTCCGAACGGTACGAGTTCCTCCAGGCCCAACTGCACGACCTGGAGTCGTCACGGAACGATCTCCGCAGGGTCATCACGGCGCTGGACGACCAGATCGCGGACGAGTTCCTGGCCGCGTTCAACGAGGTGGCCGGTCACTACGAGTCGTTCTTCGGCATGCTGTTCCCGGGCGGACGGGGCCGCATCCGGCTGGCCGACCCCAACGACCCGCTCCGCTCCGGCGTGGAGGTCGAGGCCAGGCCTCTCGGGAAGAAGGTGAGCCGGCTCAGCTTGCTCTCCGGTGGCGAACGCTCCCTCGCAGCCCTTGCCTTCTTGTTCGCCGTGTTCAAAGCCCGGCCCGGGCCCTTCTATGTTCTCGACGAGGTCGAGGCGGCGCTCGACGACGCCAACCTGCGGCGGTTCCTGCGCATGGTCGAACAGTTCCGGTCGAGTGCCCAGCTTCTCATCGTCACCCACCAGCAGCAGACGATGGAGGTTGCCGACCTCCTCTACGGCGTGACGCTCGAGTCGGGAGGGTCATCCCAGGTCGTCTCGAGACGGATCAGGGAGCGATCGCCACTGTGAGCGATGTGACACTGATCGCCGTCGTCGTAGCGGTGGTCGTCGTGGCCCTCATAGCGTTCGTGTTGCTGCGAAGACGTGGCTCCGTACCGCAGGAGGCGCCGTCCGACTTGGCCGGCAAACTGACCAAGACACGGACCTCTCTGGGAGATCGACTTCGGCACCTGCTGGGGCGATCCATCGATGAGACGTTCTGGGACGAACTCGAGGAGGCGCTCATCGCGGCCGATGTCGGCGTGACCGCCGCCGCCGAGGTCGTGGGGCGGGTTCGAGCAGACCGTCCCGGCGACTCGGCTGCGGCGAGGGCCGCCATCCGCGACGAGCTCGTCGCCGAATTCGGTGACCGTGACCGTGGATTGCGTCTCGTGGGTTCCCCTGCGGTCGTGGTTGTGGTCGGCGTAAACGGGACGGGGAAGACCACCAGCATCGCGAAGCTCGCGGCTCGTCTCAAAGACGAAGGG
Source organism: Acidimicrobiia bacterium (assembly GCA_024763085.1). Lineage (GTDB taxonomy): Bacteria > Actinomycetota > Acidimicrobiia > Spongiisociales > UBA4744 > JANTGE01. Next base: position 14,867 of record JANTGE010000008.1, read on the forward strand.
CATCGTCCCCTGCTCGGCGCGGCCGACACGTTTCGCGCCGCGGCAGACACCCAGCTCCGCACCTGGGCGGACCGGGTCGGAGTCGACGTCGTCGCCGGACAGCAAGGTGCCGACCCCGGATCGGTCGCGTTCGATGCCTACCAGGCGGCGAAGGCCCGATCAGCCGATGTGGTCATCGTGGACACCGCCGGCCGGCTGCACTCGAAGCAGAACCTGATGGACGAACTGGGCAAGGTGGTTCGGGTCCTGCAGCGCGCCGCAGGCGAGGTTGGTGAGGTGCTGCTCGTCATCGATGCGACGACCGGACAGAACGCTCTGTCCCAGGCACGCACCTTCACCGAAGCCGTAGGGGTGACCGGCCTGGTGCTCACGAAACTCGACGGTACCGCACGCGGCGGGGTAGCGGTCGCCGTCGAACGAGAACTCGGTGTCCCCGTGAAGTTCATCGGTGTCGGTGAGGGAATCGACGATATGATCCCGTTCGACCCTGCCACCTTCGTCGACGCCTTGCTGGAGGACGTATGAATCCCGATGAGCTGCTCGCCCAGGCACGAGAGGTCGCCAAACGGGCATACGCTCCCTACTCGGGATTCCGGGTGGGAGCGGTCGTCGAGACCGACGATGGGTCCCGGTTCAGTGGAGTGAACGTGGAGAACAGCTCCTATCCCGAGGGATGGTGCGCCGAAACCAGCGCGCTCGCGGCAGCGGCGACCGCCGGTTACCGAACCATCCGGGCCGTCGCCGTGGCATGCATCGATGCGAAGGACGGGACCCAGACGTTTCCTTGCGGTGGCTGCCGTCAGCGTCTCTACGAGTTCGGTACCGACCTCGTGATCGTCCCCGGACCGGAAGGTGGCTCCGAGGTGTATCGGCTCGACGATTTGCTGCCTCACGGGTTCAAACTGCAAAGTTGAGGGCCCCGGAAGGGGCCCTCAACGGCGTCGGGTCGGACGGGTACGGTTCAGGCTTGACGGGACTCGAGTGCCTCGATCAGTTGCGGCAGGACCTTGTGGACGTCTCCGACCACGCCGAGGTCGGCGATCCCGAAGATCGGTGCCTCCTCGTCTTTGTTGATCGCGATGATCAACTTGGAGTCCTTCATACCGACCAGGTGCTGCATCGCTCCTGACAAGCCGGCGGCGATGTAGACGTCTGGTTTGACCGTCTTTCCCGTCTGACCCACCTGGAGGGCATACGGAATCCAGCCGGCGTCGACGATCGCCCTGGTGGCGCCGACGGCGCCGCCAAGGAGTTCGGCAAGGCGCTCGACGAGCTGGAGTTGATCGGCCGAGCCGAGGCCACGACCGGCGGCTACCACCACGGCGGCATCTTCCAACTTGGGCCCTTCGTGCTCCTCGACGTGCCGGCCGGTCAGCGCCGCAGCAGCCGCTTCTTCGAGGGGCACGTCCACCACCGTTGGTGTCTTCGCCTCGGGGGCGGGTTCGGCGGTGAACGACTTGGGACGCACAATCACGATGTGCGGTGGCGCGGCACGGAAGGTCGACTCGACGATCTCGGTACCGCCGAAGATCTCGTTGATGACGTGCACGTCCTCGCCTTCGACGACCACGTCGACAGCGTTCGAGATCACCGGCAACCCCAGTTGGGCAGACAGGAAGCCCGCCACGTCGCGATCCGTGGGCGTCAGCCCGAACAGGAGCAACTCGGGTTCGTAGGTGCCTGCCATCGATGCCAGGGTGGCCGCGGCGCGCCCGGTGGGGAGTTGTCCTTCAGGCGGGACGATCCGGTAGACGGTGGCGGCGCCATGGGCTCCGAGTTCGGCGATGATCTCGTCGGAGCCGCCGCCGAGGTAGACGACGGCCGGGTCGGTGTCGAGGGTTCGGGCCTTGGCCAGAAGCTCGAAACCGATGGCTTCAGGGCGGCCGAGGCTCTCTTCGATGAATACCCAGGTTCTCATCAGATCACCTTCGCTTGCTCGAGGACCTCGATGATGCGGCGGAAGGCCTCTCCGTCATCTTCGATGATCTCGCCGGCGGCGCGGGTCGGGGCGGGCCGAACGTCGAGGATCTCCTGGTTGACCTCGGGAGTAACGCCCAGGTCTGCCGTTGTGAGCTGCTCGATCGGCTTCGACTTGGCCGCCATGATGCCTTTGAACGTCGGATAGCGGGGCTCGACGACACCGGCGGTGACCGTCACCACCACCGGCGGTGCCGCCTCGACGATGTCGTGGCCATAGGCGGTCTGCCGGTGGACCCGCACCACGCCACCGTCCACTTCGAGGTGGTTGGCGTACGTCAGAGCGGGGACCCCGAGCAGCCCGGCGAGCTGCTGCGGTACGACGCCCGTATAGCCGTCGGTCGACTCGGTTCCGGCGATCACCACGTCGAATCCCTCGCGTCGAATCGCGGCGGCGAGGACGCGGGCGGTGGTGAGGGCATCGGCGCCCCGGAGGACCGGATCGTCGACCACGACCGCCTTGTCGGCTCCCATGGCGAGAGCTTGTCGGATACCTTGCAGGTTGCCGGCGGGGCCCATGGACACCAACGTGACCGTTCCCTCGGTGGGTCCGGCGATCTGCAGAGCCATCTCGACGCCATAGCGGTCGGTGTCGTCGAGGATCTGGTCGGCCGGACGTTCGAGGAAATGGGTCTCGGGGTCCAGGTGGTAGGGCGACGCCGGATCGGGAATCTGCTTGGCGCAGACCACGACGTTCATCGGCGGACACTCCTTCGTGCTAGGTGTTCGCGAATGCTAGCGGGGGGCCTGGTGATCGCTGAATTGGTGGAGCCGTCCCAGCAGCTCGTCGAGAAACGACGAGAAGTGGAGCCGGGCGGCGGCAGCGGTCTCTTTCACCTCTTCATGGGTGAGCGGGTGGGCGGTGAGACCTGCAGCCAGGTTGGTCACCAGCGAGACGGCTACGACGTCGGCACCCATGTGACGAGCGGCGATGGCTTCCGGCACCGTCGACATGCCCACCAGGTCGCCGCCGAGTCGGGCGACCATTTGCACCTCGGTGGGAGTCTCATAGGACGGACCGGTGAGCCACGCGTAGATGCCTTCGTCCAGCGGTTGATCTACGGCGTCCGCCGCGTCGTGGGCGATCCGACGCAGCTTCGACGTGTACAGGTCGGTCAAGTCGGGGAACCGAGGGCCGAGCCGGTCGTCGTTGGGTCCGATGAGGGGGTTGTGGCCGGTGAGGTTGAGATGATCACGGATGAGGACGAGTTGGCCCGGGGTGTAGCGTGTGCTCACCCCTCCCGCAGCGTTCGTCAACACGACGATGCGACAACCGGCGGCGATGGCTGCTCTGACCCCGAACACGACCTTGTCGAGCGGGTGGCCTTCGTAGTAGTGGACTCGCCCCGCCAGGATCAGGGTAGGGCCGTCCACGTCGGCCGAAAACAGGCTGCCGGCGTGACCTTCGACGCTGGGAAGCGGCCATCCGGGAATCTCACCGTAGGGGACCTCGATGGCGTCCGGAAGGCCCTTCGCGTAGCCGCTCAAACCTGAGCCGAGCACCACGGCGACGTCGTGCCGCTCCCGGCCGGTCAGCAGGGCTATCGTCGCCGCTGCCTCGGCGATCTCGTCGTAGTTCACGCCCGAACCTCCTCGATTACCTGGATCGCCGCCTCAGGTCGAGACTCACCGATCTGCCACGCGTCTGCGAGCAGGGGAGAGGCATCGTCGAGCCGGCCCTCGTCGTTCCAGGCAATGGTAGCCAGCGGTTGCCCCTCGGCGACCTGATCCCCAACCTTGGCATGGATGATCACCCCGACAGCCGGGTCGATCACATCCTCTTTGGTCCGCCGTCCGGCCCCAAGCCGCATGGCGGCTACACCGATCTTGTAGGCGTCGCAAGACTGAACAAATCCGGTGGCTTGCGCCGGCAGTTCCAGGTGGTGTGCCGCCTGAGGAAGTCTCGACGGCTCTTCCAACACGCGGGTGTCGCCACCCTGTGCCGCAATGATCTCACCAAACTTCTCGAGGGCGGATCCGTCGCTCACGACGGCCTCCAGCCGGCGCCTCGCATCGGCTCGGGTTTCGCTGATGCCTCCGAGCACGAGCATCTCCATGCCGAGCCGGTAGGTGACTTCGGTGAGGTCCTCCGGTCCTTCTCCACGCAGGACGTCGATCGACTCGACAATCTCGAGGGCGTTGCCGACGGTGCGGCCCAGCGGCTGGTCCATCGGTGTGAGGAGGCCCACCACCGGTACCCCGTGGGCCGCCCCGATGCCGACCATGGTCGACGCAAGGGCGCGGGCGCTCTCGACCGTTTTCATGAAGGCTCCGCTGCCGACTTTCACGTCCAGTACCAGACCGTCGAGGTCCTCGGCGAGCTTCTTGGACATGATGGACGACGAGATGAGCGGAATGGACGGCACGGTGCCCGTTGCGTCGCGGAGGGCATAGAGTTTTCGGTCGGCAGGAACGAGGCGTTCGGACTGTCCGGCGAGGACGACCCCGACCTTCTCCAGCAGATCGGCGAAGGTGGCGGCGTCGAATCCGGTCGTGAACCCGGGGATCGACTCGAGTTTGTCCAGGGTGCCGCCGGTGTGGCCGAGCCCACGGCCAGACATCATCGGTACCTTGACGCCGGCGGCACCGACCATCGGGGCAAGGGGAATGGAGACCTTGTCGCCGACGCCCCCCGTCGAGTGCTTGTCGACCTTGGCTCCGGGGATCGCCGACAGGTCGAGGACCTCGCCTGAGTGCAGCATGGCTTCGGTCCACACCGCCAACTCTTCACCATCGAGACCGTTGAAGAACACGGCCATCAGCATCGCCGCCATCTGATAGTCCGGAACCGTTCCGCGGGTGTAGGCGCCGAGCAGCCATCTGATGGCCTCGGCGGACAGCGCCCGTCCGTCCCGCTTCGTCTCGATGAGTTCAACGGCGTTCATGGACTCTCCTCTTCACCCTATCGTTTCGCACCGTGATCCCTTCGGCGCGGAGAAGGCGGGTTTGCTCATCCTCCAGGCCGGGTACGAGCCTTCCGTCGGCGGTGACAACCCGCCACCAGGGCAGTCCGTTCGATTCGCGCAGCACCCTCCCGACGGCGCGGGCGGCGCCGGGATGGCCCGCCTGGGAAGCGACCTCGCCGTAAGAGACCACCTCTCCGGGACGCAATGCTCCGAGTACGGCTATGACGTCGTCGCGAAGGGCCATCAGAGGGTTCCGAACAGGCGGTCACCCATGTCGCCGAGGCCGGGCTGGATGAAGAAGCTGTCGTTCAGATCTCGGTCGAGGGAAGCAGCGACGATCCGCACGTCCGGATGGTCCCGCTGCATCCGTTCGACGCCCTGCGGAGCCGTGACGACGCACAGCGCCGTGATGTCCCTCGCCTCGCGCTCTTTGACCTTGTCCACTGCCCACGACAGCGACCCGCCGGTGGCGAGCATCGGTTCGAGGATCAGTACCTTGGTGTCGGTGAGCGATGGGAACTTCGTGTAGTACTCCTGCGGTTCGGCTGTCTCCTCGTCGCGCTGCACCCCGGCGTAGCCGACCTTCACCTCCGGCAGGAGGTCGAGGACCGCATCGAGAAGTCCGAGGCCGGCCCGGAGCACCGCGACCGCGACGATCTCCTGGTCGAGGCGGAACCCGGTCGTCGGCTCGAGCGGCGTTTCGATGGGTGTCTCCTGCAGGGACATGTCCGCGGTCGCTTCCATGAGGAGCGTGTAGGCGAGTCGCCGGGTGGTTTCCCGGAAAGCCTCCGTGGAGGTGTGTCGGTCTCGCAGCACCGAGAGGTAGTGGCGGGTGAGGGGATGCTCGACGATGGTGAGGCTCACGGGTGGCTCCTTGTGTGGCTGCCCGTAGGCTACTCTCCGGTCCGTGTCCGCCCGCCTTGCCATTGGAGATGCCGTAGCCCTTGGAGCGGCGACCATTGTCGGCTTCATCACCCACGACACGATCGGTGATGTGGAACGGGTCGCCGTGACCATCGCGGCGTTCCTGATTGCTTGGTTCTGGGCGGCGTTCCTCGCCGGCGTCTATCGGACAGACCCCGAGGTCTGGAGGGTGGTCGCCGTGTGGTCGCTCGCGGCTCCGTTCGGTGCAGCTCTCCGTGCGCTCATCCTCGGGATGAGCATCACCCCGATCTTCGTCGTGGTGACGATCGCCGTCAACGGTGCCGTCTTGGGACTCTGGCGCATCGCGGCGAGACGTCTCGATGTGGGTTGAGTGATCCCGGGGGTACACTTGCGTTCCCGTGTTCGAATCGCTCTCTACCCGTCTCGATGAGGTTTTTGCCCGGCTGCGCGGCAAAGGCAGGCTGAGCCCTGCCGACATCGACGCGACGCTTCGCGAGATCCGGCTGGCCCTGCTCGAGGCCGATGTGAACGTGCGGGTCGTCAAACATCTGCTCGCCCGCGTCAAGGAACGGGCGCTCGGTGCAGAGACCACCAAGTCGCTGACCCCGGCGCAGCAAGTCATCAAGATTGTTCATGAAGAACTCGTCAAGACGCTCGGTGAGACACCGGTCGGACTGGCGTCGGCGTCGAAACCTCCGCTCACGATCCTCATGGTTGGCCTCCAGGGATCGGGCAAGACGACGTCGGCAGCGAAGCTGGCCCGCTTGCTGGCACGAAAAGGGAAGCGACCCTTGCTGGTGGCCGCGGATCTGCAGCGTCCTGCAGCTATCGATCAGCTCCAGACTCTTGGCGAAGCGATCGGCGTGCCCGTCTTCGCCGACCGGAAGGGGAAACCGGCCAGGTTGGTGAAGGCGGCCATGAAGGCAGCCGCCTCTGGCGGCCACGACGCCGTCATCGTCGACACCGCAGGCCGCCTCCAAATCGACCGGGACCTGATGCGGGAACTCGCCGACGTCGAGAAGGCGGCCGACCCGGACGAGATCCTGTTGGTAGTGGACGCCATGACGGGACAGGACGCCGTGAACGTCGCCGAAGGCTTCAACGAGCAGGTGCCGCTCACCGGCATCGTGCTCTCCAAACTCGACGGCGACGCCCGGGGTGGCGCTGCGATCTCCGTGCGAGAGGTCACCGGTCGGCCCATCAAATTCGCCGGCGTCGGCGAGAAGGTAGAGGACTTCGAACCGTTCTACCCAGATCGGATGGCAAGCCGCATCCTGGGAATGGGCGACGTGCTGACACTCATCGAGAAGGCCGAGGAGACATGGGACGTCACGCAGGCCGAGCAGATGGCCGACAAGCTGCGGACTGCATCGTTCACCCTCGACGACTTCCTCGAACAGTTCGGCCAGCTTCGGAAAATGGGGCCTCTCGACCAGGTGCTTGCTATGCTGCCGGGCGCCGGTTCACTGTTCCGCAACGTGCAGGTCTCGGACGCCGACCTGAAACGGGTCGAGGCGATCATCCAGTCGATGACGCCGGCCGAGCGTCAGAATCCGAAGATCATCGACGGCAGCCGGAAGCGGCGCATCGCCGCCGGGTCGGGTGCTACGCCGCAAGCAGTGAACGGGCTGTTGAAACAGTTCAACGAAGCGCAGAAAATGATGAAGATGATGAGCCGCGGGAAAGGGATCCCGGGCCTGGGAAAGCTGAGGTGACGACATGGCGGTAAAGCTCCGCCTGATGCGGATGGGAAAGAAGAAGCAGCCGACCTACAGGGTCGTGGTGGCCGACTCGCGCGCCCCTCGAGACGGTCGCTTCATCGAGATCATCGGACGCTACGACCCCCGCCAGGACCCGTCGCTCATCGAGATCGACAACGACAAGGCGGTCGAGTGGCTCCGCAAAGGGGCCCAGCCCACCGACACCGTCCGCCGGCTGCTCGACAAGTCGGGAGCCTGGGCGATGTTCAAGGTTGCCAAGGGAGAGATCCACACCGTCGGAGGTGACGAATGAGTCGCGGTGACATCGTCGAACGAGTCGTCCGCTACGTCGTGTCGCAGATCGTCGACCATCCCGATGAGGTCCAGATGACGCTCGTCGAAGAAGGTCCCGAAGACGTCGTCGTCGAGGTACGGACGGTCAAGTCGGACATGGGTCGGGTCATCGGCCGGCGCGGCCGGGTGGCGAGAGCCATCCGTACGCTCGCCAAGGCCGCCGGCGACGAAGAGGGAGTCCACGCCGGCGTTGAGTTCCTCGACTGACGTAGCCGTCGGCCGGATCCGCCGCGCCCATGGGGTCCGCGGCGATGTCCTCATCGACGTATACAGCGATCATCCCGACCGGTTCGTACCAGGTTCGAAGCTGCACACCGAAGATGGTGCCCCTTTCATCGTCGAATGGGTACGTCCCCATCGAGAGGGTGTGGTCGCACACTTCACAGGTCTCGACGATCGCACCGCCGCCGAGTCGCTGCGCGGCCAACTGCTCTTCATCGGGACCGAAGAGCGGAGATCCCTCGACGCCGACGAATACTGGCCCGACGAGCTCGTTGGTCTTACCGTCATCGGACCGCAGGGAGAGGCGCTCGGGGTCGTCGTCGACGTCGTCGTTGCTGCCCAGGACCGGCTCGTCGTCGAAGGTGCCTCGGGGCGGTTCGACGTTCCATTCGTGGCCGAACTGGTGCCTGAGGTCGACCTGTCGGCACGGGTGCTCAAACTCGCTCCGATCCCCGGCCTTTTCGACGACGTCAGTTGATGACCAGCGAAATCGTCAACTCGGCGCCGTCCTCACCCACGACGAGCTCGGTGCGTCCCTGCGGTCCGGACGGAAACACCAGTTCGAAACTGCCCCAGGTATCGAGGTAGTCGGTCGCCGTCGTAACGAGCTGTTGGTCGACCGATCCTCCCTTCAGGAGCTTGGCGACCACGTTGGCTTCGAAGGTGCGCGCATATCCCGCGACCCGCAGCGGATAGGACGCCTTCCCCGGTCTGGGCTCGACGACCACGATCGAGTCGTTCGCCGGCGCCGGCGGGTAGGCCTCGCCGCCCGCGTCCGCCAGCGCGACGGTGATCGACGCCGGTGAGGCCGACACCGAGGCAGCCGCAACGACCGGGCGGTGCAGGTGCACATCGATGAACAGCGAGCCGTCGACGTCTCGTACCACGTAGGCACGGGCCAGGAGATCGGAGTCGATGAGCGAGTCGGTCACCGACGTCTGAGCGATTTCGGGGAGTCTCAGCCTCAGCATGCCGAGGTCCGGGAGGAGCTCGACTCTGGCGCTTCCGAGCGTGGTGGCCGGAGCACCGGCCTCGGTGGCAAAGCCGACGATCACCTGCTCGCATCCCTCCGCTTTCAGGATCTCGAGGGTTGAGATCCGGTACGCATCGCCGGGGGCCGCGCTTCGAACCAGCAGCGCACCACCGGCGCTCATATCGCCAGGACAGGAGCCGGTCTGCGGTGTGGTCGTGGTCGTGGCCGTCGTGGTCGTGACCGTCGCCGCTGTGGTCGTCGGCGCGGTCCCCTGTCCGGTCGAACAGGCACCGGCCAGGAGGACCACGGCGACGACGACGGCCGACGACTTCATGAGATTGGCCGTATCAGAGCTGGGCTCCCATGCGCTCGAGGAGGTCGACGACCCTGCTGGAGTAGCCCCACTCGTTGTCGTACCAGGAAACGACCTTGACCAGGGTCCCGTCGATCACCTTCGTCAACGGGGCGTCGAAGATGCTCGAGTGCGGGTTGCCGATGATGTCCGTGGACACGATCGGATCTTCGTTGTACTGGAGGATGCCTGCAAGCTCGCCCCCGGCGGCTTCCCGCATCGCCGCGTTGACTTCGTCGACGGTGACGGGGCGTTCGACTCGGGCAACGAGATCCACGATCGATCCGTCGGGAACCGGTACCCGCATAGCCATGCCATCCAGCTTCCCGTTGAGTTCGGGAATGACGAGTCCCACTGCCACGGCGGCGCCGGTGGTGGTCGGCACGATGTTCTCGGCGGCAGCCCGGGCCCTGCGAAGGTCCTTGTGGGGCATGTCGAGGAGGCGTTGGTCGTTCGTGTACGCGTGAACGGTGGTCATGAGGCCGTACTCGATACCAAACGAGTCGTGGAGGACTTTCGCGACCGGCGCAAGACAGTTCGTGGTGCAAGAGGCATTGGAGACGAACACATGTCCAGGGTCGAGATCGTCGTCGTTGACGCCAAGCACGATGGTGGCGTCCATCGCGTCTTTCGCCGGCGCCGTCAGCAACACCCGCTTTGCTCCGGCGTCCAGGTGGAGTTGGAGCTTGTCTCGAGTCCGAAACACTCCGGTCGACTCGACCACCACGTCTACGCCCAGCTCGCTCCAGGGGAGCTTCGCCGGGTCGCGCTCTTCGAGCATGTGGACGGTCTGGCCGCCCGCATGCATGATGCCGTCGGCGACGGTGACGGATCCCGGGAAACGGCGCATGTTGGTGTCGTAGCGGAGAAGGTGGGCGAGCGTGTCGTCGTCGGTCAGGTCGTTGACCGCGACGACCTGCAGGTTGTCGTCGCCGCGCTCCGAGATGATACGGAATACGGCTCTTCCAATCCGGCCGAAACCGTTGATGGCGATCTTCATGGTGCTCCTTTGGTATCTCCCCAGCATGCTACCCGGCGCACGCTGGTCCAAGGCCGGACGGCCGTGCAACCCAGGTCGGTGGCATTGGCCGACCGGCAATGCCACAGAGCTGATAGCGTGACGCCGATGCGACACCCCGCACCCGATCCGGCGCTTGCCGTCGAATACCTCACCGGTCGCCGGGACCCGGAGCCTCTACTGAGGCACGCCGCGGCGCTCCGGGACGAAGGACACGGCCGGACCATCACGTTCAGCAAAAAGGTGTTCATCCCGGTCACCACACTGTGCCGCGACCGATGTACCTACTGCACCTTCGCCAAACCCCCGGGGGCCGGTGGCGCCTACCTCGAACCCGAAGAGGTGCTCGCCGTTGCCACGGCCGGAGAACAGGCCGGTTGCACCGAGGCGCTGCTCACCCTCGGCGACCGTCCCGAGGACCGCTGGCCGCAGGCGCGGTCGTTTCTCGAGGCGCACGATGCGCGGTCGACGATCGACTACGTGCGGCAGATGTCCGAACTGATCATCGCCGAGACCGGCCTGTTCCCGCATGCCAACCCGGGCGTGATGACTCGAGAGGCGTTGAGGATGCTTCGCCCGACCAACGTGTCGATGGGGATGATGCTGGAGAACGTCTCAGAGCGGTTGACCGAACCGGGCATGCCACACTACGGATCGCCCGACAAGCTGCCCGCGGTGCGTCTCGAGACCCTCCGGGCTGCTGGGGCCGAGCAGGTGCCCTTCACCACCGGCGTTCTCGTCGGTATCGGTGAAACCGCCGCAGAGATCGTCGATAGTCTCGTTGCCCTGCTGGAATTGCACCGACGATACGGCGGTATTCAGGAGATCATCGTGCAGAACTTCCGCGCCAAAGCAGACACCCCGATGCGACATCAAGCGGAACCCTCGACCCGTTACACCGCCACCGTCGCCGCCGTTGCTCGGTGGCTGTTCGGGCCCTCCGCCAACGTCCAGGTGCCGCCGAACCTGACGGAGCACTTCGAGGTCTATCTCGATGCAGGGATCAACGACTGGGGAGGCGTCTCTCCGATCACCATCGATTGGGTGAACCCTGAGCGGCCGTGGCCTCACCTCGACGAGCTTCGCGCCCGCACCGAAAGCGCCGGGTATCGGCTCCGACCTCGACTTCCCGTCTATCCGGAGTTCATCGACCCCCGATGGATCGACCCGGGACTCTTCGGGAGGGTACGCAACGCCGCCGAAAGGTTGGCGGCATGATCACCGTGTTGCGCCTCGACGGTCCCTTGGCCGGGCTGACCACGGATCCTGAAACCATGCTCGGCGAAGGTCGGCTTCCTGTGGCGGATACGCCCCGACCCGGGCCATATGCCGCCTGGCTGGGTGCCGCTCCAGAGGGTGTAGCGGCCTGGCGCGTCATCGGCGGCAAAGCGATGACGTCGATCGCGGAGGCGCTTGGTGCCGTAGCCGATGGGCGGAGGGACCTGGTGGTCACGGGCTGGAGCGACGAACGCCTGGCCGACTTTCGGGATGCGTGCGACGGCCAGGTGGTGGAACGGACGGTGATCCCCCCGGTGCCCATCGACGAGGCCCGCACGGAACTGCCTTCATCCGTCTTCACGGTGTGGCTGCGTCAGGTCGACGGACGCGGGCTTGTGAGGCCAGGGGGCCCCTGGGCGCCCGGAAAGACCGAACCGATCCCGGTTTCGGGGCGCCGCCTGTCCGATGAGTGGAGGGACACCCGCTGGATCGGCGCAGCGGCCGCTTCGGACGTCGCCGACGCCACCCCGGACGTCCGCAAGATCCTCGAGGCTTCGCTCGACGGGGTACGGCCCACCCGCGACGAGGTAGAGGTGCTGTTCCATGCCCGGGGCGTGGACGTCGAAGTCATCGCAGCGGTCGCGGACCGGCTTCGTGCGCGTACGGTGGGGGAGACCGTCACCTACGTGGTGAACCGCAACATCAACTACACCAACGTGTGCACCTACAAGTGCCGCTTCTGTGCCTTCTCCAAAGGACCGAGGAGCCTCGACCTGCGTGGAGCGCCGTATCTCATGAGCATCGACGACGTCGTCGGCCTTGCGGTGGAGGCACGCGAGGAAGGCGCCACCGAGGTCTGCCTCCAGGGCGGGATTCATCCAGGATTCACCGGTGACTTCTACGTCGAGCTGACGGCGGCCATCAAGGAGGCTGCTCCCGATCTGCACATCCACGGGTTCACGCCGTTGGAGGTGTGGCAAGGCGCAGCGACTCTGGGCGTGTCTTTGGAGGCCTACCTGCGCCGGCTGCGTGATGCCGGGCTTGGAACACTTCCAGGAACGGCCGCAGAGATCCTCGACGACCGGGTGCGCGCCCATCTCTGCCCCGACAAGATCACCACCGCCGAATGGGTGGAGGTGATGCGCACCGCTCACCGGCTCGGCTTGCGGTCCACCGCGACGATCATGTTCGGTCACATCGACGATCCGGCCTCATGGGCGAACCACCTCGAGGTGATCCGCACCCTCCAGGCCGAAACCGGGGGATTCACCGAGTTCGTGCCGTTGCCGTTCGTCCATATGGGCTCTCCGATCTTTCTCCAGGGCCGATCCCGTCCTGGACCGACCTGGGAGGAGGTGGTGCTCATGCATGCCGTGGCCCGCATCGCCTTCGACGGATTGATCCCCAACGTGCAGGCCTCCTGGGTGAAGCTCGGTCTCGACGGCATCGGACGGCTGTTGGGTGCAGGGTGCAACGATGTCGGAGGAACGTTGATGGGGGAGATCATCACCCGCTCCGCCGGAGCTTCCCACGGGCAGGAGCTCGCTCCTGAAGCCTTGGAGGGGCTCATTCGCGCCGCCGGCCGTCGTCCCTTGCGACGCACGACGACCTACGAACCCTTGACAATGATGTCTCCATGATGTCATAATGACATCATGGAGACATTCAGTATACGTGCCCATATCGAAGGCGCCGTCGCCCGGCAGGCGGCGCTGACCGGAGGAGACCCGGCGATCGAATCGGTTGTCGAGGTCCTGCTCGACGTCTTGGAGCCAACGCTGCGGGAGGTCGCGCTCGATCTTGCCCAGCAGGCCGCGGCCGAAGTGGCGTCGCAGCTCCCCGACTACGAGGTCGACGTTGTAGTCGAGGATGGGGAACCGACGCTTCGGGTCAGGCAGGCGGCCACCGACCTGGGTGACGTGGACTACGCAGCCCGGCTCACCCTTCGCCTCCCCGACATGGTGAAGGAACGGATCGAGGAGGCCGCCGGTTCTGCCGGCGATTCGGTGAACGCGTGGGTGGTGAAGGCCCTGTCGTCGAAGGTGCGGCAGCGCCGCGGCCGCCGCTTCCAGGGAACGGTGCAGCTGTGAGCGAGCGAGTCGAACGCTTCGAGATCAACCAGGCCCCGCGAATCGAAGTGAAACTCGGTCGTGGCACGGTGCGTTGCCTGCCGGGCGTCCCCGGGCAGGTGGAAGTGAGGATCTCCGGGCGGCATCCTGATGAGATCGTTGTCGAGCTGATCGGTGACACGGTGACGATTGCCCCGGTGTCGGGGAGCCGGGCGACGTTCGACCTTTCCCTCCTCATGCCCGAAGGTGGGTCTGTCAAAGCCTCACTCGCCTCGGCGGATCTGGGGATTCACGTGGCGCTGGGCTCCCTGGAGGCCTCCGTTGCCTCCGGTGACATCGAGGTGGCGGCGCCTGTCGACGAGCTGACGGCAAAGATCGCCTCCGGGGACCTCACCGTCGCCACGGTCGAGCATCTCAAAGCAGCGTCCGCCTCAGGTGACATCGAGATCGCAACGCTGGACAGGGCCGGAAAGGTAAGCACCGCCTCCGGGGATGTCGACGTGAAGCGAGCGAGAGGGGAACTGTCGTTGCGAACCGCCTCGGGAGACCTCGACATCGAGGTGTTCGAAGGCGAGGACCTCGACCTCAAGACGGTCTCCGGCGACGCAGTCGTCGGGATTCCGGCAGGGCGGACCGTGGACCTGGACATCAAGACATTGACCGGGGACATCGACCTGCCCGAACCGGGCGACGGTGGGCCGTCCACCGGCAAGGTGCGCATCAAGTTCTCATCGGTGTCCGGAGACTTCGAGATCGTCAGGCGTTCCTGAACATCACCGGTTTGTCTCCAGGATGTGTCGAGGTGGTGTCGTCTTCGCGGCTTTCAGGCGTTTCTGAGTGTGACCGCGGTCCCCACGGCAGACACGATCGCCGTCGTACCGACCTCCTGGACGTCGATGCGGACACCGACCACGGCATGCGCCCCGCGTGCCAGCGCGTCGTCGAGCATGGAACGCATGGCTCTGGCTCGAGCCGCCGGCAGCTCATGCTCGGCGTCGAGCGCCGGTACCACCGCGTCTCC
>JANTGE010000009.1 GCA_024763085.1 Acidimicrobiia bacterium
TGGACGATCATGGAGATCTGTGGCGGCCAGACCCACACCCTCATCAAATTCGGCATCGATCGGATGCTCCCCGACGAGGTCACCCTGGTACACGGCCCCGGGTGTCCGGTGTGTGTCACGCCGCTGGAGATGATCGACGCCGCCATCGAGATCGCCCGCCGTCCCGGCGTGATCTTCACCTCGTTCGGCGACATGCTGCGGGTGCCAGGGTCGGAGACCGACCTGCTCGCCGTCAAAGCCGAAGGATCCGACGTCCGGATCGTCTACTCGCCGCTCGACGCGCTCCGCCTCGCAGAGCGTCACCCTGACCGTGAGGTGGTGTTCTTCGCGGTCGGATTCGAAACGACCGCGCCGGCAAACGCCATGGCGGTGCGCCAGGCAGCCGAGCAGGACATCGCCAACTTCTCAGTGGTGTCGTCGCACGTACTCGTCCCACCGGCCATGGAGGCGATCCTCGGCTCCCCCAACAACCTCGTCCAGGGGTTCCTCGCCGCAGGTCACGTCTGCGCGGTGATGGGCTACTGGGAGTACGAACCGATCGCCCAGCGATATCAAACGCCCATCGTGGTGACCGGGTTCGAACCGCTCGACCTGCTCCAGGGCGTCTACATGGTCGTCGAGATGCTGGAGGCCGGCCGTGTCAGTGTCGACAACCAGTACAGCCGGGCAGTGACCCGGGAGGGAAACGTCCCGGCGCAACGCATGATCGCCGAGGTGTTCGAACCGTGCGACCGGCAGTGGCGCGGCATCGGCCTCATCCCGATGAGCGGCTTACGTCTGCGCGACGGGTACACCCGCTTCGATGCCGTCGACCGGTTCGGCGTCGGCGGCATCTCTGTGACCGAGTCGACCGAGTGCATCGCCGGGGAGATCATGCAGGGCCTGCGGAAACCCGACGACTGTCCGGCGTTCGGTACCGCCTGCACTCCCGAGCACCCGCTCGGAGCCCCAATGGTTTCGGCCGAAGGCGCCTGCGCCGCCTACTACCAGTACGGGAGAGTCTGATGGATTCGTTCTCGCTCGGAGCCTGCCCGATCCCGATCAGCGACTACCCGGCCGTTCTCCTCGCCCACGGCGGAGGGGGGTCCCTGTCGAAGATGCTGATCGAGGAGATGTTCCTGCCCGTGTTCGGCAATCCCGCCCTGAATCTCCTCCACGACGGCGCCGTCGTCGACGTCGATCGGGGCAGACTTGCCGTATCCACCGACTCGTTCGTGATCAGCCCGCTGTTCTTCCCCGGCGGCGACATCGGCTCCCTCGCCATCCACGGCACCGTCAACGACGTCGCAATGTGCGGCGCCACCCCCACGATCTTGAGTGTGGCGTTCGTCATCGAAGAGGGCTTGCCGATGGAGACCCTGTGGCGGATCGTCACCTCGATGAAACGCGCCGCAGACACGGCCGGCGTCTCGATCATCACCGGCGACACCAAGGTCGTGGATCGCGGCAAGGGTGACGGGATCTACATCACGACCACGGGCTTGGGCGTCGTGCCGGAAGGCATCGACATCTCTCCGGCCCGTGCCCGTCCCGGCGATGTCGTACTCCTCTCCGGCGCCATCGCCGAACATGGCATCGCCGTCATGTCGGTCCGAGAAGGTCTCCGGTTCGAGACGGCCATCGAGAGCGACTCGGCCCCGCTGAACGATCTGGTTCAGACGATCCTGGCTACCGGCGGTCCCGATGTCCACGTACTCCGGGACCCAACCCGCGGCGGGGTGGCCTCGGCGGTGAATGAGATCGCCGCCTCGGCCGATGTCGGTATTCACCTCGAGGAACGGGCAATTCCGGTCGCCGAGCAGGTCCGAGGAGCCTGCGAAATCCTCGGCTTCGACCCGCTCTATGTGGCGAACGAAGGCAAGCTCGTTGCAATCGTCGCTCCGGATCTTGCCGAGCCGGTGCTGGCTGCCATGCGGACCCATCCACTCGGCCACAACGCGGCAGTCATCGGATGCGTCACCGGCGAGCACCCCGGCAAGGTGTTCATGCGCAGTCTGGTCGGAGGCAATCGGGTCGTCGACATGCTCAGCGGCGAGCAGCTTCCCAGAATCTGCTGAGGTGGCTCTGCCGCTACCCTCGGCCGCATGATCCCCGACTACGGCGGCGCCACCATCGCCAACCTCGCCGCC
The DNA here is from genome assembly GCA_024763085.1 of Acidimicrobiia bacterium. Lineage (GTDB taxonomy): Bacteria > Actinomycetota > Acidimicrobiia > Spongiisociales > UBA4744 > JANTGE01. The sequence continues at coordinate 2,130 of JANTGE010000009.1, forward strand.
GAACTGGAACTCCGCCTCACCGGTTCGACGGCGGCGACCCCGTTGCATCGCCACTTGTCCAACGTGATTCCCGTCGGCGACACCTATGTCCTTGGCTTGTTCGACGGCCTGGGATCGTGGCAGCTCGACCATCCGGCGGCGGGCCCACTGGCCGCCACCAACGTCGCCACCCTCCATGCGGTGTTTCCGACCACGACCAGCGCGGGTCTCGCCTCGGTGGCGACCGGGTTCTCCCCCACCCGGCACGGCCTGATCGCCCATCAGTTGGTGATGCACGAGCGCGTCGTCAACACCTTGAAGTGGCAGATCGTCGGAGGCGACCCCGTCGACTTCGACACCTCGACCGTGCTGCCGGCCCCGAACCTGTGGGAGCGGCTTCGCGCATCCGGGGTGGAGCCGATCATCGTCCAGTCCGGCTCCTTCCTCGACAGTCCGCTCAGCCGCGCCCTGTATCGCGGTGCCCGCTTCGAACCGGTGTGGACGTATGAAGAGCTGGTGACCGCCACGGTCCAACTGGCCGCCTCGCCCGGCCGGCTGATCTTCACCTACGTCGCCGACGTCGACTTCGCCGCCCATGTGTACGGGACGGCGAGCGGCGAGTACGCCGCGGCGTTGCGGACAGCCGCCGACGTGTGGGAACGCATCGGCGAACGACTGCCGGCCGGCGCCGTCGCCGTCGCTACCGCGGACCACGGACTCGTCGACTACCCGCCGGAGCAAAAGGTGGAGGTGCGTCGCCCCAAAGACCTCCGCTTCTACGGCGATCCCCGGGTCGTGCTGGTCCGCGGCGACCAGGCAACGGCAAGGACGCTCGCCGAGGATCTCCCCTGCAGGTGGGTTCCCCTCGACGAACTGCGCACCTGGTGGGGGCCTGGTCCTGACCATCCCGATCTCACCGACCGGCTGCCCGACGGGGCTCTGGTCGCCGATCGTGAACATGTGCTGCTGCCTCGGGGCATGGACCGCCGGATGGTCGGCTACCACGGGGGGCTCGACGAACGCGAGGTGGAGGTGCCACTGCTCGTGCGCGCATAGAGCCGGCCACGGGCGCGTCCCGCAGCCGGCTCTCTCGCCGGTCAGCGAACGTTTCCGGTCTCGATCTTCCCGGAGTTGAGGTCGACAACGGCAAAGTCGCCTTCTGCCAGGCTGCCGGGAAACACCACGAGGCTCTTGCCGAGCTTCTCGTGACGCATCCCGTGCACCGCCGGGTCGTAGGTGACGACCAGACGCGGGTTGTACGTCTTGGTCAACTCCGCGGCGACCTCGCTGCCCGGGATGTCGAGACCTTTGTGGGCAGGAACCGTCGTGAACAGGAAGACCTTCTGGTAGTCCTTGAGCTCCCGCAGCACCTTCAACCGGTATTCGGCCTCCCAGGCCGGATAGATCAGGTGGTGGTCTTCGGTCCGCCCGGTGTCGACGTCGTCCACGAGCGTTCCACCCATGCCGGCTACGACCACGTAGCCGGGGGCGAAAGCGAACCCGCCATGGACGCCGTGCAAGAACGGGAAGACAACCTCAACGTTGTACGCCTCGCGGAGGTAGTCCCCGATGGGCGCATCGTTGGGTCCGGGCACGAAGAACGTCGGGAGCCGACCCCGACCGAGAATCTCGAAGACCCTCCGGAAGGTCTCCCGCTTGTCACGGTCGCCGGTGAGATCGCCGACCAGCGCAACCGCATCGGCCCCAGTTTCGGGAGCAAGCTTCACCAGGTGCTCCACGGCATCGAGATTCCCTTGCGGGGCCGCTGCTACGAGCATCGCGTGCGTTGCGTTCCTCATAGGTCCCACCTCCGTTTGTATCAACGCGCGAAACCGTGTTGCATCTTCCCGCATGGAACTTCCCGGCGAGGTGCAGATCCTCCCCGGCACCGATGTCGACCATGCATGGCGGCGATTTCGCCCCTTCGAAGCACTCCATCATCGACTGGCGATCTGCAACCCGCTGCGACCGGAGGATCTCGATCTGCTGTTGGATGTCCTCGACCCGGATGACGGCCAGGAGTGGCTGGATCTCGCCTGCGGTCATGGGGAGTTGCTCATCAGGGCAGCCGAAAGGGCGGCGATCCTGGGGACCGGCGTAGACCTCTCTCCGTGGGTGCTGGCCCGAGCGGTTCATGGCGCGCGATCCCGCCGTCTGCGCGGCAAGCTCACCTGGGTGCTCGGCGATGCTGCCGCCTACCCCGAGCGACCCCACGACGTGGCAACCTGCCTGGGTGCGACCTGGGTGTTTGGCGACTTCTCCGGGACGGTTTCCGGGCTGGTTCGCCGGGTTCGACCCGGCGGGTTGATCGCCATCGGCGACCTCCAGGTGCGCTCCGTCGCCGACCGCAAAGCGCTCGAAGGACGTCCCGAAGCTGCAGCGGCCACCCGCGACGAGCAGATCGTCGCTCTTCGAGCGCTCGGGGTGAAGCCGGTCGCGGAGCTCGTCCCGCCCGACGAGGCATGGGCTGCCTATCACCGGGGCGTCATCGACTCGGCGAAGGCCTACGACGATCCCGCGGTGGCTGTCGACTACGTGGCCATGGCCCGTCAGTGGCAACGAGACTATGAGGACGTCCGCCGGCATCTCGCATGGACGATCTGGGTGGGAAGCAAGGAGTGATGAGTTGTGGGTAATGAGTTGTGGGTACCAGAACGCGTCTGAGCGCTGCCCGTTACTCAGAACTCAAGACTCGAAACTCAAAACTCAGAACTCAGCACCCGCCCTCCGGACGCTCCGCCCGTTCCAGGTACGAGCGCCGTCAGGCGCTCTAGGCCCGTTCCAGAGCCGGCGTCACCCGCGGCGCTCGTGTCTTCGCCATGAACGCATACAGCACCGGCAGCAGGTATGCCCAGTAGAAGGCGACCTGCAGCAGCGATGGCCGGTGGTAGAGCCCGAACAGCGTCTTGGCAAACGCTCCGAGCAATCCGACCTCAGGGTCGAGGAAGCCGATGGTCCAGACATGCTCGATGAGGATCGGCAGCAGCCCGGCCTCCTGGAACTCGTGGACGGCCTTCCCCACCAAGCCTGCGGCGACAAAGATGATCAACACGCCCGTGATCTGGAAAAAGAGCCTGAGGTTGATCCGCGAACCGCCCTGGTAGACGAGCCAACCGATGACGACTGCAGAGGCAAGTCCCAAGAGCCCGCCGAGCACCTGCAAACCGGCATCCGAACCGACGGTGAGCGAGATCATGAACAGGGCTGATTCGAGACCTTCGCGGAGCACCGCTACGAACGCCACCGCGGCCAGGGCGACCATGCTGCCCCCGGCCAGCGCCTGACCGGCTTCTTCTTCCAGTTCGCCTTTGAGCGTCCTGGCCCGGGATCCCATCCAGAAGATCATCCAGGTCAACAGGGCAACGGCGACCACCGCGATGATGCCTTCGGCAAGCTCTTCGGCCCTGCCCTCCAGCCCGCCGATCGTGGTCCAGATGACGGCGCCTGCGATCACCGAAACGGCGACCGCTGCCAGCGTGCCCGCCCACACCCACACACGGGGTCGGACGGCGCCGCTTCGGCGCAGATAGGCCAGCAGAATGGCGACGATCAACGCCGCCTCGACACCTTCTCGCAGCATCACCAGGTAAGCCGCCAACGGAACTCCTTTCGTTGGCGCCAGCCTATTTCACCTACGGTTGTAGTGCAAAAATAGAAACGAATGACCGAACATAAATAGAGGGGCGGCCAGGCCGCCCCTCTCGCGACAGGGGGTTGCCTACTCTTGCGAGCGGATATAGGCGAGCACGTCCTTGATCTGGTCCTCCGACAGCGAGTTCCCCCAGCCCGGCATCGCCGTGCCGGAGACGCCGTCGGTGATGATCTTGAGCAGCTGATCATCGGATTTACCGGCAGCCTGGGAACCGGCGTTCAGCGCCTTCCCGACACCACCCGAAAGGTCTGCGCCATGACACGACACACAGTTCTGGTCATACACCGTCTTGCCGGCCGTCACGTCGCCGCCGGCGTTTCCAGACGGCGCGGCGGTAGTCGCCGTCGTCCCGGATGGGGCCTCCGTCGTCGAAGTGCCACCGCCTCCACACGCTGCGAGTACCAGGGCCAGGACGGCTACGAGCGCAACAAGTCGTTTCATGTCATTCCTCCGTCGATCTACGGGCGAAGCCTACTCCTGCCAGGAGATACCCGGTCAGGGGGCCTGGGTGATGTCCCGCCAGTTGGGCACGTCGGGTGCGTCCGGCTCCCACTCCCTGATGTAGGTCACGAGGGAGACGATGTCCTCCAGTGTCATGCTGCCGCCGTTGTCCTGCAGGTAGGCGCTCATCTGGGTGCCGGGCACGCCAGTCGAGATGAGTCCGAGGATCTGGCTGTCCGAGGCCTCACCGAGGAATTGCTTCGAATTGAGGGCGGGCCCTATCCCGCCGCTGCCGTCGGCACCGTGGCAGGCCACGCAGTTCTCGGCGAACAGCTGCTCGCCGTGATCGACCAGCTCCTGATGCAGTTGCTCTTTTGCTTCGGCCCGACGTGACGGTTCCGTGATGCGGTAGCCGATGAACAGCACGACGAACAGAGCCATCAGCGCGGCACCCCACATCATCCACCGGTTCGTCGACTCGTCGAGTTGCGGGTCGGGCGGCCGTTCAGGCATGACCGGCCTCCCCGCAATGGGGACCACGGAGTGGCTCGTCGAGCGTTTGTGACCCGCGCTGCGGCCCGGTCTCCACGGCGCCGGTGTCCACCTGGACGATGCCATTCTCGACGGTCACCGGATACCGATCCATCCCGTGTGGCGCCGGCCCTTCCTGCCACTCGCCGACCCGATTGAATTTCGACCCGTGACACGGGCACTCAAACCAGCCAGAGGACTCGCAATAGGGCACCCGGCAACCGAGGTGCGGACACTTCCAGGACAGCGCGACGACCTCGCCCTCGACCTCGGTGACGTAGCCGCGGATGGCCTGCACCGCCTTCACATCGGTGGCGGGAACGTCGTCGACGAATCCTGCCTTTACAACACCGCCAAAACCTTCGATGGGACCCGGCTTGAACGCATCCCAGACGGTCCACGCCCCGGCAAGCCCCAGCAGCCCTGCGCCCGTCTTCCAGGCCTTGCCGAGCAGCTCTCTACGGTTGATGCCTTCGCTCATAACTCTCCATACCATTCTTGCCACGGCCACACCCAGCCCCAGTTGGGACCTCGGAACATGAACCCGATCAACGTCAAAACGATCCAGACGACCAGGAAGATCGTGAAGGTCGCCACGGCCACCTTGCGGTACCGGGGCAGCAGGTGCGGGTTGCGGTCGATGTATGGCAAGGCGGCCAGACCGACAATGATGCCGGTCGGTACCAGCACACCGGCGACCTGCGGATGGAAGTGCGCCAGCAGCTCTTGCAGCGCGGCGAAGTACCAGGGCGCTTTCTCCGGGTTCGGCGTCAGGTTCGGATTGGCGATCTCCCGGAGCGGCGCGTTGAACAACACTGCCAAGAGGACAACCAGGCCGACGACCACCAGCGATGCCACCGCGTGCCGCACCAGCAGATGCGGCCACACCATCACCGCCTCTTCCCGCTCGAGCTCCTTTCGTTCGCCACCCGGCGGAATGCCAGGCACCACACCGAGGACCCGATGGTTTTCGATCACGACCGGATCGGGAGTCAATCGGTCGTTGACGGTCGATCGGTCCGTCATGACTCCTCCTTCACTGGCACGAACTCTTCGATCGGCAGATCATCCTCGGTCCTCGCCGGCGACAGCATCGAGTCCTTCCTCCACCGCCACAGGTGAATCGTCACGACGAGGGCCAGCAGCAACGGGAGGACGGCCACATGCAACACGTAGAAGCGCAGCAGCGTCGTCGCCCCGACTTCGGGGCCGCCGAGCAGCAGCTTCTTCGAAATGTCACCTAGGAATGGAACAAACCCTGCCATAGCTGCGCCGACGGTGATGGCCCAATAGGCGAGCTGGTCCCACGGCAGCAGATAGCCGGTGAACGACAGCAGCAGCGTCAGGACGAGCAGCACTACGCCGACCACCCAGTTGAACTCCTTCGGCGGCTTGTAGGCGCCCCGGTAGAACACTCTGGCCATGTGGGCGGCGACCACGAACACCATAAGGTGGGCTGCCCACCGGTGGGCGTTGCGCAGGAACTGCCCGAACGGCAAGTCGGTCTGGATGCGTTGAATGTCCAGATACGCAGACTGAGGTGACGGTACGTAGAAGAACATGAGAATGACGCCGGTGGCGACGAGAACGAGGAATAAAACCAACGACGAGATACCCAAATACCATGAGTACCGAAACCCGATCTCCTCCTTCCGCATCTTCACCGGATAGATGTGCATGAAGAAGCTGGCCCAGTGCTTTGCCGCGGCGTCACGCGGCGTCTTCGGGTCCGGCACCCGCCAGATCGATCGTCCGATCGCCGACTCCCGGAACCGCTGCATCGGGTGCAGCTCTTTGAGCTGTTCGCGCAAACTCATACGGGTACCTTCACCTCCGGAACGCCAACTCCGCTCCACAACCCCATCGACAGCGCGTCGGTGGGGCACCGCTCGATGCACAGCGCGCAGCGGATACATGCTTCTTCGTTCAACGTCAGCGCCGTCTCCTCGGCACTACCGACACCAACCTCGTCGGCCGGTACCAGCGAAATCAGATCGAGCGGACACACATCGGCGCACAGTGCACACAGCACACACTTGTCGGTGTCCAACAGGATGTTCGCGAAACACCGCAGGCAGCGCGATGCCTCACAGCGGGCCAGGTCCGGGGTGTAGCCAAGCTCCACTTCGGTAAGGCCGATCCGCCGGTCGGTGGGCAGTGTCGGAACGGCCACCCGACCGACCCGATCGTAGATGTCGTCGAGTCGGTGGAATTGCTCGAGTTCGACCATCTTGCCCGGCTGCTGCTCCTCGACCTCCCCGCCAAAGTGTCGGTGAATGGAACGGGCCGCCTTCCGCCCATCGGCGATCGCCTCGATCAGGGTCCGGGGGCCGCGGGCGGCGTCACCGCCGGCCCACACGTCCGGAAGGTTGGTCCGCATCTCGTCGTCGGCGTCGATGGTGCGCCTCGGGGTGATCGCGACTTCCTCACCCCCGAGCGCGGCGACATCGACGGCCTGGCCGATGGCGAGGATGATCGAGTCACACGGGATGATTTCACGATCGTCCGGGTCGAATTTAGGGCTGAATCGGCCGTTCTCGTCGAACACCGACAGCACCTTGATCGTCTCGAGTCCGACGACCTTGCCGTTCTCGGTGAGGATCCGAGCCGGACCGCGCCGATGGACGAACCGGATGTTCTCGTGCTTCGCCTCTTCCAACTCAAACGGTGAAGCAGGCATCTCGTCTTCTGACTCGAGCGACATGACGATGACCTCTTCGGCGCCCGCGCGCTGAGCGGTTCGCGCGGCATCCATCGCCTCGGTCATCGTGGCGCGCTCCTCTTCGATGTCGAAACCGCCGTACTCGGCCTCGTAGGCGGCGGCCCGCAACGCGGTTCGGGCTGCATCCATGGCGACGTCTCCGCCACCGATCACCACGACTCTCGGACCCACGTCGACGACGAACCCCTGGTTCATGTTCAACAGGAACTCAACCGCCTTCAGCACGCCGTCGGCGTCGCCGCCTTCGATGTCGAGCCCTCGGCCCAGGAAGGCGCCGAAAGACAGAAACACTGCGTCGTGGCGGGCCCGGAGCTCCTGCAGGGTGACGTCGCGGCCGAGCCGGGTGTTGTAGTGCACGTCGACCCCAAGGTCGACGATGGCGCCGATCTCTGCCTTCAGGAGGTCACGGTCGAGCCGGTATTCGGGGATGCCGAGCACCATCATGCCGCCGAGGATGTCGGTGGCCTCATACAGCGTGACCTGATACCCGAACCGGCGGAGATCATGGGCAGCCGAAAGCCCGGCCGGCCCCCCGCCGACAATGCCAATACTCTGCGGCAGGTCGAGGGCAGGCGGCGCGGCCACCTGCTGGTAGGTGTCGCTTCCAGACTCGACCCCGTACTGTTCGGTGACGAACCGCTTCAGGGCCCTGATGGCGATGGGCTCATCGATGACCCCGCGCCGGCAGGCGTCCTCGCACGGCGCCGCACAGACCCGGCCGCACACCGAGGCAAACGGGTTTGGAAGTCGGGCGGTCAGGTAGGCAAACTCGTCCTCCCCGTCAGCGATGGCTGCCACATACGCGCCCGCGTTCGTATGGACCGGGCAGGCAGCGAGACACGGGATGTTCTCGTCGTAGAACTTCAGCGGCTCAACCACTCAGATCCTCCTCGTGCGCTGCAACCAGCGTAAGCCGAGCAGCCCGATAACGAGCATCGTGCCCCAGGCCCCGGAGATCACCAGCTCCTGGACGAACTTGGGTGCCTTGTCGAGCGGTGCTTCCCCGTACATCGACGAGGGAAGCCAGACCGTAGCCAGGAAGAAGTAGAGGAAGATCACGAGACCGCGCAGATACGCCGAGCCCCAGGTGAAGCGCTCGACGGGGGCGCCGGCCACAATGATGACGACGCCTGCGGCGGCGATCACCGCTGCAGAGAGAATGAATACGAGACCCCATGGGAAGTTGCGTCCCTCTTCTGCAGGGGGCGGTGTGCCGCCGGCCGGCGTTTCGGGGGCCTTGCCGAGCTGGTTCTGGACGTAGTCGACGAGCGCATCGACCTCGGCATCGCTGAAGTTGGCTCCGATCGCCGGCATCACGCCGTTGTAGGTGACTCCGTTGACCTCGATCTCCCCTTCGAGCCCGTTCCGAATCACGCTCCGGACATGGTCGGCGTCAGCAACATTCGGATTGTTCACCAGCGGCGGGAAGACCCCGGGGTTGCCGGTGCCGTCGGCACCGTGGCACACCGCACAGTTGGTCTGAAAGATCTCTTCACCGTTGGGAGCCTCCTGAGCAAGCGCGGAAGGTACGAAGAACACCATGATGAGCGCGACGAACAGCATCGTCGCAACGAGCGACCTCGAGCGGCGCATCTTCCCTCCCGATCGACGGCACCGGCATCATAGCCAGATCCGACACGCTGACGGCAAAGGTTGCGGCATCGGGTTCGACTTTTCTAAGCTGCCGGCTCAGCAACCCACATGCCCTGGGGAGGGAACCATGTCTGACGCGGACTTCGACGATCGCGAGTTCCATCCGCGCGGAACCGTACTGATCGTCACCCTGTTCGTGCTCCTACTCATCGTCCTCTGGGGATCCGTCTACGTGATCCTGCTTGCAAGAGGAACGACGCTATGAGCGAAAAACTCCACATCGACAAGTACGAGAAGAACTGGATGCTGATCAGCATCACGATCCTCATCGTGTTTGCGGTTGCCGTACTCGTCGCCGGGTTCGCCCTCGGCTTCCAGCTTCCCGGCGTCTCCGACCGGGTCGATCCAAGGACCGTCTCGCAGGCAGGCCCGTTTGCCGATCCGGGACTCCGAGAGGTCTCCCCAGGCCACTACGAGGCATATATCGTGGCGAGAGCCTGGTCGTTCGTGCCCCGCGAGATCGAGGTACCGGTCGGATCGACGGTGACGTTCTACATCACCTCCACGGACGTGCAGCATGGCTTCAAGCTGCAAAACACCAACGTCAACGTGATGGTGGTCCCCGGTCAGGTCTCCACCTTGAGCCACACCTTCGATGATTCCGGAAGCTATGACTTCGTGTGCACCGAGTACTGCGGGTCGGGTCATGCCGCCATGTTCGGCACCTTGACCGTGGTGCCTTGAAAGGAGACGCCGTGCTGGCAACCTACGAACTCACGACCGGCCAAAAGCGCTTCATCTGGCACCATCTGCTCGTCGCGATGGTGGCGCTTGCCATCGGCACCTTGTTCGGCCCGCTGCAGGCGTTCGAACATTCCGGCCTCGACCTGTACAAGTACCTGGATCCTGTCATCAAGTCCTACTACCAAGGGCTGACCCTCCACGGAGTCCTCAACGCGCTGATCTGGACGACGTTCTTCATCACCGGGTTCATCACGTTGACGACCATCAAGGGCCTCAACCGCCCGCTGTCGCACCCGAAGCTGAATCAGACGGGATTCTGGATGATGGTGGTCGGGCTCCTCACCGCGGCAGTCCCGATCCTGCTGGACCAGGCAACCGTGTTGTACACGTTCTATCCGCCGCTCCAAGCAAGCTGGGCGTTCTACGTCGGACTCACCCTGGTCGTGGTCGGCAGCTGGGTGGAAGGCTGGGGGTTCTACCTGACCTTCTACCAGTGGCGCAAAGAGAACCCTGGCGTGCGGAGCCCGTTCATCACGTTCGCCGGACTGGTCACCATGGTCTTGTGGCAGTTCGCCACCCTCGGTGTAGCCGTCGAGATCCTCACCATGCTGCTCCCGGCGGCATTGGGATTGATCGAGGGCACCGACCCTGAGCTGGCACGAACCTACTTCTGGTTCACCGGCCATCCGCTCGTCTACTTCTGGCTGCTGCCGGCGTACATCTCCTGGTACGGCATGCTGCCGAAACAGGCCGGAGGAAAGCTGTTCAGCGACTCGCTGGCGCGTCTCGCGTTCTGGCTGTTCCTGCTGCTGTCCGTGCCGGTCGGCTTCCACCATCAGTTCGTCGACCCTGGCATCCCGCAGACCTGGAAGGCCATCCATGCGATCCTGACGTTCGGGGTGTTCTTCCCGTCGATGATGACCGCCTTCACGGTGATCGCATCGTTGGAATATGCGGGACGCAAACGGGGCGGGACCGGGCTGGTCGGCTGGATTCGGGCGCTGCCGTGGAACGACCCGTCCGTGGCGTCACAGCTCCTCGCCGGCATCCTGTTCATCTTCGGCGGAATCGGCGGCCTGACCAACGCCTCGTACGAGGTCAACGCGGTGATTCACAACACGACATGGGTCCCCGGCCACTTCCACTTGACCGTGGCGTCGGCCGTGACGCTCTCTTTCATGGGAATCAGCTACTGGCTCGTTCCGCACCTGAAAGGGAAGAAGCTGTACAGCGCCAAACTCGGCGTCATTCAGGCCTGGACCTGGTTCATCGGGATGCTCATCTTTTCCAATGCGATGCACGTCCTCGGCCTGCTCGGCGCTCCTCGGCGCACCCCGCTCGGCGAGGCCTTGTATGTGCCGGCCGAGTGGGAGGGCCACCTGCTCCGGGTCGCCATCGGCGGAGCCATCCTGTTCGTGTCGGCGATCCTGTACTTCTGGAACATCTACAAGACCGTGCGCAACCCTGAGACCGCGGAGGTCGAGGTACCAATCGCCGAGTCCCGCGAGGATCCGCAGAACACCCCGGCGTGGTTGGACTCGTGGAAACCGTGGCTCATCGCCACCGTGCTGCTCATCATCGTCGGATACGGCCCGCAGCTGTACTTCATGATCAGAGACATCTCACTGACGTCCCCTGGCCTGCGACTCTGGTAGGTCGCCTTGCGTCGGCCTCGTCGTGACACAACGGTTCTCGACGAGGCCGACCCAAGCGTCGACTGGCAAACCCGCCTCGACAACCCGATTCGGCGGCTCATCGCCCGGCTGGAACGCTGGACGCTGGCCCTGGAACGCCCCCTTGGCAGGTTCGTCCGGCTGCAGTACCTGAATCCGCTCTACCACACGGGTCCGATCGCCATCTTCCTGCTGGTGCTCGTCTTCGTGACTGGCGTCTATGTGACGATGTTCTTCCGGTTTGGGTTCGAGCCGTCCTACCAGGCGGTGGGCGCCATCGAGGCGAACGCGGTCGGACGGGTCATGCGTGCCCTGCACCGTTATGCATCTGGTGCGCTCATCGTGACCTCGCTGCTCCACGGGTGGCGAACCTTCATCCAGGACCGCTTCCGCGGAGCCCGGTGGCTCGCCTGGCTCACCGGCGTTGCGTCTGTCGGGTTCTTCTGGATCATCGGCGTGACCGGCTACTGGCTGATCTGGGACGAGCGGGTCGTGCCCCTCAACGACATCTTCGCCGGGCTGTTGTCCGGCTGGGGGGATGGCTTCCTCGTCAACGAGGTCATGACCGATCGGGCAGACACCGGATGGGTGTTCCTGCTCGTCCTCTTCCTGGTGCACGTCATCCTGTCGCTGGTGATCGGCATGTTCATGTGGTGGCACACCAAACGGCTGTCGCGGACGAAGTGGTTTCCGCCGAACTATTGGATGTGGCTCCTCGGCGGCCTGTTGACCGCAGCGTCGATCATCCTGCCCGCCGGGATGCTGGCCGCACCCGACCCGACCCGCCTGCCCGCCCGGATACCGGTCGACATCTTCTATCTGTTCTTCCTGATCGGCTCGGCACCGTGGCCGTGGCTGATCGCCGGAGGTGTCATCACGGTCGTCTCGGCAGCGATCCCGTGGTTGCTGCGCCGAACGCCGCTGCCTCCGGTCGTCATCAGTCGGGAGCGGTGCACCGGCTGCACCTTCTGTGTGCGGGACTGCCCCTACGAGGCGCTTCGGATGGTGCCCCGCGACGACGGCCCCCACCAGCAACTCGCCGTGGTCGATCAGGATCTGTGCGTATCGTGCGGCATCTGCATCGGGTCGTGTCCAGAGATGGCGATGAGCCTGGGCGATCGGCCGCCCGAGCCGTTGTGGGATGCCACCATCGCCCGCGTCTCGGCCGCCGACCATCCCACGGTGGTGTTCGCCTGTGAGCGTCACCTCCTGCACGGGGTCTCGGACGTCGACGAGGCATTGGTCGTGCCGGTCCCGTGTGTCGGCATGGTGCATCCCGACCTGCCGGTTCGAACCGTCGAGGCAGGCGCGGTCGAAGCGAGGGTCGTGGGCTGCCCACCCGAGGACTGCGCCAACCGGGAGGGGAACCTGCGGCTCGAACAGCGGATCGAGCGGAAGCGGCGGCCGCGACTCAAGCGAAGGTATGCCGGCCTGCCGATCGGCACCCGATGGATCCCACCGGATCAGACACCGCTGGCCCTGGACGGACCTCCTCTGCATGACCGGGCCACCGGCTACGGGGTGAAGGTGACCTGGCGGGAGATCCTGCCGGCGGTGGCCTTGATGGCAGTGGTCTTCGCCGCGCAGTTGTTGCTCACCAATGTCCCGGCGACGCCGATACTTCCGGACGGTCGGGTCGTGGTCGCCATGGACCACCGCGCAGGCGCCGAGATCGTCGGGGTGCCCGCTACGGCAGGCGGCGCGCTGGGCTTGACCGGGCCATGGACACTGCACGTCCTCATCGATGGCGCAACGGTGACGACCCGAACGTCGGATGGTCCGCTCTACGAACGCATCGACGTCGAACCGGGCCGCCACCGAATCCAGATCATCCTCGAGGATCGGCCCGGCGAGCCGATCGCTCTCGTCGACGGGTTCATCGATCTGGCAGACCGACAGGTGGCGATGTTCGACTTCTCGGACGCCTCAGGCGGTCCCGACCCGGAACGGGGTCGGGACCTGTTCGAGTCGACCAATGTCGGTTCAGGCGCCGGTTGCCAGGTGTGCCACTCCTTGGAGCCCGGCCGCCGACTGGTCGGCCCGTCGCTGGCCGGCATCGGCACGACCGCGGCGGATCGGGTCCCTGGGATGTCGGCCGAGGAATACCTGCGCCAATCGATCATCGATCCGGACGCCTACGTCGTCGAGGACTACCCGGCGGGGCAGATGCTCCCCGACTACGCGGAGCGCCTGACGCCCGACGAGATCGACGACCTGGTGGCGTTCCTGCTGACGCTCCGCTGAGCGGGAAGAGGGTGAGTCGAAGCGAGGCCAGGCTCGATTGAGGGTTCTGAGTCTGGGTGCCGGTGGTGTCCCACAGCCTCGGTGCTGATGAGCGCAATGCTTCCCCCTGCGAAGGGGGAAGTGGCCGAGGCGAAGCCGAGGTCGATGGGGGTGTCTCCCACACCGGTCAACGGCCCCCCTACCCCCGGAGCTACGCTCCGGCGGTACTTTCCCCCAGGCGGGCTTCGCCCGCGACCCCCCTACCGGCTTCGCCGGTACCTTCCCCCCTCCGCTCGCTTCGCTCGCTAGGGGGGACCAGCGCTCCTGGGGGGACCAGTATTGGCCCGCTCGCTGGGGGGACCGACACTCCAGCGTCAGCGGTCCTCAGGCCGAACCGGGAAGATCTCCTCGGTGCCAGGTTCGTCGTAGCCGTCGACGGCGCGGGTGCCCTCGAGACCTCCGTCTTCGGTGATCACATAGCTGGCGGTGCCTGCCCGGTCACTCTCCGGCTGTACGAGCCGCCACCGCACCTCGACCGTGTTGCCATCGATCGTGCCGGTTCCCTCCTGCATGCTGCCCGAGACCACCCACTTGAAGTCGTAGGTGCCATCGTCGTTTCGGGTGATCAACACCCGGCCGCCGTACTCGGCATGGAGCGGATCGACCCCGGCGACATAGTGCGACCCGGTGATGTCGGGAAGGTTCGTCGGGTCGGCCGGCGGACCGAGCCCTCCTTCCTCCGATCCACGAGAACACGCGGTAGTGAGCATCACGACGGCAAGAACAACGATGATCGATCGGCGCATGGCCGGCAGTGTACCTACCCGTCGAAACGGTCTGATCCGACCGTTTCGAGGACCGAATCCGGCGGCTACCATCAGCTCGTCGATGTCTCGAAAGCTCCTCATCCCCTCCGTCGTCGTCCTTGGTGCCCTCCTGGCCGGCCTTGCCTACTTCATCATCGCCCAGCCGGTCCAGGTGCTGCCCAGGATCCGTCTGGCCCCGGCGTTCTCGTTCGTCGACCAGAGCGGCACACGCCTCACCAGCGAAGACCTGCGGGGTTCCTTCACGCTCTACGACTTCTCGTATACCTCGTGTCCCCCGCCGTGCGGCCACCTGGACGACACCATGCGCACCGTTCAGGACCGTCTCGGCGAAGTCGATCTCGGAGACATTTCGGTGCGCCTCGTCACGATCTCGGTCGACCCGCAGCACGACACCCCCGACCGCCTCGCGGACTATGCCCGGCGGGTTGGCGCAGATCCCGACGTGTGGACGTTCGTGACGTCCACCGACCCGAAGCTGCTCAAGACGATCGTGGGCAGCGGATTCGGCGCCTACTACGAACCGAAGGACGACGGAACGATCGCCCTCGACCCCAAGTTCGTCCTCGTCGACGGCGCCGGGACGATCCGCGGTGAGTACCGGTATCTGCTCGAGCCTCCCGACCCGGACCGTATCCTCCGGCACCTGGGTGTGCTGGCCGACGAAGTACGCAACGCACAAGGAGCCAACGCCGTCGCCTACGAAGCCGCCCATTTGTTCCTGTGTTACGCACCATGAAGAGGCTTCCCATCATCCTCGCCGTCACGACTGCGCTGCTCGCCGGCGTGTGGTTCGGCGCTCGGGCCCTGCGGCCGTACTCCTTCCACGGCACGATCATCCAGTCACCCGAACCGGCGCCCGACTTCACACTGCAATCGGCCTCGGGACCGGTGTCCCCATCGGACTTCCGCGGCAAAGTCACCGTGTTGTTCTTCGGTTACACGTTCTGCCCAGACGTCTGTCCGACAACGCTGGCCGACCTGGCCGGCGCCATGCGCATCCTGGGTGACGAAGCCGACGAGGTGCAGGTGGTGTTCGTATCGGTCGACCCGGACCGGGACACTCCGGAGCGGCTCGCCGAGTACGTCGGCTCGTTCGATCCCCGGTTCGTCGGCGTCACCGGCAACGAAGACGAGGTTGCCGCGGTCGCCGCCGTGTACGGCATCTTCTACGAGAAGCACGAAGGAACGCCGGCAAGCGGGTACCTCATCGACCACACGGCGTCGGCCATGGTCATCGACCGGGAGGGACGGCTGAAGTTGGTGCTGCCGTTCGGGATCGGTCCGCAGGACATCGCCGCGGACTTGCACGAGTTGTTGAAATAGGAGGGACGTCATGCGCCGAATCGTGGTGCTCGTACTGTTGATCGGAGTCGTCGCCGCGGCCTGTGGAGGCTCTGCCGGCGGCATCGAGGTGACCGATGTGTGGGGCCGCCCCTCGCCAAGCGCAGCCACCAACGCTGCGTTCTACATGAACATCACCAACGGCGGAGACGCTCCCGACCAACTGGTCGGAGCCTCGTCGCCTGCCTGCTCGGTCACCGAACTGCACGAGATGTACATGAAAGATGGCGGAGTCATGGGGATGCGTCCCGTCCAGGGTGGTGCCGTCGAAATCGCTCCTGGAGCCACGGTCGAGTTCAAGCCGGGCGGGCTGCATGTGATGTGCATTGGCATTACCGAAGAGCTGAAGCCCGGCACCACGGTGCCATTGACGCTGACGTTCGAACAGGCCGGTGACCTGCAACTCGAGGTGGAGATCCGGGCGAACTGATGCTTGGCGCGATCCTGGTTGGAGGCGAGTCACGTCGTATGGGGTCGGACAAGGCACTCGTCTCCATCCAGGGGCGCCCCATGATCACCTGGGTAGCCGACGCCCTTGCCGGCCTCGACAGCGTGATCGGCGTCGGTAGGGACGCCACGGTCGCCGGCGTCCACTGTGTGCCCGACGCGCGCCGGGATGTGCGGGGACCGTTGGCCGGCCTGCTGACGGCACTCGAGATGGGGCCGGTCGTCCTGGTAGCCGTCGATCAGCCGTTCCTCCGCCCCGACACCGTCGCCCGGCTTGCAGGACTCGGCGATCCCGGCGAGGCGGTGGTGCCGATCGACGGCGCCCGGCAGGTCACCTGTGCCCGGTATCCGGCCGAGTGGCTTCCCGAAGTGGCAGCCGAGGTCGAAACGGGCGGTTCCATCCAGTCGCTACTCGACCGGCTGCCGTTCCGGGCCGTCGAACCCGGCGAGTGGCGGTCGTGGGGCGAAGACGGGCGCTCGTGGTTCAGCGTCGACACCCCAGAGGCACTGGCAGAAGGTGTGGCGCGGTTCCTCTGACCCGGCGACCCAGTACCCAGTACCCAGTACCGGCGGTTGAACCTCCGAGAGAGGTTCAACCGCCTATATAGCTCATCTCCACTTTGGGCAGTCCGTCGGTGTGCTCCGACCGTACCTCCGAGTAACGGTCGTCCCGGGACGCCCACACCTGTCCCACGACGTCCGCGATGGCCTCGTCGGACATGTCGGACCGCACCAAGGGCCGCAGGTCGAGGCCTTTGTTGGCGAAGAGGCAGGTGTAGAGAAATCCGTCGGCGGAGATGCGCGCCCGGGTACAGGTGGCGCAGAACGGATTACTCACCGAGGTGATGACGCCGATCTCTCCGGCTCCGTCCTGGTATCGGAACCGACGGGCCACCTCGCCCGGATAGGCGGGCGGGATCGCTTCGAGCGGATGCACCGCATGGATGGCACCGACGATGTCCGCTGCCGGAACCACATCGTCGAGACGCCACCCGTTGGTCGTCCCGACGTCCATGAACTCGATGAAGCGGAGGATGTGGCCGGTGCCTCGGAAATGCTCGGCCATCTCGACGATCGTGTGGTCGTTGACGCCCCGTTTCACGACCGCGTTCACCTTCACCGGGGTGAGGCCTGCTGCGGCGGCGGCGTCGATGCCTTCGAGGACTCGCGCCACCGGGAAGTCGACGTCGTTCATGGCCCGGAACACGTCGTCGTCGAGCGAGTCGAGACTCACCGAGACCCGGTCGAGTCCGGCGGCTGCCAGGGTCTCCGCTTTGCGGGCAAGCAGCGAGCCGTTCGTCGTCAGCGTCAGATCGTCGATTCCGTGAATCGACGACAGGTCGGCGATGAGGACTTCGAGATCCCGGCGGAGCAAAGGCTCGCCGCCGGTGATCCGCACCTTGTGCACCCCCAGGCCGGCGAAGACCCGGGCGAGGCGACCGATCTCTTCGAAAGTCAGCAGTTCGTCGCGGGCGAGGAACTCCCACTCCCGGTTGAAGATCTCTTTCGGCATGCAGTACGTGCACCGGAAGTTGCAACGGTCGGTGACCGAGATGCGGAGATCTCGCAGCGGACGACGTCTCGTGTCGGTGACCATACCGGTCAGTCTTCCACGTCGCCCGGCCAATCGGGATCTTCGGTAGGTGCTTCCGGCAGCGGCGGCAACGGGTAGGCATCGTCGGGATGGGTCGCCGCCGGTTGCGACACCGCCGGCTGCGGTACCGCCGGCCGGCTTGCGACCGGGGCCGGGGGCGGCGCCGTGCGCCCGGCGAACAGGCCGACCGTCCATCCGCCGAGCCCGAGCGCCGAGACGGCCAGGGCGACCAGAGGGCCGACGATCGGGACGCCGAGCACGACCAGCCAGATGACCAACCCGACGGTGAACGCCGCCTGCGGACTGCGTCGTCCCCGCAGGATCCGGTCCCCGACGGCGGTGAGAACCGGCACGGGTGCCAGCAGCGACCCGACACCCAACAGGCCAAAGAGCAGCGTGCCGATGGGCCCACCGACCAGGATCGCCGGCAGCAGCAGTTCGGGCGACGATGATACGACCGCCACCATCGCCGTGACGAATAGCCCCACCGGCACGACAGCCACGCCAATGCCGATGAGCATCGTCGACAGCGGCCTCCGTCTCACCGCGTCGACCGCGGTTGCGGTTGCCGCAGGGGCCGTCCAGAACATCAGATAGCCGAAGATCACCATGGTGAGCAGCAACACGAGTTGGGTGAGCAGCAGCAGACCTTGTACCCGCACGTTGGGTCGGACGGGCTGGCGGTGGACGATGGTTCGGCCCACCTCGACGCCTCTGCCGATGTCCGCGTCGTTGGCCGAGCGATACCCGAGTGTCCCGCCGATGCGGGCCCGGTCGAGCACCTCCATCCGGGCAACTGTCATGTCGACGTCACCGCCGACTGAACCGCCGATACGAGCCAGGTCGAGCGTCTGGCCGCGCACGTTTCTGGCTACCTGTCCGACGGTCGCCAGATCGCCACCGTAGAAGATGAGGTCACGCCCCACCGTGCCGGTGACGCTGGTCGAAGAGGCCGCCACGAAGAGATCCTTCCCTACGTTCCCTTCCAGCTTCACGGTGCCCGCCGCCATCCGCACCGAACCTTCGACGTTCCCGGTGATGGTGACGGTCGACGCCACGCCGGTGATGCTGCCCTCGACCGTCCCGCTGACGACGAGTTCTTGGAAGGCGGCTACGAGGACGTCGCCTTCGACAGTTCCTTCGATCAGCACCCGGTTGCCTGCCGCATACAGGTCTTCGTTCACCACCTCACCGTCCTGAACGAGCACCAGATCTCCGCCTGCCAGATCGGGTGTAACCGGCGGGCGTACCAAGAGTGCCGCAAGGGGAAGCAACGCCCCTACGGCGAGGAGCGTCGCGTGGACCCGGAGGCCGCTAGAGCGGAAGGGCATTCCGGACCAGGTCCAGCAGCGGACCGGGAACGATGCCGAAGAGCAAGGTGACGGCGATAGCGATGAGCAGGACCCAGCGGACGGCACCGACGGCCTGGAAACGGGCCGGGGCCGCGCCGGGGGCCTCTGCCACAGCCGGCTCCTGCATGTACATGAGGACGATCACCCTGAGGTAGAAGAAGAACCCGGCGACGCTGGCGAGCACCGCGAGGATGACGAGCCACTCGTAGCCGGCGGCCCACGCCGACGCGAACGCCGCGAACTTGGCGACAAACCCCGACGTCAGCGGCACACCGGACATGGCAACCATGAACAGTGCCAACGCCCCGGCGAGGAACGGCGACCGGTCGGCCAGGCCGGTGTAGTCCGACAGCGGCGACTGGGCTCCCATCGGACCGGCTACCGACGAGACGACGGCGAAGGCCCCGATGAGCTGCACCGTGTACACCGCGAGGTAGAACCAGACGGCGGCGAGCCCGCCGGGTCCGCCGAGCAGGGCGGTGAGAATGAACCCGGCGTGGGCAACCGATGAGTAGGCCAGCATGCGCCGGAGGTCTGTCTGGGCGATGGCCATGATCATGCCGACCGTGATCGAGATGGCTGCCAGCAGCGCCAGCCCGTCCGACCAGACGTCCTGGTAGAAGGGGAAACCGGCGATGAGGATCCTGGCCAGGGCGGCGAACGCACCGACCTTCGCCGCAGCGGCCATGAAACCGACGATGCCGGCGGGCGAACCCTGGTAGGCGTCGGGCGCCCACACGTGGAACGGCGCCGCAGAGACTTTGAAGGCGAGTCCGATGATGAGCATCGCCATGGCGGCGAGGGTGACGCCGGGTCGCAGCACGACGTAGGTCGCGAAGAACTGCCGCAGGTCGAGGATCGACAGGTGGCCGGTTCCGGCGAACGTGAGGGCGACCCCATAGACGAACACCGCCGAGGCGAACGAGCCGAGCAGGAAGTACTTGAGGGCGGCCTCGTCTGCCTGGACTCGCTCCCTGGAGATCCCGGCAAGCACGTAGAGCGACAACGACGCGATCTCCAATCCCAGGAAGATCATCATGAGGTTCTGGGACGTGGCCATCAGTTGGAAACCGGCCGCAGCCATGAACACGAGGACGATGCTTTCGGCGCCGCGCCGGCCGAGCCGTTCCACCATGCCCCAGGCGGTGGCGAGGCCGAGCGCCGCGACGCCGAGGATGATGAACGTTGCCAGTGTGCCGAACCGGTCGATCGAGATCATCCCCGAGAACGACACCGACGGTTCGGCCGTCCACTGGAAGCCTGCGACGACACCGGCAAGGGCAAGCGTGAAGCCGGCAATCCAGGCGTGGACCCTTGGTGATGGCTTGCGGAAGACATCGACGAGCAGCACGGCGACCGCGCCGAGGGTAAGGATGATCTCCGGTCCGACCGCCAGGTAGGACACGTTCACGATGTCACTCATGGGCGCTCACCCCCACAATGTCGGCGATGCGGCCGGGATACGGGACCTCGTAGGTGGTGGTGGCCTCGATGCGGTCGAGCACCAGTTCGGTCGACGGGGCGATCCGGTCCAGGGCGATCTTCGGGTAGAGGCCGAGCAGCAGCATGAAGGCGGCCAACACCCCGAGCATGGTGATCTCTCTGGCGTTCAGGTCGAGCAGCTTCTCGTTCGCCGGGTTGTGGACCGGTCCGGTGAAGACCCGCTCGTAGGCCCACAGGAGATACACCGCAGCCAGTACCACCCCGGAGGCGGCCACGATGGCGAACCACTTCAATGTCACGAAGCTGCCGATCAACACCAGGAACTCGCCGATGAACCCGTTCAGCCCGGGCAGGCCGATCGACGCCAAGGCGGTGAACAGGAAGAACCCGGCGTAGAGAGGCATGACGTTGGCGAGACCGCCGAAGTCGGCGATCTTCTTCGTATGGCGCCGTTCGTAGATCATGCCGACGAGAAGGAACAGTGCGCCGGTGGAGAGGCCGTGGTTGATCATCTGCACCACTCCGCCCTGCAGACCCTGCGACGTGAGGGCGAAGATGCCGAGCACGATGAAGCCGAGGTGCGACACCGACGAGTAGGCAACGAGCTTCTTCAAGTCGGGTTGGACGATCGCCACCGCGGCACCGTACACGATGCCGATGACGGCAAGCACCGCCAAGATCGGCACGGCGTCGACCGTGGCCCGGGGGAACAGCATGAGGTTGAACCGCAGCAGACCGTAGGTGCCCATCTTCAGGAGGACGCCGGCCAGCATCACCGACCCGGCGGTCGGAGCTTCGACGTGGGCGTCGGGCAGCCATGTGTGGAGCGGGAACATCGGCACTTTGATCGCGAACGCCAGAGCGAAGGCGGCAAAGAGCCACAGTTCTGTCTGATAGCTCATCTGCAGGTTGAGCATGTCGAGGTAGTCGAAGCTGATCTGGCCGGTCTGGCGCCCATACATGAGGGCCATGGCGATGATCCCAGCCAGCATGAGGGCAGACCCGAACGCGGTGAAGATGAAGAACTTGATCGCCGCGTAGATCCTCCGGTCCGACCCCCACACCCCGATGATGAAGTACATCGGAACGAGGATCACTTCGAAGAACACGAAGAACATGAACAGGTCGAGGCTGAGGAAGACGCCGAGCAGGCCGCCTTCGAGCAGCAGGTTGAACACGACGAACTGTTTCGGACGTTTCGAAATCGTCGTCGATGCCGCCAGCGAAATGGGCACCAGGATGGTGGTGAGGACCAGCATCAGGAGCGAGATCCCATCGACGCCGAGATGCCACGACACTCCCCACGGTGCGTACCACGTGGTCTTCTCGACAAACTGGAAGGCTCCTTCCCCGGTCTTGAAAACGGCGAACAGCCAGATGCTGGCCGCCAGCGGCAGGAAGCTCAGGGCGATGCCGACCGGCAGGTACAGCTCTTTGCGCCGCGAAGGCAGCAATCCGACGATCACCGCGGCGGCGAACGGGAGGAGAACGAGAACGGAGAGAATCGGGAAGTCCACTAGAAGCCTCCCGTGCCGATGATCCAGATGACAAATCCCACGATGCCGGCCGCCAGGACGAGCGCATAGTTGCGGACGTAGCCGGTCTGCAGCGGGCTGAGGGCCGCCGAGATGCGCCGAACGACGATACCGACACCGTTGACGAACCCGTCGATGATCTTCTTATCGAATACGAACGCCGACCATGCCGAAAGCAGCTTGCCGGGAGCGACAATCAAGGTTCCGTAGACGTCATCGACGTAGTAGCCGTTGGCCATGCGTCGCCAGAGATTCGGCGCTTTGGCGGCAAGCGGTTCGGCGGTCGGCTCAGGCCGGTTGTACATCGTCCAGGCGACGAAGATGCCGATCAGCGCGACGAGCACCGACACCCCGGCGAGCAACCACAGCAGCGCACCCTCGGGTTCATGGGCCAGCTTCACGCCTTCAAAGGCCGGTTCGAGGAAGTGTTCCAGACCCTTCTTGAACGGGGTGTTCACGAACCCGCCGATCACCGACAGGATGGCGAGGACGAGCAGCGGCACGGTCATCACCTTCGGCGACTCGTGGGGATGGACGCCTTCATCCCATCGTGGTTTGCCGAGGAAGACGAGCACGAACCACCGGGTCATGTAGAAGGCGGTGAGTCCGGCGGTGATCAGCCCGATCGCCCACAGGACGATGTACCAGCCGCCCCGCCCGAACGCCGAACCGAGGATCTCGTCCTTCGAGAAGAAGCCGGCGAACGGTGGGATACCGGAGATCGCGACGGTGGCGATGAGCATCGTCCACGCGGTTACCTTCATCTTCGACCAGAGTCCGCCCATCTTCGTGATGTCCTGCTCGTCGCCCATGCCATGGATGACCGAACCGGCGCCGAGGAACAGCAGAGCCTTGAAGAAGGCGTGGGTCATGAGATGGAACACACCGGCGACATAGGCGGCGGAGCCCACACCGACGAACATGTAGCCGAGCTGACTGATCGTCGAATAGGCGAGTACCCGCTTGATGTCGGTCTGGGCGATGGCGATCGAAGCGGCGAACAGCGCGGTGAGGGCACCAATCGTGGCGACAGCGATCGAAGCAGGTTCCGACAGGGCGTAGATCGCCGACGTGCGGGCAACCATGAACACGCCGGCGGTGACCATCGTGGCGGCGTGGATGAGGGCCGACACCGGCGTCGGGCCTTCCATCGCGTCGGGCAGCCACACGTACAGCGGAAGCTGAGCCGACTTGCCGGTGGCGCCCACGAGCAGCAGGAAGCCCACGGCGGTGGCCGCACCGGCTCCGAGAAGGCTGCCCGGGTCGTGCAGCACCGTCGAATACGACAGCGTGCCGAACGTGGAGAAGATGATCATCAGGCCGATGAGGAACCCGAAGTCGCCGATCCGGTTGACGATGAACGCCTTCTTGCCGGCCGCGGCCGCCGACGGACGGACGAACCAGAACGAGATCAACAGGTAGGAACAGAGCCCGACCAGTTCCCATCCGACGAACAGGATCGCGAAGTTGTTCGCCAACACCAGCGTCAGCATCGACGTGGCAAACAGGTTGAGGTAGGTGAAGAACCGGCCGAACCGCTCGTCGCCGTGCATGTAGCCGATGGCGTAGATGTGGATGAGGGTGCCGACGCCCGACACGACGAGCACCATCAACGCCGACAGGGGGTCCCAGAGGAGTTCGGCGTTGGCCCCGAGCGCAGGAATCCAGTCGAACACGTGCACGACGTGAGCTTCGGCTTCGCCGGCGAACAGCGGCATGGCGGCGATCAGCCCGAGCACGAACGATCCGCCGATCGCGGACGAGGCGATCCAGCCGGCCCACGGCTCGCCGATCCGGCGGCCGAGGAAGTGCAGCAGCACGGTGCCGACGGCCGGCAACAGGATGATCAGCCAGATGTTGCGAATGACGAAATCGGCCATCCCCGTCACCCCTTCAACTCGTGGAGCTCGTCGACCGATGCGGTGCGGCGTGTGCGGAACACCGCGACGATGATGGCCAGGCCGACGACCACCTCGGCGGCGGCGACGACCAGCACGAAGAACACCGACAGCTGCCCGGTGAGGTCGTGGAGTTCACGTCCGGCGGCGATGAACGTCAGGTTCACCGCGTTCAGCATCAGCTCGATGCACATGAACATGACGAGAGCGTTGCGCCGGATGAGCAGCCCGATGGAGCCGATACCGAACAGGACGAAGGCGAGGGTGAAGTACCAGCCTGCGGTGACCGTCATTCGCTCCCCTCCTTCTTGGGTCGGAAGAACGCGAGGGCGATGGCCCCGACGGAGGCGATGATCAGCAGCAGCGACGTCGCCTCGAACGGCAGGACCCAGTCGGTGAACAAACCGGAACCGATCGCCTCGGCGGTGCCGTTCGGCGCCGGGTCGAGCTTCGGTACACCGGTCACCCACGCCCAGTCTCCGACGGCGAGGACGGCCACGATGGCGCCCAACGCCACGACGCCCAAGATCATGACGAGGATCTTCTGGCCGGGAAGGCTCTCGGTCAGGTCTTCGTCCTTGTCGACGCCGATGAGCATGATCACGAACAGGAACAGCGTCATCACCGCCCCGGCGTACACGATGATCTGTAC